>DATNKB010000240.1:0-39424 GCA_035603595.1 Candidatus Dormiibacterota bacterium
CGACACTCGGGGCACGGAAAACCCCGCGTGGAGCAAGGCCAAATAGGAGGGGAGGGCTGGCCCGGCCCGTATGCATCGCGTTCGCAAGAGCGCGGCGCTCTGACCCTCGGGTAGGCTGCTTGAGTCCCGGAGCGATCCGGGGCCTAGAGGAATGATCATCGCGCTGCGTCGGTTTAGTCTGGCCCGTCTAAAACACGGCCGCCGGGAGCGCCAATCGCCGCTAACGCAAGTTAGCGAACGAGACGCAGCACACAGAATCCGGCTTATAGACTTCACCCGCCATTTTCTATAAGTTACGGGCTCTGCTTGGAGAACTTGCCAGAAAACATGCCAAAAGTAGCGTCATGGATGGACATCAAAGTGATTGACAGAAAGACCGAAGTGTGCTAGCATGGTTCTAGTACGTGCGCTAGGCGACTTCGACTGGAAGGACAGGGAAGCCTAGAATCGGTAACCGTACTCCCCGCTAGACCAGTCAGAACAGGGGCTCCCCAGATTTAGTCCCGCCAATAGGCGTGACATCCAAAACCCTAAGAGGGTTCGATGTCACGTACCACACAAGCAGTTCCAGCAACACCCTCCGACAGCCTAAGTATTCAGGAATTCAGCAGCCTATTTGGTTTCCCTGTAAGCGCTGTCCTCACTGCCGTTGAGACTCAGCGTCAGCGTGCTTCTGCTCGGCAGGCCTTTTTTACAATACCCCAGCTCAGCGAGCGTTGGCTGGTGAGTCGTGCCCAGGTCTATGCTGTTCTGCGCGCCACTGCCGTCAAGGTGCTTGATATGGGCGAAGGAGAGAAGCGGAGCGCAACCAGGGTCCCGGCTGATGTCGTTGAGCGTATCGAGAAGGCTCGCACGGTGAAGATGTGAAAAAGGAACGCTTGACAAAGGTGGGCACACTAGTATACACTTTATTTATGACCACCAAACGCACAAAGACAGTTGCCTATCTCCAGGCGGAAGACCGGGCACGATTGGACAAGCTATCCAAGAAGACGGGGGCGACGGTCTCAAAGTTAGTGGAGCGAGCAATTCAACAATACCTCCAGAAGGAAGGAGCCTAACGTGTTACTCAAAAAACTCAAGGTCGAGGAAGTTGAGGTTACCAACAAGGACGGCAAGACGGGTAATCGGACGTACCGACTCTACGGCTACACAGGCTCCGAACGCTTTCGGCTCGCTCTGGGGACAGACAGTATGGCAACGGCAGGCGAACGCGCCAAGTGGATTGAAAGGGCTGTTGAGGATGGCTCAGAGTCTCCAAAGTGGTTGCTTCTGAAAGACGCTCTTCCTCGGCGCACATTCGAATTCTTCGCGGCTCTCGTGAACTACGTGGATGTGCCTGTCGTAATCAAAAAAGAGCCGACCTGGACTGAGCTGCGTGACAGCTACGTGGCTACGCTTGACTTCAAAATATTGGACGAGAAGATGACAGAATCCACCAAGACCAACTATCTGCAATCGCTCAGAGCCTTCGACGAGTTCATGACCCTGCGCGGCTTTTCTCTGAAGGACGTAACCGAGGATGTCGTCATTCAGGATTTCAAGCCGTGGAGAAAGAAGTCGATTTTGTCGAAGAGCAATTCACGCCAGAAAGCCAACCGCTTGAGCTTCGATTTAGTCATTCTCCGTTCGGTCTTTAGTCATTCCTATTCCAAAGCATGGGCGAAACTAGGTTATGCACCCATCGAAAATCCGTTTCCTCCGATGTCGAAAGAAAACAAACCAGGTGCGAAACCGGAAGAAAAGACCCTACCATTCACTGGGCTTGAACTGGCAAAACTGCGGGCTGCAGCCGGTGAGAAAACATCCACCGACTCCGAGGGCCGTTCATACACCCTCCAGCATGGAACAGATTTGCTGGCATTTGAACTGTTGCTGCGCACGGGGTTGCGGCGCTGCGATGCGGCTACATTGCTCTGGTCGGACATTCGCTGGAACATGGGCAAGGGCGGAATGATTCGCGTTGATGCTCGCAAGAACGATGAGGGCATCTTTATGCCGATTCACAGCGAGCTACTCCGGGTCCTTCGAGCTGAAAAGACCCGACGCAATCCTCTGGAGAGCCAAACAGTCCTTGTTAATCCGCAGAAGGGCAATGCCTACGATGTGGACGGCAAGCGCCTTTATGCTCGTATGAAGGGTTTGGGCAAGCGCCTGGGAATTGATGATGTTCGCCCTCATCGCTTCCGCTGCTCGTTCGCGGTCGATGCCTTGATGAAGGGTGAGACTCCGCTGCAGATTGCAACTTGGCTTGGAGACGCACTAGAAACCGTTGTGAAGCACTATTTGCCTCTATCTGTGGCCATGTCAGACAACGCTCGCAACACACTGGAGCGTCGGGACGCGGGTATTGAGGCTGTGGAACAGTTGGAAGAGCAGTCTTCTGTCGCTGTTATGCGCAGAGAGAAGGTCGCTTAGACGTTTCGTTTGTTTTTGGGCATATCCACTCGCCTTGACACGAATTAAGTGGTGGACGGCACGAGGCACTCACAGGATGTCTCGCTTCCGATAAAAGCGGAGAGAAATAGACCGCAAGAGTAGCTCCCTCCTTCGGATGGACACTCACCTGAAATTAAAGGTGGAGTATTCCATGCCACTCAAGAAAAAGAAACTCGACAGGCCATTTGGAGACCCTGATTTGCAATGGGGTAAGCCCCTGCACGCTCGCCCACAAGTACCAGTGAAGGTTGAGGTGAAGGTGGTTGAATCCGAGGGTTTACTGCGCGGCGGTCAAGAAAACCAAGAATCTTTCAATGATAGAGGTTCTGGTCTGCGCAACCCGTTGACCGTGCCGGAAGAGCAGGCGCAAAGGTTGAACCGACTGCGGAATGTTGCACCACTGCGCGTAACCACTCAAGTGGAGGTTGCTCCCACGCTTGAAGAGAATTTCCGTAGGCAGATTGCACAAGAAAAGAAAGAGCAGTACCACCAGTCCAAGATTTTGACGAAGGTGTTGCCCACGCTCGAAGCCGACCCGGACCCTATTAAAGGTCTACATTTCTTCAAAGAAATTCAGTCGGACCAGAAATGGTTGCACAGCGTACGGAATCGTCATCAGCAGGCCGAACCTACAGCTGCGCAACTCATGCTCAACCTGGATGAGAATGATGTGTTTGGCCCGACCCTGAATCCAGCCGAGTGGGCACTTTGGAAAATCATCTTCGTGTTCCGCTTTCATCCTGTCGAGGTCGCGCAATTGCTTGACGGCGTGGCCTTCGAGGATATGAAGCCATCCATTCCGAAGATTCACAAAGCCGGGCAGCCCTGGAGTTGGTGTGTGGCGGAACGCTTCGCATTAGTGGAAGCGCACGGAGGCCGAGAATATCTCCGCGCGTTGTTCCTGGCGGCACGCACTTTGGGTTTGAAAACGCAGGAAGAAATTGTAAAAACCTTCACAGGTATTCAACATCGAATCTCTCAAAGGGCCGAGTGGTTCGCGGAATTCCGGTATCCAACTCCGCCACCCGAAGAACTGAATCAGAAGCGCGAACTCCAGAGACTGGCCCTATCTAGCCCAGGCCTCGAAGCTTCAATGTCGCCGGATGAGAAGGTCATCATTCCAGTTTGGATTGATTGTTGGTGGAACGGACGAGAATGTTCTCGCGAACTCGAAGGCCGGTATTCCCAATCCACAGTGGCTCGGGTGATTCGCGGTTTCTTGATGCGATTGGAGACTCTGCCTCGCTCCAAGTCGGTCAACGCCTTTTTGGCGCGAACTCTGGATACCAGCAACTGCAATGGCACGACGGATGGCGCAACCGACGCCGAAATCATGCTGGCTCTGAAATCGGCCCCCAAAAATGGCGAAGGATGGACGGACGCCTTTGGGGGAGCAAGCATTCGAAATTCATACCATCATGGTCAATACACATTCGAGCGCTGGGGCAGGACACGCTGGACGGACGGCGGCAGCACGGAGAAGCACCGAGGCCAGTTTTGGGACTCTATGGATGAAGAAAGTGGAGCCTGAGTCAAGAATCGATTTTATTTCTATTTTTTATTTCCTGTGTAATCAGTTAGATATGGTGGGAGCGAGCCGGGCAGACAAAAATCGAGCGTAAAAGTACCCCTTACTATTAGAAGGACCGGCGCTCAATTGTCTGACTGAGCGACGAGTCGGCTCAGAGACCTTACGCAGTTCCAGCGTCCAGAAGCCCCGTATCAGACCCCAAGCAGTACCCCCAAGTCTTGATTTTCGCTTCACTTTGAGCGAATCGCGGTTTGCAGCCGCTAGCAGTGAGCCACCTGAGCCAATGCAGATGTAGATACACCACAAAATTGACTTTCACTCGCTCGGGTGATGCTTCACCGGCCAGGACGCTGCAAACGTTCTGGCCTTTTTCTTTTTGGGCCGAGATGCAGATGGAGTTGTTTCTTTCTTTTTCTCTATTTCGTCGAGGTTCGTTCGTTTTAGGCGGGAACACAAGTCACATACACATAAACACAGGACGACACAATGAAAATCGGACGTATTTGCGCAGTACTGAAAGACAAAGGATTCGCTTTTATAGCCATAGATGGCCTCGAAGTATTCGCCCATCACACCGATTTTCCGACTGGCCGGAACATGCTTCCGGTAGGCTCGTTGGTCCAGTTTGACACCATGGAATTTCGTGGGAAAACCAAAGCCATTAACATCGTGCTTCTACCTGATGGTGATGAGGAGACTCTATGAGCGTCCTACTCTCTGACATCATCGAAGGTACTCCCATTCTTACCACAGAACAGGTGGAAGCAATGGCGCACACCAAAGCAAAAGCATTCGACCTTTTGGTAGAAACTGAGGACGGACGCTGGGTCAGCAAACATCGTGTCAAACCTGCGAAGCCAACGAAGTCAGCTACTGCGAAAACAGCGCATCCGAAGGATGCCGCAGCATCGACAACGGCGCTGCCGACAGCCTATGGCGTCAAACCTTCTATGTTTCCTCATGCAACCCATGAAGCGGCGAATGCCGCAAAGGCTGCGAAGAAACCAAAGAAAAAAGATGTTTTGGCAGAAGCCAAAGCCCTGGCAGAGACGTTTGACAAGATGCTCACTTTGTTCACGCCGGGCTCCAAAGTTGCCGAGCGCGAACATATCCTTCGAGACTTCCTGGCTGTGCGCGATGTCGTCCTGATGATGGGACGCGAAAAGACCGAGAAGAGTTTGTTTGCGGAACGCATCGGCATGCATATTGCCTGCGGTAAATCTTGGTGCGGATACGTTTGCACCAAACCTCGCAAGGTATCGTACCTCGACGCCGAGAATGACAAAGCTGATGTCGAAGAGCGTTATAGCGAACTGTTGAAAGAATTCACACCTGAAGAGCAGGCTTTGATTGCACAGAATTTTCGCATCGTCATGGGTCGCGAGTACACCAACGCTGGCGGCAGCCTAGATTACATGAACGACGATTGGTGGGATTTCTATGCGTCTCATACCACGGATGCTGAGATTCACATCCTGGACTGCTTGTACATGTTCCATGACCTGCCAGCCTACGATAACAACGGGCTGCAGGAAGTCATGCAAGTGATTCGCTATCGACTGAACTATCAGAGCGACACAAAAACCATCCTCATGTTGAACCACGCCCGAAGCATGAGTAATGACGACATAGCCAAGGTCGATAAGTTGACTCTAAAGCGTCTGGGTGTGCAGACGTTCAGCGAGCAATCTTACGGCGGTAAGGTTCTCAAGAAGAATGCCAGCGTGGTTGTGGCCGTTGACCGCTGGACGAATCGTGATGAAGAAGGTGAAGTGGCAACCTGGGGCATTCATTTCCAATTCTACGGACGCCGTGCGCCGGAATCTCCGCTCCTAACATTCGAACCCTCGAACGACCTTTATCAGCGCCGCTTGGTCCGCGAGTTGACCACAGGAGCCTGGAAAGCGCTCATTGATTTGCGCACCTGCTCGTCCTCGGTCAAAGATTGGGCCTCGATGCACGAGGCCGTGGGATACCTGAGTTATGCCCGCCGCGCCGGTTATCACTACCTCAAGGAATTGGTGGCCAAGGGATATCTCATTCATAACCCTGATGACGAACGTTTGTATTTGGACCTGTCACCCAACATGGTTGCCGAAATGGACGCCATGGAAAAGCGCAAGGAAGCAGCCTTGGCCGCGAAAGCATGGTTGTCTCGATTTGTGACCCATCCGATGCAGAAGGATAGCGTCCTTGAGATGGGTGAACGCGAGCATGGTTTCGACCGCCAGAACCTGATAGATGCCCGCCACGAATTAGAGTTGGTCGAGGAGTCGCAATTCCTGGGCGAGGATATGATTGCTACCACCATGTGGCGTCCTCGAAAGACGCGCGGGCTGGGAAGCAGCAAAATTAATCCTGAAGTTCGAGCAGCAATTCAGGCTAAGGGTAACGAGGCTCAGGGTAAGAAGCACAAACACGAAGAACCGGAGTCAGTCGAGTCAGTCGAGTCAGTCGCGTCGTTCGCGGAACCGGCTCAGCATCTTGAGCAATCCGAATCCGACGTGTTATGACGCGATGACCCGACGATAGCTGGGATAGATGGTCCTTTTGGTCGGTCTATTGGTCTATTTTTCGTCAAACATCGAAAAGCTCGAAGACGTATCCCTGTCTCTTTATTTTTCGCTGAAACCGATATTTCCTCGATATATCTTTTTTGCCTTTTTAATTGGTCGTAATTGATGAAAGGTGCTTAAACACTGATTGAAAAGCGTATCCCTCTAAAGGATACGTCACCAATTAAAAAGTTATTGGTCAGACCAATTAGAACCCCATGTAGGCAGGATACGCATTTCAGGCCCTATTTATGCGGGTTTCACCAATAAGGACCAATTAAAAAGGCGATTTAGCCATATCGGAGAAGTGGTTTTGGAGTCCTAAGCGGTGCCGAAAGGACCGTGAATGCAGATGTACGCAGTTGCAGTGAAATGAACGCCTCTGGCTCGAAACAGAAGGCCGGAGATTTTGAAAGATGAATTTCGTAATGTTGACTAAGGAAGACGGTTCGGAAGTGTCTGTAAACCCCGCGCACGTTCTCTCGGCGGAATCAAATGGTCGAGGAACTCGCGTGCACGTGGACCCAGAAATTCGGAAGGTTTTGGAAATGGAAGCGGACGATAGTCTTTATTCGAGTCTGGAACTGTTCGCCTTTAACTCGCGATTGAACCGCTAGTCAGAGTAAGCCGCCCGGGCACGCGAAGCTCAGGTTGGAGTCGGACCCGGTAATCAGGGCCCAGTAGGCCTCAGGACTGTGGTTTGAGGCTTCCCGGTTGATTCTCGCCGGGCTCAGCTACCCAGCGAGAAAAAGTTTTCATAGAAATATTTTTCACACTTCGCTCCGAAAAGTTTCGATTTTTCAAAATCCATCGAATCGCCCGGGATAGACCGAAAAACAGACCAACGAGACTGTAAGTCAGGTTCAAACTTAGCCCGTACGCTATTGATAACGGGCCATTTGCTGAAGCGTCGAGCCGCACTTGTCAGAAACTTGCCAGGGTCTCTGTCCAACAACCAACGCCCATCCATTTCCGCAATGGAATCCGCACAATCCGCACGGGGCTTCCGCATGCGGAATCCGCATGTTCCGCACGGCCTCCGCATTCGGATAGCTCGACCGGTCGGCCTTGGCCCATTAACCTAGCCCTCCAGCCGAAAAATAGAGAAAGAAACAGGGCATCGGAGCCCGGTTGCAGGGTAGTTTTTCTTTCGGTCTCTCGGTCGTTCGCGTTTTGGTCTGGGTAGGATTTCTTTGTCGAAGTAGGGACCCCGAAGACGCCGTGCGGCCTGCCCCACACTCAGCCTTATGGGACCGGAAAAAGTTTCGAGGCAAAGGGACCCAATAATTGGCGTTACCAAACCAAGCGCCAGGGAGTACCCAAGGCGTACGGGCTTCGAAAAACTTTTTTGGGAGGACCCAAAATAATGAACCCCTGTTCCAATCACACCGATTGTCATGGCTGGATACCCCGAGGGAAGCGCGGTCGTTTATCGCGTTACTGCGCAGGATGCAAGCTCGTGAACCGTCGCGAAAAGACCCGGCTCCGCGTCGAGCGGCACCGCAAGAACCGAGCCAAGGAACCAGACCTTTCAGTTTTATAAAAGCTTCAGCCGCCTGAACACCGGCTGAACGCGTCAGGCGTAAGCCGCTGCTCACGACGCGGAGCAGGGCATTCTGACCCTTAGGGAGCGGCACGCCAAATCTTAGAAAGATGTTTGCATTCCAACATCGTCATCGAGAAAGAGAGCGACAGAAATAGAAACAGGTCCGTCGCACGCTCGGTCCCTCGTCTCACGGCTCCAGAAGGTCCGTCGTTCTATTTCTTTCTTCTTCGTAAACGTCTGTGGGTTTGAGCAATCGTTAGCAGTGGTAGCGAGCAAGGTTTTCATCCATGGGGTCTAAGCCATGACGCATTGCGTCTCGGAGCAAAACTGCTCAGGGTAAAGTCATGGAGAGCCTTTCCGAGAAGGCCCCACCAAGTTCCCGTAACAGGGAGCGTCAGCGCCAACCCGTTGCTCTAAGACGCAGAGCCCTTTCGCCGGGATAGACGGACGCGCAAGATTTTGATGAATGAGTAGGGACCCAAAGCAGCCGGTCGTCCCGCCCCAGGCATGGTCGTGGATGTTTGCGGTCAACGCCGAGCATTTCATTTTCGAGCAACACAAATTCAAAGTCCAAATTTGCAGTAAAGGAACAATCATGTTTTTCAAAGCTACATTCGCAGAACAGAGCCGTCGTTTAGACGACCTGCTGCAGTACGAAAATCAGGCCGACCAGCAACTGCTCCAGGAGAAATGGGAGAAGGACGCCCAGAAAAGTTTCCTGGCCGACATGGAAGCCATCGGGCAGGGTCTCTCTGAGCCAGAGGTTCAGGCCCTAGTCCAATATCTCCTCGACCATTCTTACGACATCCGGATTGAGGGAGCATGGACGCAGGGTTTTATCGCAGCCACCGCCGAAGGCCTCTTCGAAAAGATGCGCAGTGAGCAGGCGGAGAACGAACTAGACGCGCAGCCGGTTCCAACGAATGAGGATAAAGCTCCCTCGCGCATTTTGATTCCAGGCAACAGAACCGTAACCCAGCACCGCCGCGAGGGCGACGAGGGAATCTCGCGAGAACAAATGGCGGAGATAGTCCCAGAGAAATTGGATAAGGCAACCATGAAGCGCCTCAAGTTGGAAGCAGGCCGCAGCCGCCGCGAGAACATGACGGATAAGGCAGAGCAGGCGACGGACCGGGGCGAACGCCCTCGAATTTAATAGGTTAACAATACAGGAGAATTAGAAATGCCAAATCAAATGGATGCGCGGTTCGCCGCCAGAAAATCGTACAGCCTTAAAGGCCGCAATTTTATCGCGAAAATAAAATGCACAGGCACGGCCTGGGAAGCTGTTCTTTACTACGAGTCAGGAAAAGTGCAAGGCGTGAGCTTCGCCTCGGAAGAGGATGCAACTCGGTATATTCGGGCTAAGAACAACAATCAAAGACTGGTTGCGGTCGCGACAGTTGATGGCAAAACTCAGCCTGCCTATATGGATGTCGAGGACGCTAAGGAAGCGATGGTGTCTGCGGCACCAAGAAAATTCGACCCTCGCATCGCTACCGTCCCTGGCGAATCCACCCAGCAGTTTTCGTACACGGCTGAGCAGATTGAGAAGGTGAACGAGTCAATTCTGGAATCCTACTGCGAGAGACATGCCTCGGATTTCTATTCTTTGAATTACAACCTCACCGTGCTCGCACGCGCTTTGGCCGACCAACTTCAGGAAACCCCAGGCGTCATTCTCAATGACGGCCTGATTTCTGGAGTGATTGCCCAACTGGAAGCCAACAACATGCTTGTGCCGCGTGTGATAAAGCGTGGTTCGACTGCGGTCTCGCCGTACCGACGCCTCTCGGAAGTCGCTCAGGTCGTGGAACAACAGAATCAATTGGAGCAGGACGCGGAGGCCCGCCGTCGTCGGTCATTACCGCTGTCCGAGCAGAAGGCGCTTCTCGAATCTGAGAATGAAAACCTCCGTCTGGGCGGTTCAACCATCCACCGAAGCGCCACGCAATCCACCCAGGTCACCAGCAGAGTGAATGCAGGTCGCGAAATCAGCGAAGACGAGAAGGAACTGCGTCGTCAGTTGAATTCAGGCGAAATCTCGTTTGAAGACCTTCGCGCACAAGAAGTCGCACGTAGAGCAGAAGTCGCTCGGAGCAAACGATAATGCCGCGTCGAACTTCTCAACAGGTCACACGCGACGGCGCTGAGAATCTGTCGGATTTGATGATGGATGCAAACGTCAAGCCGCAGGTGGTTGCGGTTCTTGTGGGTTGCCCGCTCCAAACAATAACGAGGTGGCTGGTCAAGAACGAGCGACCCTCTGCAGCCGTTCAGCGTTCAGCCACTTCCATCCTAAAGCGCCTTATCGAGATTCGAAAGACGGGCGCAAACATGACCAACACGCAGTCGCTCCGCAAACTTCTTAGTGCGGAATCCGAGCCCGATACTGTTTCTTTCCGCAGCGCCTACTTCGAGGAATATAAGAAGAATCGTCAGATGGGGGACGTTCGAGTCATTTTCACCGATGGAAAGCAGCGACTTTTTTCCGACGTGGACCGGGGTTCATTTTTCCGGTGGGCATCAAAGAATTTTCAGGCGGCGTACTGTCCGTCCAACATCTATTTCGACGCATAAGAAAATTCTAAGGAGCATGAAATGCACCAAATAAAATGGTCAGAAGTCATAGCCCTTTATCGGGAGGTTCTATCCCGATGTCCAGACCAAACATTGTCGCAACTTCTCGATACACCGCCTGAGTCCTTATTAGTCCAGCAGCCGTCTCCCGCTCCTTCGAAAAGATAAGGGCTTCGTATGCCTTCATATCATCGGGTTCTAGAATAGGGCGACCTTCTACAACGGCGCGGCTCTTGAGAATGTCAACCAGCGTTCGTATGAATCGTTCGTACCGAGCGAACATAGAAATCATTAGCAAGTGTTCTTGTGGGGTCATCGTTTTACCTTCAGCTTAGCAACGTACTGACTGACCGCACGCCGCAATAGGTAAGCCAGGGAAGCGCCTGTTTCAGAGGATACCTTCTCAAGAGCATCCCGGTCTTTCTTGTCGAGATGGAAGACCGTTCGAATTCTTCTCATAGCCACAGATTGTACCAGATATGCCAACGTATAACAAGGAGCAGTCATGACTTTCGGAACCGTCAAGAGCTACAACGCAGAACGCAGAATCGGTTACATCGAACAAACGCTCGGCCCAGATGTTCCTTTCATTTTGGGCGAGGGCGAATCTGCACCCGAAGTCGGTCAGCGAGTTTCCTTCCAACTCGTAGGTCGCGCTGTCAACATCCGAGTCGAATCGGACGCGGCTGCTCAATGAAACCGGGCTCTGCGGAACACACCATAAAATTCTTGGGCGTACGGTGGGCAAATCAGGACTACGACTACTCGAAGGACTCCGGCAAAGTTCATCAGCCACCGGCTCGGTGCTCTCATGGGTGTATCGGCGCAGTGGATGGTTATTCCGTGTCATGCAGCCTCTGCGCTTCCCGCATCAAGGTGGAGAACTAATGACCATCAGAGACTGTGCGAACCCAGATTGTCCGATGCAGCTCACCCCGGTCAATACCTCAAATATCTACTGCCGTAGCTGCGCGGCTGAGCGGAGAAAAGAGAAAGACCGCCAACGCAAGCGAAAACCAGCCCAGCAGACCCAGGCTCAACAGCAGCCCCAGGCCGTGATATCACCTTCGATATCAAACGTGATAGCACCAGTGACCGAGGCAGTCCTAACGAAGGTCGAGCCGGACATCAGCGAAGAAACGCTGGCCCGGATGAATGATGGTCAACGTGCCGCCCGTCATCGCTTGCATAGACTATGGAAGGAAAAAGTCGGCGCGGTCATCAAAACATCGGCTCCGAAGGCTCCGGAAGTCCAAGTTCCGGTGGAAGATTTGGCCCACATTTTGGCCGAGCCTCAGATTCTGCCCGGAAGCGATTTCGACTCTCTATCAGAGAGCGAGCAGAGCGCACGCTTAGCTGCTCACCGTAGATGGAGTGACACTGCGCCCTCGACGCCAAAACCACAGACGAAGGCATCAAAATCATCCAACCTGGATTACCTGTTCAGCACCAAGAAGCGGGAGCTACCCACAGACCCCTTCCTGGCGGAGATTCAGCAGACCGACCGCGAAGACCTGACCGTGTTCGTAACTCCGAACGGAAGCCTCTACGACCGGAACCCAAACGGAACCGTTCGAGAATCGAAACTGAAATTCATGCGCGGTCAGTGGTACAGCCGTGTGGGTCTGCAATTCGAGCCCCTATTCGAAGGAAGCACAGTCCAGAGGATTGAAGTTTTTGCACTGCCCGCGTTGAATGCTCAGCTTCAGCAAAAAGAAACCGGCGAGTGGGAATGGACGGTTCCTGAACTGCGAGTAACCCCGTGGCCTCTGGCATACAAAACAAAATCCGGCAGCCTGCTGTACCCCGATGGTTCAACCGCTGCGTTACGGACTCGACATGTGGGCGAGAACTGGAATCTTTACGGCCAAACCGTAATGGTCTTGGAGATTGAGGATTCCGCCGTTGTCGATGGCCTCATCACGGACCAACAGAAATGGGTAAGCCGTTCACATTGGGCAGCCAAAGAATATTGGATAGCAGAGTTAACTCGGCTCATCATGGACGTTGAAAAACGCGAGGTTGACCAAGAAATTTACTCGGCCACTTTGAAGATGTGGAAAGACGAGCTTGAAATCTTGACGACCCATACCTTTACGATTCCGGACCAAGTTACTGTCGAGCCGCCATTCGAGCCTATTGTGCTTCCCAAGATTGCCGAGGAAGTTCCACAACGACCCGAGCAACGACCAGCAACAGAGCCGCGAGTAGACGTGTTGGACGCGGCTACGCGGAGTGACCTGGCTAGAAGCATGGATGCTTTCACTGCCCTGGACACGTACGCGGCGGAAGGATATTCCGATTACCACGATGAAATGTTGGCCAACATGGGTTACGGGCCTAGGGAGTCGTCCATGCTGGAGCACGCCAAGTCCACCGTGATATCGACCAATCCCGACGCATACCGCCAGCAGCGTCGAGATATTGCACGGGCTCGAAAGGCTAGATAGGAGAATTCATGAAGAGCGTCTTAGATGAACTAAACATACCAGCCAGCGACACGCACGTTCCGTTTTCGAGCCAATCGGGAATGGCTGCGGTGCCTGTAGATTTTGAGGAAGAACTTCCTGAATCATCTGCGGCTGACCCAGAAGCGGAAGCGCGTTATAAGGCAATCAATCGGCTCGCGAAGAACGACCGTCGAGGTTACGAGGCATTGGTCGAAGAATTCCAGATATCGGCAAAGCAGGCGTTCATAGAATTGGCTGACGTCGAACCCACATCTGAGCGTGTGCCCACTCTCCTCGCGAAGTTCCAGGCGCATAACGAGTCGTTGGCGAAGTTGAAGTCTTTCGGGTGTAAGTAACTCCGCAGTCCTCGTCCTGCAAACCCTGCAGTAATTCAAATCTCACAGGATAAGCATGTCCGCTTTGATAACCGTTGAAGAAGTTCGAAAAATGCCCAAGGCCGAAAAGGACGCCTTGAAGCTAAGAATGCAAACCGATGTGTTCTTCATGGCGAACCAGGTCCTCAGACAGCATCGTTTCCCACCGCTCCTGTACAGCTTTCACGGTCGGATATGCGAGACATTCGTTGAGCCGGACCCAACCAAACCTGTAGACGAATGGTCGGAAAAACGTACCCGCGTCATTCTTGCATGCCGAGGAGCATTGAAATCGGTGCTGTGCGCGGTTTGGTTGACATGTCTTTTCCTGTGCGCTCCAAACACTAGAGTGCTCGTGCTATCGGGGGAGGCCAGCCAGGCCGAATCTATCGTACGTATGGTGCAGAGCAATCTTTTGAATCCGGTGGTGCAGTATCTTTTTCCAGCTTACAAGCCAAAATCGGCCAAGAAACTAATCGCCGCTTCAGAATATTGGTGCCCGGCCAGAGACGCTGACGATAACACCAGGGACGCAAGCCTTTCTTGCGCCACATTCCACTCGACCCGCGCCGGGAAACACGCCGATGTGTTAGTGCTGGACGACATCACGAATGAAGGAAACTGCGGTCCAACCATGGTCGAGAAGACTCTCGATTCGTGGGCAGATACACGCCCGGTCGGAAACCCAAATCATTTGACAGTCTGCTTGGCCACGCGGTGGATTGCAGACCCTGACTCGGATTTACCGATGGTCATTGTGAATGAAGACCCGGAAGATTGTGTGCTTACGACCCTGCCAATCTGGACCGTTAAGACCACCGGCAGCGACAAAGAAATCAAAGAACGAACCGAAAGAGAAAAAACATTCAAGTTGAAGCCTGACGACGTTGTTTTCGGCTGGCCGCGTTTGAATTCGCGGAAAGTCTGGAATTTCTACCGCCGATATCCAAAGCAATTCGCTCTGCAGTACTTACTGTCCGACGCCTTCGAAGTTCGCAAAGCAGTTTTCTCCGAAGGGCTCATCGGCCAGTCTATCTGTGACAGCTATTCTATCGGTGCACCACATCTATCGGACTCTTATCTAAATTTTGATTTGGCCAGCGTAGGAAGTTCCTCCGAGCTTGGTGACGATTGTTGCGGGATGGTTTTCGTTCGAAACAAGGTTAATGGCCGACTGGTTCTTGTTGATGGCTTCGTAGAGAAGTTCTCCACCAGCACCGAACTCGCAGTAGCCATTGTTGATTTGATTCGAAACTACGCGCCCAAGCTTGTACGTATAGAAAGCAGCCTCGGAGCGCCGTTGCTTCTCGGAGAAATAATCTCCATCGCAAAGTCCCTGAGTTTGGATGTACGCGACCGCATCATTTTCGAAGTCCCGGACAACCGTAAGGACGCAAAGCGCGTGAGGATTTTCGGTTTAGCCGGTCAAATGAGTTCGGGCCGCGTACGCGTGTATGAGAATTATCGTGACCTGGACGTGCTTCGAAAGCAGTTGAATAAATTTACCTCGACTTCGAGGCTCAAGGGTCGTGACGACGCAGCAGATTGTCTCGCGTCCGCAGTCATTTGGTTAAATTCGCTTACATTGGAAGAAATCGACATCAAGACCCTTCAACCAAGAATTCCAGATTTCGACCCGATTCCCGTTCCTTCGGTACGAAACGACGCTCCCCGCAGAGACTTTTCGGCGGAACAAAATGAAAGGAGCGCAGCCGCGTATCAGAAGTCGCTTTTGTCATATCCAAAACCACAAATTTAAGGAGCATTTATGAGTGTTGTATCAAATCGAGTTCCTCCATCTAAGCCAACAGGCTGGCTGAAAGACCCGACGAGCCAAAAATCAGTGGACGAAGCGCGTCAGGATATGTTGGAAAAACGTGAAACCTTTCGAAGCAAAATAACCGGGCAGGAAATTACGCCGTCCTTCAAGCAGGTCGAGGGCAACGCACGAACCAAGTCGGCCAAAGCAGAAACCGCAGCCCCAGCACCTGTGTCGCGGGAAGACTATGCGTCGGAACTTCCTCCACAGATTGCGGCCCAGCCTCCCCAGCAGTCCCGCCGTGCAGTGCCAACGCCTGCTCGTGTAGCAGCGCCAGCCGCACAGCCTGCCCCACGGCCAGCCGCTGCACTGCCAACACAGTCGGTACCGGCAGCACAGCCTGCAATCGCGGCAGCGCCTAACAACGGCAGCTTACATTTCGATTTGGATGGCGGCGGCACCATGGAAATTTTTCAGGACCCTGAAACGCGTCTGTGGATTCTCGAAATTCAACAGGCACCGGATGAATTTGGAACTCCTGGTGTGGAACGCTTTTCGTCCCGCTCCAAAGATGACCTGCTTCCAATCCTCGGAAAAGCCAAGGCTGCTGCGTCCAGCCATATTCGTAAGCAGACACGCCTGATAAAGGCCCAGCGCATCGCGAGTTTGGAATCTTGGGACACCTTCTATGCAACTCGCAACCTAACACAGGCTCAAGTGAACAAAATGGATGCTGTGTCGCGAGAAGTTTTGGTAGACGGCATTCAGGTGATTCACATTCAGCAATTCATGAACGAGCATCCCACGTCCATCATTAATCCGACGACCTGGCAGCCAATCGAGAACTTCTTGAAGAAGCAAAACGCGCCGTACACGAAACGCAACATCGAATACGCCTGCCAGGAATTGGGCCTGCAGCTTGATGCTCCTGCACGCGTAGATGAACCAACCCCGGCAGCAGTCGTAGAGGTATCTCAACCGGTACCTACAGCGGTGGCCCCAGCACCAGCGGCCCCTGAAGTGCGAAAGCGCGGAACATATTCCAGCGGAATTCGACCCGGACAGTCATCGGCGGTCGGTGGCGGTCCTTCACACAACGAGGAACGTCAACCGGCATCAGTTGAGACAGAAGAACAGCGTGCGCGTCGTCTAGCATCCACGCCTGAAGGTCTTCGACAGTTGAGAGCCGAAGCGATTCCGTCACTTTCTCAAGCCCGTCCCCGTCGATAGTCGTACCCGTCCACAACAAACTGTTTGGCCTGCCATCAATATTTAAAGATTTAGGAGAATCAAAATGAGTGAGATAAAAGATATCCCTGTAGAAACCCTCGTTCCAACACAATCCGCCAGTCAAACTGGTGATGGAGCGCTTCGTGAGCCGTCCGGGCAGTTTCAAGACTTAGGCGGCATCGAGGTGAAGCCAAATTCCAGCCAATTCGCAGATTTGGGCGGTATCGAGGTAAAGCCCGCAACAGCCGCACCACCCGCAGATGCCGCAGAACCCACAGACGCAGACGTCACAGCAAGAGATTGATTTTGCGGGCCGCTCGCTTCACGGACGCAAATGCCTAGGGCGACGAATTCCCTCATTCTTCGCCCCTGGCTGTCTATATTTCAATTCGAGAAAACAACAATGGAAGAGAAAGAATATTTTCTTGGAATCGTGCTCTGGTACCGTTCCGACAAAAAACAAGGCTGTATCTGTTCGTTGAGTGGTGAACGATTTCTATATTACGAAGAGAAATTGAATTTGACTTGGAACCCGCAGCCAGAAAGCGTCGTGTGGTTTACCGTCGATTTCTACGCCGATAGAGGTTACACAATCACCGACATCCGAAACACCGTTGACGATGATTTACCCCAAGAAGACTTAGATGTCTTAGACAGTCATCTACGAACAGCCCGCGACGAACGAATAGCCAAGCGTCGGGAGATGGGCAATCTTCCTGAACAACGACGGAGTTTTCGTCAAGAGTTTGTCGAGACGTTCACAAAGATTGGTGGCATCGTTTACAAACCACGTTTCCCCGAAGTTGATTAAGAGGGAATACGATAAATGAAGACTTGTCACTCGTAGATACAGGGTGTCCCGCGTGGGAACGAGTTCTGAGCACAACAGCGCTGAAATTCTTAAGGTAAGTATCGGGCTTGTCCACCTATTAACAGTATGGTACGTTCGTCGGCACGTTACGTTCTTCTAAAGAGGGTAATGCCATGACGCTTGACCGAAAGACTTTTAAGCCGTATTCCCTTAAGGGCGGCGCGGCTGCGCCCAAATTGATAGGGATTTGGAAAAACGAGTTAGGTTCGACCATGGAGATTACGAGTTTCGACGGGACGACATTCGCCGGGACATACACCAGTGCAGTCAGCAGCAACTCAACCTCTGCCAAGGGCAAATTGGCCGGAACACTGTCAGGCACAGCATTGGGTTTCACGGCCACCTGGACGACGCCGTTTTCTTCCGTTACGAGTTGGAGTGGGTTATTGCTAACCGACGGAAATTTGCTTGCTATCTTTACGCTTTGGCATTTGGCAAGCACACCGGATTCGGACGCTGATTTGTGGGAATCGATATTGGCTGGGGCTGATTTCTTCGTTAGGATTTAATCGCAGAAGACGTGAAAGCATGCCGTTGTTCCGAGACGTTCGCGCTCCCGTTTGAGAACGCCAGGTTTAGTGTCTACTTCGGGAGATGGCGGAGACCCAGGTTATCTCTTGCAAGAAGCCGCGTAGTTTTCTAAACCGTTCCTGAATCAAATGCAAGCTCGTTGTGATTCATTGGGGTCGCTTGTAGCGAGTTCCTCTGGTGATGAGAAAAATCGTCATCAACCGTTGCGAACGATATGATGCGTTATGTACTTTGGGGAAGCGAAGGTATCGGGTAGAGAGCTGGACCTGGCGCGATGCCGACCAAAGTTGTTCTTATTCATGGAGTCGGGAATTTCGATGCAATCCGAACCACTCACGGTTTGCAGAGCGTTTTAGAAGAATTTCATCTCGGTTCGCAGCAATTCTTACCTGTCGATTGGTGTAGAGTCGCCGGGGATTCATTTGCAAACCTCCCGCGTGTTGGTAAAGCCATCCTTCGCATGCCGTACATGCGCCCCACTTGCGAGTTCGGTTCAAAACTGCGTCGAATCGTGGCAGCTAGCTCAAGTAGTTGTTTCCTGGCGACTCAAATTCTCTCGCTGACTGTTTTACCAATTCTCATTGCGACTTGGTTTTCGAAATCAGTAACAATTATCAAGCTCGTTCTATCATTGATGGCTGCATTATTCGGTTTGGGGTGCCTCGGCGAAATAGCACGCGGGCGAGTTGGCTTTCTGCACCGTTGTGTTCGCCGAATTGCATTCATACTCTGCTGGCCGCTAATGCACACTGTGGCCGCACCATCATATCTTCAGCCCGAGGAGCTTGTTTTTCGCGTCGTTGGAGCTTTAGCATATGTGGCGCTTCCACTTATAATCTTCGGACTGCTTAGCGGTACATTTTGGCTTGTTTTTGGTTTGACGGTGGTCGCGGCGGGTTTCGTACTAATTACCGTCGCCTGCTCAATCGCCATCTTTTTTGTTTTCTACGTTACCGCCTATGTGATTGTGAAAGTGTTTGCTGACGTGGTCTTGTGGATAGGAGATGCCGAATACAGGAACACAATACGCCATGCTGTGGCGCGGACTGTTTCGAAGTTGAATTTATCGCGCGAAGACACTCTCGTATTGGCTACGCACAGTTTGGGCAGCGTGATAGGACTGGACTATCTCGTCTCCTATCTACGCGCGGGAGAAGGCCCCCAGAGAATTGTAATCATCACTTGTGGTTCACCGCTAGCGTCGCTCTTCCACGGATTCTTACCAGAATTCTTCGGAAGTCCATCAACACTCTGCCGCCATCTCCAACGAAAGTTTGAAACGTTTCGATGGATTAATGTGTATCGGCCCCTTGACCCAATTGGGCGACGCCTTGGGATTTCTGACTTGCCTTGTGGATTTGAAGCGTCCACAAAGGAATGGCATAGGCTCCTGCTACTCGCTCACATCAATTATTGGCCCGATAAAGAGGTAATAAACGCGATTCGCTCTGGCCTCGTAGGTTGGTCAGACAAATTGTCAGAGGTTTCGGGCGCTAACGAGGACCCCATTTGGCCAAAGAGTGGCCGTGTCAGCTCCTTTGAGCCTAGCGCCAAATTGTGGAATTATGGAAAGCAAGTGTCGGCGTTATTTTACGTTGCAGCCTTGATTGCCGTCGGAGGGTTGTTTATCGGGTCCGTAAATGCAGCTCGCAAGAACTTTGAGAACATCGAATCTCACGGAATAGCCGTTGAAGGATTAAGCAGCTGTGACCTTAACCGAGTGGACAGAAACTATGCAACCAGTACTCCTGAGTATTTGATAGCCAACTGCAACATCACTTTCACCACAAACGGGACGGCGCGCCATGGGGAAAGAAATGCTCAGCACATTGATATTTCGCCCTTCAAAGATACAAAGGAGATAAATCGACTTTTGTATACGCCGCTTCTGTGCAAGGTAAGTATTCGGCATGACCTCCACAATCCGGATAATTTTGTGGTTGAGCGCTATCATCATGACTCCGACTTGGCGTCCTTTCTTCCACGACAGGATTCGAATCCGAACGTATTGAACGATTCGATTCGTCAAGCGAACACCTGCCGACTGCTCCAGGCCGATGGACAGGATTGGGACGAGAAGGGGCCGTGGTTGTGGGTTTGGTTCCCGCTTGTGCTTCTTGTCGGTTTGGCTGCGGTGCTGTGGCAGTACAGCGGACTTCCTTGGTCGGCAAGTTTGGTGGGCGCTGAGCCCAAAGAATGCTGGGATTATTTCTGCAACAAGACAAATCGGCTGCTCCGCAGAGACAACTAGATGGGGTCGAGGGAACGACTTGCTTTTTCCGGGAATGAAAATGTCACGTCATCCCCTCGTCGTCGGCTGTTAGGTTAGGAGTTTGCGGTTGCAGCCTTCTCAGCTTTGGCAGGTTTGATAACTACTTCCACTTGAGAAGGACCAGCAGCGGAACCGGGACAAGTAGCGGTTGCGCGCCCGCCCGCCTCGGGGTCCCAGGCGAATCCGGGCTCCATTTGCACTTGGGACCAGCCCGGAGTTGCACCCGCAACCGCAGGCCCGCCTCCGACGTACGTCCACGCCGACAGTAAGACCGCCAGCGGTTCATCCTCCGCTTTAGCCCTATACTCTTTGACTTCCTTCGCATAATTCAGGTCGTGCTGAAAGGTGAAATCGGCATATTCACTTGCATCTATGGCGTTGTGAAGAAGCACGGCGCAACCAGTTGATTGGCCAGTGATGGTCGTGGTGAAGTTCGCGCACTCATGCGGATGCAAAAGAATTTTGTACGCTTTATTCGAGTCGACCAAATCTGCCGTCATTGCAGGAATGGCTGGGTAGGTCAGTGCCATTGTCTTCTCCTTTATTGTTAGGGTTACTGCGGTTTAGGATATAACACAAATATATACATAAAACATTAACGAATCCCTTTCTTGGCGCTCGCGGACTTGCGTTGTCCTAAGCTGTCCGGCCCGTACAAAGTCACCTTTCCATCGGTCACATTCGCTACATAGCGGCCCTCTCTTAGAAACTGCATCACCTTCTTGCCCGCCCTTGCCATCTGCGCCCAACGTGATTGCGTTTTCGGGTTCTGTTCCAATCCTCGAATCTCGTTCCCCTCGAATACAAAGTCTACTTGTCGCAAGCCGCGTTGAGAGGTTTGTCGAACAGGATAACGCTCATTGCCCAGCACGACGTCCTTGGCGTTCTCCACAAGCGCCTGTCGCCAAACCTCAGTAAGCGTTTCCTCAAATGAGACCATATCGAGTGGAATCTATGCTGGCTACCTTCGCCTCATGGTTTAGTTGACTGGGTACGGAACAAGAGCGTAACCTTCCGCCCGACTAGCCCATGTTTTGTCATGTAACCTAAAGTCCCCGGAGTCAGTGAATGAATAGCTTCGACTCATATGTGTCACAGTTCACCTATCCCCAAGAAAAAGACGAGGAAACGGAGAAGTTACGACAGCAGTTCCTGTCACGCTTCCCTGTCTCGAAATTGCCAACCCTTACGCTCAAAGAATACGCTCTAGGTCTTGAGCCGAAAGAGAATAGTTTCTGCTATTGGATAGAATTCAAGACGCGCACGCTAGGTGGCACAGGAGGCGGTTCATCCTACAAGCATGTGGTGTTTTTTCGAAAGAAGAAACAAAAATGGGAATACGACCCGAAGTTTCCAAACGAGAATGTCGCATTCGAGAGTGTCCGGAACGGACTCGTGACACTTGTCCGACTTGCAGCGGAAGGTAAGTATGAAGAATTGGAGGACGTTGAACCTTTCAAGGGACACAATCTGACGCGAGGCAAGATTCTCTTCCTCTATTATCCCGACAAGTTCCTACCAATTTTCAGCCTCGCTCATTTGAGAGACCTATGTCAGCAACTCGGTATTACGGTTGATTCCGACTCTCAGCTAGCTATGAATCGGGCCCTTCTGGCATTCAAGGAAGCTCACTCGGAAACAAAAAGTTGGTCGAATACAAAGTTTATGTATTTCCTCTACGACAAATATTCTCCTACGGACCAATTCTGGAAAATTGCTCCCGGCGAGAATGCGCGATTTTGGGAGGACTGCAAGAACGGGGGATTCATCTGCATAGGGTTCGATGCCATGGGAGACTTACGACAGTACCAGGATGAGGACGACTTCAAGGCAGAGTTCTCGAAGCACTGGCCCGATAAGGGTGGCAAGTGGCGTGAACTGTGGAATTTCGCAAACGAGGTTGACAGGGGAGACGTCGTAATCGCAAACCGGGGGCGCACTTCTATCGTCGGAATTGGCAAATCTGAGGGGGACTACTATTTCGACTCGACAAGGACGGAATACAAGCATTGTCTGAAGGTTAATTGGGAAAATACTCAGGAACAGTCAATTTCAACGAACGCCCATGATGTTGTCGGCGACTGGGGTCTCCGAACAGTCAAGAAAATCACGAGACAAGACTTCCAGACACTATTTAAAGGCGCTCGAATTGTCGAAACCACTACGCAGACATTACAGGATTCGAGTAGCCGTGCTACCTACCTTCTAGCTTGGAATCCCGAGAATTGGGATTGGAGCAATCTCCCCAGAATGGCGATGCAATTCCATTCCGGTCAGCCAATCGTGGCTAATGATGACGATGGGTCTTGGAGGGTTGCGAATAAATCTGTAAAGCCAGGGGACAGACTATTTCTTATTCGATTGGGAAAGGAACCTAAAGGAATTATGGGTTCCGGATACTCGATTTCAGTTCCTTATCAAGATGCCCATTACAACGGCGAAGCCGGAAAGACTACTGACTACGTGAAGCTGCGATGGGACGCTTTGCTCGACCCCGAGCACGACAAAATCCTTTCTCTTGCCGAGATTCAGCAGAACATTCCTGACATCCATTGGACCACGCAATCTTCCGGCATTCTGATTCCACCCGACGCACACTCCAAACTGGAGCAGATGTGGAAAGCACATCTGTCTGGTTTATTGCGACCGGCCTACACGATGGATGACGCCCTTGCGGACGTTTTCCTTGAGCCTGATTTTTTTGCAGATATCTGTGAACTGGCGTGTCGACAAAAGAACATCGTACTGCAAGGACCGCCCGGAGTTGGAAAAACCTTCGTTGCCAAACGCCTTGCTTATGCACTTCTTGGAGCCAAGGATGACACACGGCTGAAGTGGGTACAGTTCCATCAGTCCTATTCCTACGAGGATTTCATCTTGGGCTTTCGTCCGAACGGCACAGGGTTTGAATTGAAAGAAGGTATCTTTTATCGTTTTTGCGAGAAAGCCAGCAACGACAGCAGCCCCCACGTATTCGTAATCGACGAAATAAATCGAGGCAATCTCAGCAGAATATTCGGTGAGGCTCTTTCAGTCATAGAAAAGGACAAGCGTGGAGAGTTATCCGTCGCACTTGCGTATGGGAAGCCAAATCCCGAAATCTCAATGACGACTGATTTCGGAAAGGAGTGGACGATTCCGCCCAATCTGATTCTTGTTGGACTTATGAACACGGCGGATAGGTCCTTGGCTGTTGTGGACTACGCGCTTCGAAGACGCTTCGCGTTTATTGACCTTGAGCCTCGATTCGACAGCCCGAAATTTGACGCAGTATTGGAAAAAAGAGGCATTTCCCCAACGATGCGGGAAAACATTAGGAAGCGCCTGAAAGCCTTAAATTCCCGAATAAGCTCTGACAAGCGCAATCTTGGCCGTGGGTTTGAGATTGGCCACAGCTTTTTTTGTCCCGATGAGACAGTGAGAGACGAGGAGCAATGGTTCCGGTCCATCATTAAGTATGAAATCAAGCCACTCTTGATGGAGTACTGGTTTGACGACCAAGACACTGCAACGCGAGAAGCAAATAGGCTACTAGGTGACAATCCCGATTAAAAACCTGTTCTACCTTCTGTGCTACGCGTGGGATGTTCTCGAAGAACGCGACGTAATGGAAGTCGGTACAGTCGAAGCGCCGGACCTAGAAAACCTAATGGCGTCCGTTCTTATCGGTCGTCTTGAACGCCTTCTCAGAAGAGGTTTAGAACGGGACTACCAAGAACACCGCGAAGATTCCACATGCGTCCGTGGACGTCTCGATTTCCAAGAAACGGTAAAACGCATGCTACGTCGGCGCGGAGCAGCGCATGTCGTCTTTGATGAACTATCCCCCGACACACTCGCTAACAGGATACTGAAGGCGACAATCTGCACCCTGCTTGACTTTGAAACACTCTCTTGCCAAAACCGAGAAGAACTTGCCGGACTGTATCGAGGCCTCCGTGACATTTCAGATACAAGAATCTCTGCGGGGAGCTTCTATCGTGTTCGTATGCACAGAAACAATCAGGAATATCGTCTGCTACTAAGCATCTGCGAAATGGTGCAGCGTTACGCATTACCTCGTGAGCATGGCCACGGTATGCGATTTATCAATTTCAATAGAAAACAGATGTGGAAACTATTTCAGCTATTTGTCAGAAACTTCTATCGCAGGAAGCAGACTGTTTATAGCGTCAATTCAGAAAGGTTTCCTTGGCTCGTCATAGAGTCGCCTGAGGTTGAGCAGTTTTACCTTCCAGCACTGGAAACAGACATGGTACTAAGCAACCAAACTTCTCGAATAGTCTTGGATACAAAATTTTATCCAAAGCCGCTTGAGACGCGATACGACAAACTCACAGTCAGGTCAGGACATCTCAATCAGATATTCGCGTACATGCAGAACCTTGCAGCGAGTGACGAACGACAACGGCCAGTAGATGGCGTCCTCTTGTACGCGACGATTTCAATACCTTCTCCGCAAGATTGGAAATTGTTCGGGCATAACATCAAAGTCGCTGGGGTAGACCTGTCGCAGGACTGGAAACACATCGATAAGAGCCTTCTTTCGGCCATCGGCATTCAATAGCTATCTGCAGCAGGACGCAAACGAATTTCGTTGGCGCAAAAACGGAGATGGGCAAAGACAGTGAAGAAATAGGACCTACGTATCATACGTAATCACGGCACTTTTAGTTGGTGTTTTAGTGGCGCTCATTTACATCTACCGGAAGCTGAAGGATATCGCCTTGGAAGTTGAGCTTATTCGCACGCACCACTTCAAAGCCAATCGTAACGCCATCGAAAAACAGGACGCGATTGATGAAGAAAATATGGAGAAGATGAAGGCTAATTTGGAGAAAATGAAGGCCGCGTCCATGCCCTCTCAGGCGGGATAAGTCCAGCCAAGGTTGATGTAGAGGAGGCCCATGCTCATTCTTAGAGGGACCTTGTTCGGCATGGCACTATTTCTGATTGGTTCGCTGATTTACATGCTGGCCGCACCCCGACTGATTCGAGCCCCCGGCGTCGGCATCATTTCGACTAACAGCCCATACCTGTGGCAAGCGTTCGCTGGTTCGCTGGCAGTGGGTTACTTTATATCGGATAGAAGATTGTGGATTTTTCAAGGTGTTCTCCTCGGCATAGTGATGTTCATGCTCGGAGTAGCGGTTTATTGGATTGCGTACACCCGCAGTTTGAATCTTCTGCCGCAACCGCCAGGGGTAGCCATCGGCATCAACATAACAAATCTGCTGCCGTGGCTCATCGTCGCTTTGATTAGTTCGGTTGGTCTAGGGTTGGCGATTGTCAGAGTCTGGCCGTCCAAACGAATCTTTATTCCATAACCACGCCCGACCGCATTTCACCGAATCTAATTCAGAGGCGGGGTTGATTTCCTAAATCCACGGTAAACGAACCATATTATCGCCCAACCAACCACGTACACCACCAACGGCAGGAGAAAAGCTCGGAACAGAGGAACGAGAGGCGCAGCCCGAGCTTCGTCCCAGGGGTCGTTGCCGAATACTGCTAGTTCACCTGCCAGAATATCATCACACCTCTTGTTCTCCTCCTTGTAGGTAGGGGAGTTGGCCCACAAGCTTTCCGTACAAATCATATGTTGCCTGTAGAAGTCGCGGATGGCTCGGTCGTGAGAGAGGACCGGCAAGAGGACCAGAGCATAGATGACCCAACAGAGGGCTAAGACGAGATAAATACGGTTAAGTCCTCGCTTCCAATTCATGTTTGCTCCGGGCTCAGGGTGATGCTAAACGAACGACGGCACGGTAAGAAATAAGATATATAAGAATATTAGCACTAGGCGGGTCACCGTAAGAATTGATACACTCCACCAGTTTTCCATGCCTCAAAGTCCACCAAGTGCGCAAAGCTCAGGGCTCTCCTGGTGGAAGCCTGGTCCGGTAGACATCACCGGTCGCTGCCAAGTCTGCAAAATCATGCGCCATACGAAGTACGTCTCTTTTGACCGCAACGTCGGCATGCTTGTTAGGCGTCAGACCCATTCGGTCTCCGGTTACCTATGTAAGCCTTGCATTCACAAATTCTTTTGGGAATTCACCGCAAAGAATATCTTGCTAGGCCCCTGGGGCACAATTTCATTGATAGTGACTCCGATGTACCTCATCCAAAACATGGGAAGCTATTTGGTCGCCCTGTACACGTTGCGCGATGCGCCCGAGTGACGCGCGTAGCGGATGTGAAAGCAGGGTGTCGCGGCGGCTCTCCGCAATGCCCCAACCTTAGGTCCCGCGCCATAGTTTCGATGCTAGACTCTGGCGATGCCTCTGTTAGAAATTGAACGAAAGATACTCGATGCCATCGTCATGCGGTTCTTGCAGTCGAAAGAGCCCTCTCTTCGAAAACCGCTGGTCCTTCAGTTTGAAGATGTAGACGCCATCGACCATTTGTGTCAGTTGCAATTGCTCCGGGTCTCGGAGGGCAATACTTACCTCCCGCCCGCACTCGCATTTCACTACTGCGAAAATGAAGAAGCGGAAGCATTGTCGAGACGTTCTCTTCAGACGGTGGCCCATGTACTGAAAAAGCTGTATCCAGAAGACCACCCAAACCTTACGACTGACGCACTAGTGAAGGAGGCGAAGAATTTTTACGAAGGGGCAGACGCCGAGATGATACGACTTGGGCTATATCTTGCGCCTGAATTCGGAATCCTCAATGGATGGTCAGGGGGAAATTTTCAGCAACTCGACATCTCACCAATGGGTATCAGCGAAAGAATCATGAAGCTTAAAAACATTGACACGCTTTGGGATGATTACGTTACCACGCACATCCCATGGCCAGTGCAAGACTCCTTCGGCGGCGTGGTCCCTCCTGGGACAATTATCGTAGACCAGGAAGAGATTTCAACGACGAGAAGCTGGCCAGAGTTGGATAACAAGGATTCCCGAAGGGTGTTTTTGGTTCATGGTCACGATGAAGCGGTTAAGCTGACCGTTGCGCGGTTTCTGGAAAGACTTGGTCTTGCTGTCATCATCCTGCACGAGCAACCCAACAAGGGTCGTACTGTCATTGAAAAATTTGAGGCGCATTCTGACGTTGGCTTCGCTGTTGTTCTTCTGACACCCGATGACGAAGGTTATTCCACTAAGAGTCCCGAAATCCTGAAGAAGAGAGCACGCCAGAACGTAATTTTAGAACTGGGATACTTCATCGGGAAGTTGGGCAGGCAAAGAGTCTGCGCACTTTACGTGGAGGGTGTTGAAATCCCATCTGACATCAACGGCGTTCTCTACGTGCGGTACGAAGCCGGTGACGGTTGGCAAAATGCGCTAGCGAAGGAAATTAAAGCGGCGGGCATTAGGATTGATTTGAATCGGTCTATCTAATACAACGAAACGCGCTGTCCTGGAGCGGATATGATTGACGGTCTGGCTGGAATCAAAAGCGGCAAAGGCACTGTCGTGTTTGTGTGTTCCAAATGCAGAGTGGTCCCCGACAACGCGCTTGGCGCTCAGAATAAGGGCGAATTGGTGTATATGCTAATTTGTTCTAAGTGCGGTGCGGCCCTCGCTGAATGGGACACAATCGAAGCACGAGAGAAAGAACTCCGCGAGTTCGCCAAGAAAGTAGAATTGCTCGCATAAACGAGTTCGAGATTCGCAATTGACTCTTTTTGATTTCGACCCTCAGTTTAGAGAAACTGCAGCAATTTTTCGCCTTCTCCAATTGTTGCCGCTCCGGTATGGACTCGCAGAGGGGCGAATTTTTCGCTGGTTTGCAGTGAACATCCCGATGGACCTTCTTCAGACGTCAAGGTTTTACGGAGATTTAGACCTAACCGCGTGTTTACGTCCTCACAAATCAGAGTCGGGTTCGTTAAAATATCTATCATGGGAAGTGAAACTTATTCTGATAGACAAGATAGGCCGACCCAGGTCTTTGAAACGCGGCAAGACCCAAGATATCGTAAAGCAACTCAAGATTCACCGCAGATTTGGCTCTCCCGAACCTTCCCTCTTGGAAATGTTTCTGTGCGAGGATAGCCCCGTCTCATTGAAACATTTTCCATCGCCTGCTGTGTTCGAAGTCATGCGAAACAGGGCGGACGCGCTCCAACGAGGGAAGTTCGGCTACAAGATTCTTCCATTTCAACACGGAAGACATGACGACAAAGATTTTGGGACCTTCACAGTCCAGCATCCTTTCAGCCATCTGCAAACTATCAGCACGATTGTGCGGCCCATGAGGACACCAGCGAGCGGGGCCTTTCTGGAACTCATGCAGGTATTGGGCGAATTTGCAGATTCAAGAAAAAGCCTTGGATTCTTCGTTATTGTTTTTTGCAAGGACTGCAGGCACCTTGGTTCAATCCGAATGCAAGATGACGCTATCTGTCCCAACTGCGGGTCGTTTTTGGTCACGCAGTAAGCTGAGGGAAGGGAGGCACAAAATGAAACACTTTATAATAATCGCCATCAAAATATTGGTTGTGGTCGGAGCGATGCTTTTGCTTAAAGTGCCGTTCAACATTGCTCTTTTTGTCCTCATTATATCTAGCGTCCTTCACATACCCGAGAAATTTGGATTCCCCCGTCAGAGCTAATCGCTTTCGCGGGCAATATCGAATTATCGAGCGGAGAACTGTGATACATTCCAGCCGCCGTAAACGGGAGAAAACGTGGATTTTGTCACTAAGTTTGAAAAAGCACTGCGGAAAAAGCATCAGGCACTAATGACCGACCTGGCGAAAATCGAACATCTTATTGATGCTTTCGAGAAGGGCGCGAAACGTGGTGCCAAACAGGGTGCCAAACGGGGTCGCGGACGGATATCGGCAGCAGGCCGCAAGCGAATTTCTTTGGCGCAAAAACGCAGGTGGGCCGCGAAGAAAAAATAACGCTTCCTACGTCCAAGTCGAAGCGCAAGCCCACTAGGCGATATCGTTCAGCACGTCGATGAACTGTTGGGTCGTTGAATCCCAAACTCGATAATCATCAGACCCGAGGCTCATCAGCCGCTTCTTGACGTTGACGATATCTTCGACAGCCTCTACCCATACAACAGAGCCATCCGTTTTCTTGAAGATGTCGTATTTCGCGACCATAGAAACCTCCGGCCAGAAAGAGCATTACGCAGAGGATAGGATGACGCTGGCGCTCCAAGCGTTACATTAATTTTTGATTAATCTACGACTTCTCAGACTCGTCGGCGATTCGAAATGCATCTCTCAGAATCTGAGGCAACACATCATCAGCCAGGTGACGCAAATACTGCGCGTTTGTGTTGATGCGCTTTCGGCACGCCTCGCAGCCGGGAGTCGTGATGCCATCTCCGCCCAAGGCCATTGAAACGCCTTTGGCGATGTACGTACCCCAGACGTGACGCTGTAATTCAACTTGCCCCTCGCGAAGAATTTGTGCTTTGTCCATGAAGGAAGAATAACATTTCGGGGTATTGCAGACCGTAATATCAGGCTAGAGATTTGGAATGAGTATTGGTTAAACCTTCGTTCCCAAACTAGAGGGGATAGCTGTAGTCTGTAGCTGTCAAAGGGGGCTTAATGATTATCGGGGAACGCTTACGCGCAATCAGAGAATCGAAGAACTTAAGTCAGGGTGACCTTGAAAAACGTACCGGACTCCTTCGCTGTTATCTCAGCAGAGTGGAATGCGGGCATACCGTACCATCTCTTGAAACAATGCAGAAGTGGGCGAAGGCTCTTGACGTTCCGCTCTACCAGCTTTTCACTGAGCTTGATGAGCCCGAGGGACTGAACCTTCCCCGAGCGAAAAGACCCTCCCCAAAGGTCAATCGCGTTACTCGAACAGTGAGCGCACTCATCTCCAAGATGAAAGAACGTGACCAGGTATTGCTGGTTGCGATGGCTCGTAAATTGGCGCGACAATAAACACCGCCACCGCCGTTGCATGACTGCAATCGAACTTGGAGGTTACACTACGAGATTAAGTACCGCAGTTGCGGCGCTGACAGTGATTGCTATGTGCTTCCTTACATCTTCTGGTGTCAAGTTAAGGCTTTGACCAATGACCGTTGTTTTGTCGTGCTGGTGATACTTTGAGTCGATAAGGCCGCTTCGATGGACAATCAGGTTGCGGCGAGCGGCCAATAACGTCAGATTAGATTTAACTAAATTATCCTCAAAGGGTGAGGCGGCTTGAAAAAGCACTCGGAATGTCGCCCTGATTGACTCGAAATCGCTGAAATCTTGGCGATGCGCCAGTATCGTTCCCATAAGGGATGACAAATTGTATTTGTTACCTTCGAGATGCTGGATAAGCGCGTCCTTCGAAAGGTCAAAAAGTTTCTTAGTATCTTCATCCTTGTTCAGGGCACGGCATTTATCGGGATGTTTGTTTAGATACGCAGTAAAGAAGTCTCGACAAAATACTTCCAGCGCACTCCAACACAGCACTGTGCCCTGCAAGAGCAATTTATTGGCTGCCACTACCTTGTCAGAGGAATATGCTGCATCGAGCACATCGGATGTTTGCTTGAGGAAGTCAAATTTGCCTTTCTCAGTCCTAATGAATTGCTTCATGGCATCACGTGCTTTCTGAGCAACCGGGTCAACACCCTCAGCGGCCTGAGGTTCAAGCATGGCTTGCATGGTCTTAGGTTCAAGCATGGCTTGCGTATACAGACGCTGGAAGATTTCGTCTATCACCCTATCAGCGGCCATGTCGAAAGGAAACGATAACGTCGTCACAAGGCCGTCAACGTTCGAACGAAAGGCATGACCGACCGCGACATATTCCGTATCGCCAATAGCGCTCAAAATTGAATCCAGCAATGTGAATAACGCAGCGCCGATGTCACGGATGAAGTATTTTGCTTTAAGTTTATCTTTAAAATCGCTGTACCCTTCGCTCTCATCAGGCATGTTTCGCGGCCCTCGTCATCAACAATCACTTTGACCGTTGAATTGTGATGTGAAGCGGGTGCAGACGCAATCGTAATGGCCTAGCACGATGGTGGGGTCGTAAACTTCAAATCTCTAACTGAGATATCAAAGCCTCAAGGAATTCCCGTTCTGTGAAGATGCCCTTCTTCTTCAGAAGTTCTACAGTGGCAAGCAAATGGGCGTTCATGTCACCAACAAAAACATGCAAGCGCGTGAGCATTTCAGTCTTTGAGTAGCTTTGGACTTCAGATTCGGATAGTCCTCTCAAGTCGCTTATATGCTGTGCATATTCGGCTTTCAGTTCCTCAAGCGTTTTCATTCGATTCTCCGTTCACGGATTTGAAAAAGGGAATCACGAAGGTTTTGGCGCGTTGTATTTTCAGATGAGGCGGGCGGTTCGACATGGCAACTAAACTAGAATTCCACGTGCCCTGGTTTTTCCATACCAATGTGCCTTCCGTTCATCATCCACAGGTTGTATTGCCATTGTTTCACCGACTCGTTGAATCTTAAGGTTAGACTTTCTGTGAAAGGGCCTTCCTTGCAAGTACACCGCATTCTTATCGTATAGAAATTATCTTTCTTAAGGTCCGGGTGAAGGATGGTAAGGAAAACACCCAGACCCGCTGGATTTAGAAACATTTTCGGTAGCGACCATACCTGCTTATTCGTTAGAGGGTCGGTCCATAATCCTTCTTCAATCGAGAGTTCAAAATCCCGCAATCCATAGTGTCCTTCCGCCTTTAGTGTCAATGGCACTTCTTCTGGCTTTCCGAAACTGATTCCAGGTGTAACGACTGGATAACTGTCTCCGCCTGTGAGTTCATTTAGGGTTTCGTGCGACGTGCCTGTCAATAAGTCAATAAGTTCGTCCAACTTCTTGTTCGTATTTTCGGCGTCAGTCTTCTGCCTCTTGACGACTTGATTCAGAAGCATGTTGATTTTCTGAACTGTATCAACGTCGATTGGCGTGTCCGAGATGCATGTGAACGTCACCTGCTCCTTATTAGCTTGTATGTTTGGACTGCATGCCCCAGATGAAACGCCACTGTTCTGTTGGGCGTGTAGTGGCGCTCCAAGCAGAACGGCGGTGGCACAAATCCAACTCAGCTTCACTTTTTGTCTCCCTGTTTGTTTTTCTGTTCGTCATGCTTCGAAGCTTCACCAGGATTGACTGTCACCGGTCCTTTATTATCTTGAATGTTGGGGCTGTTAGGACCTGAGGAGATGCCGATGTTCGTGGGATTGTCGGAGTTTTTGAGACCGAGCCAACTTCGAATTTCAGGCACGAAAAACGGAGAGAGCACCGCCAGTACGCTTATGATAATTCCTACTATCCACCCGAGCTTCTTTTTGGAAAGTTTTCGCGCCATCGGTACCGATGCTATCACGGCTGGTCACCACGAGCGTTGGCTTTGGCCTAGGGTTTGGCATGCGTGAATAGCATGACGTAGATTCCTTTGATAGCAGCCGCCGCAAAAATCAGCCTGCCAATGAGATATTCAAGCTCAGAAATTGTAGTGTGAATCTTACGGAACTCTCGCATCGACAAATTCCTGCTCGTGTAGGGTTCGCCGCTGGAGGGCGATACGAGCAATAACCTGTCGAACTGCCGCTTGCAGTTTACAACCCCGCCCCGGTTCCAGCGCTCCAGAGCGTGAATGCCAAACACTGAGAAAACGGAAGTAATTACCCTCCGAGAGTCTGGCAAGAGTTGTTGTACGCTCGAAAAGCTAGGTTGTCAAGAAGAGGTGTTAGGCGGAAGTGATAAGGGATTCCTCGTGATACAATTCGCGAAGCGAGGCGCACAATGAATTTCTGTGAATTTTGCTCCGCATCCGTCGATTACGGCTACATCTGCTACGCCTGCCGCCAAAGTGTGGGGTGCCCGGACAAAAACAATTTGTGCGACAACTGCAAAAAATTCGTCGCCAGACGCATAGCGGAAGTGGAGAACGAGGCTCGCGAGACTTCAACGAAAATTCCGGGTTGGCTTCGAAGAGCGGGATAGCGGAATTAGCGCAATGGCCCGTTTGTCGAAAGCGGCAAAGAAATAAACATTCTCTACCCACGCCTGTACACAAAGTCCTCAAACTCCCCGAATAACCCAAATAAACCAAATCCACCCAAATCTAACTCACTGATTTCAGGGCACGGAGTAAATCTGACTATTCGCGGACGAAAAAAATGCCCCCCACTACGCCTTCGCCTAGAGTGTAAACGCACCGGGGATTGCTCCCGTCAATACCCACTGTCCAAAGCTCCCACTGCTTGTTTGTCCCGTTCTGGACGACGAAAGCCAGAGAATTCGAGTTAGACCAGGTGACCAAGCCTAGCTGAAATTGTCGATTCGGAAGCTTGGCAGACGGGAGCGCCACTTCGCGGGTCATGCTTTCCAGGTTAAGAATCTCGACCCCCCGGTTGGTTAGTACGCACATTCGCTTTCCATCCGGTGAGTAGGCGACAGCTCTGACTCCATCGCTTTCTGTAAGAGTTACCTTCGGTGAGGTGCCGTCAGGCCGAATCCTTATTAGGGTCGCAACAGCCGTCCCAGCTTGATACCGGACCTGCAAAAAGGAAATCTCCTTAGAATCGGGGGACCATATAGGGAAGCCGTGCTGCGACCGGTCCTCTCCCGACGTAATATATTTGGCGGCTCCGGTCGTGAAATTCTTCAGGTATATGCGGTATCGCCAAGGGGCCGATTTCGGTGCCGCCCCGAAGACGATTTGAGTTCCGTCAGGAGACTCAACGCCCCTACCAGGCAGTTCGTCTCCGGTATCAACCAATTCCCATTTCTTGTTCTTGGGATAAAAGAGGTAGAGGTGGTCAGCAATGCCACGGCCAGTCGCCTCATGCACCACTACTGTCATCCTGCCGCTTAGGGTGGTGCCAGAAGCATAGAGATAGCTCTTACCCGGCTCGGCGGTCAATAATGGGCGGAGGTCCGACCCATCTGTGCCGATTGTGAATATCGAGTCGGAGAACGGGCTTCGCCCGAGTACCGAAAATAGCAGTCTCTCATCTGTTCTACGGGAGCCAACCAAACCCGAATTGACCAAAAGCGCCGCCACGAGTATGGCAAGCATTTTAAGCCTACGGACCCGTGTCAGCCACGCAGTCATCGCAAACAAGGTTCTCATAGGGAGGCGGGAAAATCTTGATGCCAATGAGCGGCGGGGAAAAACAAAACGGGCATGCACTTTGACCCCAATCAAAATTGAAGTTCCAGGTCGCATTCGTGACCGCATTCGGAGCGTCAAGGATGCCGAACGCATTGGTGAACCCCGATACCTCGGTCTGAGTGCCCGGTCCTGGGGGGCTTAAAACGGTCACCAACGCCCCGCTAACAAACACTCCCGGAACGCCCGCGCCCGTGCACGGCTGATTAAAAGCGCTAGGAATCAAGTCAGTGACGACTCGGAAGCCAGATGTGGGTACTGCGCCAGGCCCGCAACCATAGAGGAGTTGAACGAGGGCCAAGCCCAATACGACGGCTGCGTATTTGGTACCCTTGCTGTTTGCCATTAGACCCCTCGCTGTCTCAGCTAATCAAGGTTGAGACCGTCAGATGAACCATGTCGATGGCTCGAATGACATTGTTCATCGTGTCGCTGATATACATGGTCCCGTTCGCTATCACTAAGTCCGAAGGGCAGGCAAATTCCGCTTGAGATAACGAGCCGTTCACTAGCCCCCCTATTTTCGAGCCCGCGTAGGTGGTCACAACTCCAGCTAGACTAATTCTCCGGATAGAATTATTCATCATGTCAACAACATAGAGGTAGCTGTCGGCGGGATTGAACACGACGCTTGTGGGCCAGTCAAAAGACGCGGCTGTCCCAGTACCGTTCGCATATCCCGGCTGCCCGGAGCCAGCGAAAGTGGTGACGTTTCCAGACGTGTCGATTTTTCGTATGACGTGATTATCCATATCGGCAACGTATAAATTCCCAGCAGTATCCTGAGTGATTTTGCCGGGGCAATCGAATTTGGCCTGGGCCTTAGGGCCGTTTACCAGCCCCGGAGTTCCGGTTCCAGCGTAGGTTGTCACAGCGCCATTTGACCAAAGCCTAATTGCGTTGTTCATTGCATCGGCTATGTAAAGGGAGACTTGCCCGGCAGGGGCGTTGAGCATCCCCCCGGGCCAATTAAATTCCGAAGAAGTACTGGAGCCATTAACGAAACCCTGCGTGCCGTTGCCAGCGACCGTAGATACAAAATCTTGAACGCACTTAGGAGAGTGGATTACGGCCTCACGAGTAACTTGATTTTGCGAGTCTGCGATATACACCGCGTTAACCGTGAGGAGCGGCGGCCCACAGGTTGGATAGAGTGGATTCGGCATTGTTCCGGATAGAATACTGATGCCAGTAGGATGGTGAAACTCTGCGTTCGCTGCCGGTGAGGCGTTCACGTACCCCGCTGTCCCATTACCCGCAATGGTGGTAAGTTTCCCGCCACTGAAAACCCTAATGACATTGTTACCCGTGTCGGCGATATAGAGACCAATCGTTCCGATTGCCAGCCCGACCGGATTCTTCAGGGTGTGATAGTTGTAGGTGGGGTAGGCTCGCTGGTCGTTGATGATAACCTGGGCTTCTAACGTCCGTTGGGTTAGGAACAAAAGGATTACAACGATGAATACAACGTAGCCAATGCGGGACGGGTGTCGCATAACGCCTCCAGCGAAATATCAACTCGCGCGTCCGACTTGCCTTGACCTGGCCTTCTGAACCGACACACCTTTACTCACATTGACAGCGCCAAGTGCCGGTCGGCGAAGCCGAGCATTGCAAAAACTAGAAAGTTGTTGGGTTGTTTTCTTATAGTTGTCGAAATTGATGTCGGTAACCGCGCAGAGTGTGGGGCCTATTATTGCTGAAGTCAAGCGAAATTATGTGCTTTCAGGGTACGGTACCAGATATAAACCCCAAGAGCGGCCAGACTGCCCTGACGAACAATCTGTTTACGTAACTGGTAGGGAACAGGCGAGCGCGACATCGAAGTAAATTTTCTCGCAGGAGGACGCCGTAATTCCATCAAACGAAGCGACCGCACTCCATGGTTCTGCTGGCCGCTGTTTATATTCCTGAATCGCTGAGAACGTGTAGGACAAAACCTGCGCCGAGACGTTCGACCCACTCACCGATGGAGACACCAACGTAGACGGACCCCGTGAATTGGGGTCCCAGTGGTCGTGGGGATGAAATGCGCGTTCAGCCAGTGTGTTGCATTCGCTGGTCCGTGAGACAAAAGGCACCGAATCATTGAGAAAAATCTCGATTCTGACTACAAACTTTCTGCGCAGCAGGCTCCCCGAGCAGAAAAATCTCGCTTGCGGCAATTAATGCGGTTCGATTCACGATTATCATTGGCACGCCCCTCTTACCCCATCAGATGTAGAAGCGGCGCTCTTGGTACACAAATGGTACGCAAAAGCACCCACAACACCCCAAAATGACCCCTATTCTCCAAATCAGCCCAAATGTAACCTATTGATTCTAAACGGATGGAGTGGTGAGAATCCAAGCCACAGACCGATGCTCTACCAGCTGAGCTACGCTCACCACCGTGATGAATCGTCAATACAGAGGCCCTAGAGTTGCTATCTATCTTTCTTGTCCAACCCTAGTGGTACACAAACGGGTACGCAAAATTACCGGCGTTTCCGACTACGGCGCTTGGCTGATTATGCGTAACCACGTAGCAGATTCGGAACGCCCCCAAGGCTATTTCCCAGCAGCAGTCGCGACAGCCTCCGGCCCAAAACGCGGAAGGGCTTCGAGACGTTGTAGCAGGGAGGTATAGTGATTTAAGGTCCGTACCGCATCCTCATATAAATCGAGGAATGAATATTCTGCGGATACGGGCATTGTGCCAAAACCCTTGGTCCATCCCTTCTGCTGCCCAGTTGCTTCGTCAATAATTGGAGTCACGGCCCGGCTTTCAAGGTGTGTGTAAAAACCGGGGTCATCTACCGAGGGCGTAATTCGATGAACGAGTTTGTGTTCATAGTCTAAGAGTCGCTTTCCGTTTTCTATATTGAGAAACTCATCGAGGATTTTCTGAACTTCCTGATATTCGGCATCTGTAAGGGAAGCGAGGTTGGGATTCCCGGCCTTGTCTGCGAAGCCTTTCAGGATTCTGCTCCAGGTGACATCGCGCTCCCAATTCGGCTTGTTCCGGTCGAGCTTGGGAATTAGCGATGCGCCGAGTCTTTCAAAAATCAACCGTGCCGCAAGTTCGCTCACCTTGCCCAGGAAAATTGATGCAAGGTCAAACTTTTCCATTTTGTCCAAATGAAGATGCCAAATGACGTTCTGGGCCTCACTTCCCTCAACGACCATTTGTTGTACGTCGTGATGCGCCATTGATTTCGCAAGAAGGGATTTTACACGTAGAAGCGTGTGCGCAATCTCAATCCACATCGCTCGTGTGTTGGTCCGGTCTTCATAGTTACCAAAAAAAAGTTCATGGCTTCGAAAAGTCTGTTTTACTGGTCGATTAAATTGAGAAACGTCCGGCAGCGAAAGCCAATACTTCCCCCAGAGTGTCTCCATTTCAGCGTTAGCCAGTAGGTATTGCGCAATGAATTCAGGTCCACCCGGTTCACGGATGTCGGTGAATTCAACGGTTTTTTCAAAGGTCGAAGGCGATTTGGATTCATTTTCGAATGTTATTCGGACCGTTGCTTTCACGATTGGGCCCCCTGAGTACTGAAGAACCGGGAATTGTAAGCCTCCCATTGGAAACTTGTCAAAAACATGACAGTAAAACGTACTTGGATAACGAAAACCCGTCCACGGACGTTAGAGAAGTAGATTTTTGCGTTGATTCAAAACAACTTCTTTCTTTGCACCAGTAGAATTTGTATCCGGCTTACAGGCTCATCCGCCACTAATTTTAAGTTCTCGCTAGCCAGACGAAGTTGCCGCCCGTCTGCGCTGCTTTTTTCGCGGACTGCCTTCGAACTCCCTCACATCAGTTGCCGTGTAGACAGACTCCTTGCCACAAGCCAGACACCTTAGCGGATTCGAGAAAATTGCGAACTCATCTTCTGCAAGTTGAGCCCCCTCCTTATGTTTTCGCTCTTTGCTTTCTGCGGACGCCGTCAACGGCGTTGGTTGATGACAGTGAATGCAGATAACGCCACGATAGGATTGCTTTGCCTCGGCAATCATTGATCCCTCGAATGGTCGGATGCCCTACAAACTCAATTCTACGCTGGCTCCAAAATCGTGTCCAATCACCGCCGCCTCAGCATGAACCGTGTCGCTGAGACTCACTGCCGCAAATGTTTTAGCTTCTCCGGCACCGTAAAGCCAACCGCCCCTTCCCATGACCCATACATCGGATTCGGCAGTTGAAACCACCGTTCGCCCCATAGGCTCTGGTGAGCGACGAAGAGTTTCTCGCGACCCGCGAGGTTAGCCTCGCCCGGCGGAATCGTCAGAAAGTCTCCGAGTTGGTCCCCAAACAGCAAAAGAATACGGAACTTCGCCGCGACCAACCTGCGCCGTGGCGTCTTGTCGTTGTCTTTGCTGTCCTTCGCGCAAAACAATCGATCGACGGGCGAATCGAGTGGCACTTGAAGCTTACGCAGCACTTCCACCGTCGGATCGTCATCTTTCGATGAATCGCACTTGCGATTCGTTATGTAAATCGGCGTCACGCCGTTGGCGTGCGCGAACTGCAAAAAATCGATCGCCCCGGGAACGAGACCTGCCCCTACTTCGTTAGCCCATTTTGTCCACTCCGCGCCGATTTCATTCAAGGGCACCGGGGACGCCACCAGTCGCGCATCAAACGCCGAATTGTCCAGCACAGTTTCATCCAGATCCAAAATTACAGCCGGAGGCAGATTGGCAAAATCGCCAGTCTGCTCGAGCGCCGCCGTCCAATGCGGATCGCGAAGGCCTTGCAGAAGGGCCGCTTGCGCCACCCGGTAGGTCTGCACCGTGGCCGCCTTATATTCCACAGCTGTCTGCATCCACAACACCGCGTTCAGGTTCTCGTATGTCGTCGGCGCAGTGGGTTGCGCCAAGCCAAGCGCAAGGATCGAACACAAAAACACGTTTCCAATAGCTATCCGCAGCATGGTTTCTCCTATCGCAGACGGAGTCTACCAAACCTTCGCCTTTTACGAGTCCTTGTGATTACGCCAACTGTCTCCAAAGCGCGAGCCTCAACTACAAGTCCTTTGCTTTCCACTTTTTCACAGACTGAGGAAAACGCCTGTGCGTATGTGTCCATTAAGTCACGCGAAACGCCGTCGAATACAGCGATTACCTTATTCGTAGGTCCCTAACCCTTGCCTTATCTTGATAACAGAAGACGAGCTCATCCACCGGCCCGGTTCCTTCTCGTGATCGCGCTCCTTCCTGTCAGTACCGTT
>DATNKB010000241.1:0-20073 GCA_035603595.1 Candidatus Dormiibacterota bacterium
TCGCTTCTTATGGAGCCAACATTCGAAGGTTTATCTCCAGCCTCGATTCAGCGACTCACCTGAGCACGAAAATCGACCTTGTTCCATTGCAAGATCGCGTTGCGGCATTTGAAGCCGCCGGCCGAGAGCTCAACGAAAGCGCGTCGCGCGCGGTCTCGCACGGCCACCTAAACGCCGCTAAAACCGATCGTATAAATGAAGAACTGATGCAAGTCGAGCGCAACTGGTGCAATCCGGCAGGGATTCCGGGCCGTCCCTGGTGGAAACATACCTTGTACGGTGCTCGTTATACGTACGCCCACCTCGAATTGCCCGGGCTAACGGAGGCCTCGGAAGCTAGTGACTGGGCTCGCGCTTCAGAGCAGGCGAAAGTTTTGGAGTCGGCGCTAACAAAGAATACAGAACTCCTACAGCATGTGAGAAACGAACTCGATTCCGTTGCTGCCGGAGACCAGCGATGAAGATTTACGCCCTCACGATTTTGCTCGTCTTGGTTGGCTCTGTCACAAACGCTAGCGCGCAGACTGCTCAGCGTGCTCGCGACCTCGGAGTTTCATTTGAAGGAACCCCCGGCCCCTTAAATTCGATTACAGACGTCAACGGAGTCGAGGTTGGCTATCGCACCCTGATCAGCGGTGAAGGAAAGTTGCAAGTCGGCGTCGGACCTGTTCGCACCGGCGTCACGGCAATCTTCCCCCGAGGGAAATCCTCGGTGGATCCCGTATTTGCAGGATGGTTCACGGAGAATGGCAATGGCGAGATGACCGGCACTACGTGGGTTGAGGAGTCCGGATTTCTCTATGGCCCCGTAATGATCACGAACACGCACAGCGTAGGGGTCGTGCGAGATACCGTCATCGACTGGCAGTTAAAACATGGAACGCCGATTCCGCTCGAGGACTGGTGGTCCCTACCGGTTGTCGCCGAAACGTGGGATGGTGAACTGAACGACATCAACGGCTTCCATGTAAAGGCGGACGACGCGATTGCCGCAATGCAAGATGCGCACCCGGGACCAATCGCTGAGGGCAACGTGGGCGGCGGCACCGGCATGGTCTGCTTCGAATTCAAGGGCGGCACAGGCACATCTTCGCGCAAACTTCCGGAAAATCTGGGTGGCTACACAGTGGGTGTGCTGGTCCAGTGCAATTTTGGCGTCCGCCACCTCCTTCGCATCGCCGGAGCGCCTGTGGGCTATGAGATCCCGCTCGATACTCATCGTTCCGATGTCGGCTCGATAATCGTCGTCGTCGCCACAGATGCACCCCTTCTGCCCCATCAAATGAAACGGATTGCCCGTCGCGTTACTTTAGGTCTCGGGCGACTTGGCAGCATCTCCGGCAACGATTCCGGCGATATTTTCATTGCATTCTCGACAGCAAACGCGGGCGCTGGGCTGGCCCAGAAGTCCGCGAACGTCCGAATGCTAGCTAACGGGCTAGTGGACTCTCTGTTTGAGGCCACCGTTCAAGCCACCGAGGAGGCCGTCGTTAACGCAATGATCGCTGCGAAGACTATGACAGGCATCAACGGGCATATCGTCGAAGCCTTGCCGCACGACCGGCTGTGCGAAGTTTTGAGGAAGTATAACCGTCTCACTGTAAAATGATTTCAGCCCGCCCTTCGGCTATTAGCGTCCTAAAAGGAGACGTTGATGCGAAATTTTCTCTTGGGGGTCGTTGCGACAGTTCTTATCATCATCATCGGCGGCTATATGTATGCGAAGCAGGGCTACATGGATTTTTCGGCCGACCAAAAGCCCTCTTCGGCGGAAACGCATTTCGCAATGACCGCAGTGGACGCATCCACCGATCGTCACGCGGGAGATCATAAAAATCCGCTGCAAGCTACCGACGAGAACGTTGTAGCGGGCGCCGTTCTCTACCGGAATCATTGCGCCGGCTGCCACGGCACTCCTTCGAATCCCGACAGCCAGTTCGGACATTCTTTTAATCCGCCCGTCCCTCAGTTTTTCAAAGAAGGTTCCGACATGGCCGATAATCAAAGCTTCTATTTCATCCAGCACGGCATTCGATGGTCGGGCATGCCCGCGTGGAACAAGACCCTGAGCGAAAATGAAACGTGGCAGATCGTCACGTTTTTGAGCCATCTCGAGAAATTGCCGCCCGCTGCTCAGAAAGAGCTCGCACCGGCGGAATCTCCCGCGCCAGCGTCGACCACTCGCTGAATAGCCGCCCGGAGAAAATCGACGCGCTGTGCAGCGCCCACTCCTGCTAGAATTTGACTTCACTCTAGACGATGCGTTACGGTCTGGTGTTCAGCGGATTGCGGTTACGAAAGGCGTATTCGCGCGAATTCGCGGTCTCAAAAATGCGCAGGTAGTGCGGGAGGGCGAGCTCGATGTCTGATGCTGTGGCGGATAAAGTGATTGCTACGCTGGCGTCCGTAAAGCGAATTCCGGCGGACAAGATCACTCTCGATACCAATTTACAGGAGCTCGGCATCGATTCGCTCGACGTCTTCACGCTGCTCTTTGAACTCGAAAACGCTTTTAAAATTTCGATACCTGACGACGACGTGCGCTCCATTCGCACCGTCAACGACGTCGTCGAAGGCGTCAAGAAGCTTCTTGCCGCCGCTCCTCCGGACACTTCGATGGGCTCGGCCACCCCGGCGGCCTGACGGATGGCACCGCGCCGAGTGGCCGTCACCGGGCTTGGAATCATCTCTCCTCTGGGACTCAATCTCGCCGATAACTGGAAAGCGCTGAGCGAAGGCCGTCCGGGCATCGGGCCGATCGAATCCGTGGATGTTTCGCACATTCCGATGAAGCTCCTCAACGCGGCACAAGTGCGCGGATTCCATGCGGAGAAACACTTCGAGTCTGGCCGTGAAGCGTATCTCGACCGTTTCGCACAATTTTCTGTGGTGGCGGCGCGCGAAGCGCTGCGTGATTCCGGCGTCGAGTTGAACGCTGCACTTCGTGAAAACGGCGCCGTCGTCTGCGGCACAGCAGTCGGCGGTCAATCCGCCATCGAGTGCGGGTTTGAAGATCTCTACGTCTCCGGCCGCGGCCGCGTGCATCCCCTAACGATTCCCAAGACCATGGCAAACGCCGGGGCAAGCCAGATTTCGATGGATTTAGGGTTTACAGGGCCGACCTACACGGTTGCAACCGCGTGCTCATCGGCCAACCATGCAATCGGTCAAGCCTTCCGCCTCGTTCGCGACGGCGAGGCGGAGATGGCAGTCACGGGCGGCAGCGAAGCACCGTTCGTAATAGGAATGCTGAAAGCCTGGGAAGCGATGCGTGTGATCGCTCCGGATACTTGCCGGCCATTCAGCAAGGATCGCAAAGGCATGATTCTGGGCGAAGGCGGCGCGATGATGATTCTCGAGCCGCTCGAAGCTGCGAAGGCGCGTGGCGCGAGAATCTACTGCGAAATCTGCGGCTTGGGCATGAGTTCGGACGCACACCACTTGACGCAGCCACTCGTTGAAGGCCCCTCGCGCGCCATGCGCGGCGCTCTCAAAGATGCCGGTATGTCACCGGAAGAAGTCGGCTACATCAACGCTCACGGCACTGGCACTCCCGGCAACGATCCCGTAGAAAGCCAGGCAATTCGCGCGGTGTTCGGCCCCCATGCGGATAAGCTCGCCGTGAGCTCGACGAAATCTATGCACGGCCACGCGCTGGGCGCAGCCGGCGCTCTCGAAGCGATTGCCACGATACTTGCCCTCTACCACGGCATCCTGCCGCCCACCGCGAATTACAACGAACGCGACCCGGAGTGCGACCTCGATTACATCCCCAATCAAGCTCGCGCGCAGAAGGTGGGCGCGGCACTGTCGAATTCATTTGCCTTCGGCGGCCTGAACGCAGTAATTGCATTCCGGTCGGTTCCCAAATAGCTGCTAGCTAATCCATCGGACACCTGCGTTATCATCCGGCTCACGCCGCGTTCGGCTCCATATGAATGCGTGTAGCGAAACTTATATTTGGGAGGGCTATGTGCCAGACCAGGAATTGCTTGAGGAAAGGGCGGAGGTTGACCTTTCCGAGAAGGTCTTTACGAATTCGCCTAATATGCTGGTGTTATGTCTCACCGTAATCGGATTAATCAAAATCTACACGCGGTTTGAGAAAATCACCACGCTCGCCGACAACTTTCTCGCCTTTGTCTGCGTCGGCTACTTTATTTCCACGGTCTTCGCTTACTTGGCGCTGCGAACCCAGCAAAAACCAAAACGGCTGAAGCTCGCCAGAATCGCCGATTTTCTTTTTCTGGCGTCGTTATGTTGCACCGGCGCCGTAGCCCTGTTTATGACGTTTGCGCTGGAAGGTTAGGTTGGCGCGCGGGACGCGAGCTGGGCTAGGTCAGAAGAAAGGGTGAAAAACGGGCAGCAACAAGCTCCAAGGCTGCGGCGTGCCTGTCCAACCCCGCGAAAGCTCATCGGACAGGGTCAGGGCAATCATGATGGCGAGCCAGAAGAATCCGGCAAGGATTACCAGCCGCGTTAATCCCGGGCTGTATTTCACATGCATAAAGAAAAGTACAACCAGAAGCATCTTAACCACCGCGATGACAAGCGCGGCCACAGTGTTCCAGTCGATCACGTGAGTCTTGCCAATCGCAGTTTGCCCCAAGTCAATATACGCAACCTTGGTGGTAAGCGCGGTGAGGATCAGCAGCGAGAGAAAAACAGCCACGTAATTTTTAACCGGTACGATGTGCTCGGACATTAGTGCCCGCCTCCGTAACGTCCGCCGATTAAATAAAGCAGCGGGAAAAGAAATATCCAGACGATATCCACGAAGTGCCAATAAAGCCCGCTGACTTCAAGCGGCGCATAATACTCGCCATTGAAACGTCCGCGATAGGCCATCACCGTCAACGTCGCGAGTATGCCCAAGCCGATAAACATGTGCAGGGCGTGCAGCCCGGTCATGAAAAAATAAAAACAGAAAAATAGCTGCACCCCCGGTGCGTGCGGGCCGTTGTACGTGAAATGCAAACCAGGAACCAGCCCTTCGGTCCAATCGTGAGTCCATTCGAAGGTGAACTTGATAAACAGAAAGGCCGCGCCAAGCAGCATCGTCAGTATCAGAAACGTGATAATCGTAGACTTGCTCTTGCCCGTCTGCGCCGCGTTAATCGCCAACGCCATCGTCAAGCTGCTGCAGATCAGCACAGCCGTGTTGGTGGCTCCGAAGGTCACATCAAGGAAATGGCTGCCCTGAATGAACGCTTCCAGATGCAGAGCGCGATAGACGATGTACGCCATGAAAACGCCGCCGAAGAACATGATTTCGGTGGCCAGGAAGACCCACATGCCGAGGCTTCCAGCATCGTGCTGCTGCTCCTTGGTCTCGAACTGATGCACCAAGGCCGGCGAATGAGGGACGGTATGAGCCATATCAGCCAAGAGTTTGCCTCGCGCCTGTGTAGTTGTAAGCCTCTTCGGTAACGACGGGAATATCTTCGAAATTTTCTGTCGGCGGAGGCGAAGGCACCTCCCACTCCAACCCTCGCGCGCCCCACGGATTGGGTCCCGCTACCGGCCCGTACCGCATGGACCAGATCAAATAGATCAGCGGAATTAAATATCCGATACCTAGAATCGACGCGCCGGCTGAGGACATCACGTTGAGCACTTGAAATTCTTCCGGGTACACGGCGTAACGCCGCGGCATGCCCAGGTACCCGAGCATGAATTGCGGAAAGAAAGTGAGGTTGAAACCGACGAACACCACCAGCGCCGCGAAGCGCGCCCAGGCGTCTGGATACAGGCGGCCGGTGATCTTTGGCCACCAGAAATGAATCCCGCCCAGGTATCCCATCACCGCGCCTCCCACCATGATGTAGTGAAAGTGCGCGACGATGAAGTACGTGCCGTTTAAATGCACATCGGTGGCGAGCGAAGCCAGGAACAGGCCGGTCAACCCGCCCATCGTGAACAAGCCGATAAATCCGAGAGCGTAGAGCATCGGCGCTTCATAGGAGATCGAGCCTTTGTAAAGCGTCGAAGTCCAGTTGAACACTTTAATCGCCGAGGGAATCGCCACCAAAAAGCTGAGCACGGAAAAAATAAGGCCTGCGTAGACGGACTGGCCCGTGACGAACATGTGGTGGCCCCACACCAGGAAGCTGATCACCGCAATCGCCATGCTCGAAAAAGCGACGATGCTATAGCCGAAGATCCTCTTTTTCGAAAAGCAAGTTACCACTTCGCTGATCACGCCCATCGCCGGCAGAATCATGATGTATACCGCCGGATGCGAGTAGAACCAGAATAGATGTTGGAATAGTATGGGGTCTCCGCCCACCGCCGGATCGAAAATACCCACGTGCAGCAGTCGCTCGAGTCCCAGCAGGAAAATCGTTATCGCGATCACCGGCGTGCCGAGAATAAAAATCACGCTCGTCGCGTACATCGCCCAGATAAAGAGCGGCAGCCGGAACCAAGTCATTCCCGGCGCGCGCATCTTGTGGATCGTAACGATGAAATTGAGTCCTGTAAGAATCGAAGAAAAGCCGGTGATGAACACACCCAGAGCCGCAGCAATCACGTGCGTCTGTGAATACAAGCTGCTGAAGGGCGCGTAGAACGTCCAGCCTGTGTCAACACCGCCGGAAATGACGGCGTAGAGAGTAAAGATTGCGCCGACCATATATACATACCAGCTCAGCAGATTCAGCTTCGGAAACGCCAGATCACGCGCGCCGATCATCAACGGGACAAGAAAATTCCCGAGGGTAGCCGGAATTGAAGGCACCAGAAAGAAAAACACCATCACGATCCCGTGGATCGAAAACAACTTGTTATAAGTCTCCGGCTGCACCAGCGCGCCGCTGGGTTCGATCAGGTGAATGCGCATCAAAACCGCAGCCGTGCCGCCGACGAAAAACATGAACGTGATCGAAGCCAGGTAAAGCAGGGCGATGCGTTTGTGGTCGGTGGTGAAAAGCCACGATTTGATGCCGTAGCTGGCGTTCAGATAATTGACGCGAGATCCGGCAGGAACTTCGTGGATGTCTGCTACAGCCGTGCTCATTTCCCTGTCCTTTCCTGCGTTCCGAGCGATTTCACGTAGGCGATCAGCTGCAGGACTTGCTCTTCATTGATCTGCCCCTGAAAAGTGGGCATCACCGGCGGATAGTTCGGCAGAATTACTGAATTGGGAAATATGATCGCCTGCCGAATCAAGCCTTCATCAACGATCCGCGTTTCGCCGCCGCGCAATTTCTCGGGCTTTCCGTAAAGCCCAATGAGTGACGGCCCGCGTCCGGTATTGTCCCCTGCGTGGCACGTGGCGCAACCTAGCTGCGTAAACAACCGTTCGCCTGCCTGCGCCATCGATTCGTGCGATGCGCCGCCCGAAAGCCACGCAGCATAGTCGGAAGGCTCCATCACATACACCCAGCCAATCATCTGCGCGTGGTCTGCACCGCAATATTGGCCGCAGAAAACATGATACGTTCCCGTTTTCGTCGCTTGAAACCAGAGGGACGTGTATCGGCCCGGCAAAACGTCCTTTTTCACCCGAAACGCGGGGATGTAAAAATCGTGAATCACGTCTTCCGACGTCATCGTCAGCTTGATTGGAACGCCCAGTGGCACGTGCAGCTCATTGATTTCGCGGACGCCTTCGGGATGCTGCAGATGCCACATCCACTGCTTGCCGACCACGAAAATCTCGGTCGACGCGTCGGGCGGGCGGGCATTGCGAATATAGAGGCTGGCAGACCAGAAAAATATCACAACGCAGATTAAAGTAGGAATCCCGGTCCACAAGATTTCGAGCGGAACATTCTTCTCGATTTCCGGCGGTATCTCATCTTCCGATTGCCGCCGGTACTTGATCATGAAAAAGAAAATCGTGGAAAAAATAATCACCGTGAAAAACAGCGTGATTCCCGTCAGTGCGAAATGCAGCCTATCCACGCCTTCCGCAATCGTCGAAGCCGCTGGCGGACGAAGCGGAATCGGCGCCAAAGCACTCGTCAGCAGGCGCGCTCCGGCATCCACAAAAACTTCGGCAATGCCTGCTCCTATCATGCCCGTCGCTCCGGCAGTGCATAGTGTTCGCTACGAGCCAGCAGAAAAATTCCAATCCCAATCACTAGAATCGTGAAGACACCCGCCGCCTTCAACATTCGCGAGATCAACAAGCTGTATTTTCCGGTCGCCGCATCGTAGTGGTAGCAAAAGAGCAGAATCTGATCCACTGGCGTCCCAATCTTGCCCTCGGACGCCTCCACAAGGCCAAGCCGGAGATCGCGCGTCGCATACTGGATCCCATAGAGGTAGCGCGAAATTTTGCCTTCCGGGGTAAGAATCATGATCGCGCTCGCGTGCGCAAACTGCTTTGACGCTGGATCGTAGGCGTAGCGGAATCCCACTGCGTTCGCGAGCTGCTTGATCTGCGGCTCGTCGCCCGTCAGGAAATGCCAGCCCTGAGTAGCCTCAGGGCGGCCGTACAGTCCTGTATAGAGCGCGCGCTTCGCCGATGCGAGAGTGGGGCGCTCCGTCGGATCGATGCTCACCGTCACAACGCTGAACTGCTTCCCGATATCCATCGGAACGTCTTTCAGGCTTCGCTCCATCCCGTTCAGCACCTGCGTGCAGAGCATCGGGCAGTTGTAATAAACGAGCGAGAGAACCACGGGTTTGCCGGCAAAAAATTGCGCGAGCTTCACATTTTGTCCGGTTTCATCGCGGAATGTGAGATCGAGCGGAATCGAATTGTTCAACTTCTGGTCGATGCCCACGTCTTTTAGCAACTCCGGACGGACGCCGATATTCTGAGTGGGATACTGAAACTGCGCCTGGGCCAGTGCTCCGAAAAATGGCGAGCTCAGCAGCAACGCTGCCGCAATAATCGCGCACCGCGCTGAATCGCCCCGCATAGTCGCTGACTTTTGCACAGCCAGTTTCACTTCAATCCTTCCCGCTGTTTCGATTCCGCCGATTTGTTCGCCGGCTGAACCAGGTAACCGCAAGGCCCTACAATGCCCATCGCTTGCGGCTCCATAGCTGATCCCACGGGCGTCACGCTTGTCTCGGGCGGAAACTGATTCGTAGGCCGCGCCGGTAATCCCTTTTCAAGAACTATTTCCATCGCGCGGTCCACCGGAATTCGAACCAGCCCGTTGTTTTGGTCCACCCAGCCGTACGTGGTCACTTGCTGCTGCTCGATCTCGCAGTAGCGCTTCAGATCGGTCGCCGGGTGCGGCTGCAAACGCGGCTGCGGCGGCAATTCGCGCTGATTCTCAAATGGCGAAGCAGGTGGCCCCAGCGATTCGTGATTCGCGAAGAAGTTGTATGTGTACACCATCGCCCACATCACCGCCATGATCAGAATCGCCAGCACCGCCCCAAAATGATAAATGCTGCGTACATTCGTGTCCGCGTGCTCGTATCCTTCCTCTCCGTGTTTCGGGTGGCGTTCAGTCGCCATGCTGATGCTCCAATTCGCCTGCAAACCGCGGGTCATGCAACGGCAAGAGCGGCATTTTCTTCAGTTGCCAAAAATAGGTGCCGATCCACACGCCGCCGATTCCCAGCACAGCCAGAATATCCATCGCGTGAACTCGCGGACTTTGCGGGTCGAACGCCGGCACAATCAGCCAGTAAATATCAACAAGACTGAGAACGATGAGCATTCCGGTAACCAGCGCCAATCGCGCCAGTTTTCGTTTCACGCTGCGCTGCAACAGCAGCAAAAACGGCAACGCGAAATGCAGCACCATCAGCACAACGGCCACCGCTCCCCAACCGCCAAAAGCGCGCGTCACATACCACGGAATCTCTTCCTTCAGATTGCCCGACCAGATGATCAGAAACTGCGCATACGAGAGGTAAGCCCAGAGCATCACGAACGCGAGCATCAGATTGCCCTGGTCGTTGAATTGCGCTGGCGTCACCGAATCTCGCAGCGGTTCGTGGTCGGAAAGCCTGCGCTCCACAAAAATCACGAACGACATCGACGTGAGCGCCGAAATAATCATGAAAATCATGCCGTAAATCGTCGAAAACCAGTGCACCTCGAGTGACATCACCCAATCCACCGACGCAAACGTCAGCGCCAGCCCCCACAGAATAAGTCCCGGACCGCTAAGGGCTTCGAAGCGTCCTTCAATCGAAGGGTCGCCGGTTTCATCCTGCTCGCGCGACCATTTGTTCAGCACGAAGGCCAGTCCCACCCAGATCGCAAAATAAATCAACGCGCGCACGGTAAAAAATCCCGGATTCAGGTACGGCCGCTTGTATCGGATTAGCGGATCGGCTGCTATTTCTGCCGGCTGATCCCACGCATAAAGCCGGGAGAGTCCCAGCAGCAGAGGGATGAACAAAATCGCCATCGCGAGCAGCGTCCTCGTCCCAGCTTCCAGAAGCCGCCGTATCGGATAACCCCACCAGCCGCCCGTCAGATGATGCATCATCAAAATCGCCTGGCAACCCAGCGGAATCGAAAGCCAATAAACGAAAGCAAATAGATATGAACGGAAAAATTGCACCCGCGTATGTTCGCTGTGGAAGCTGAGCAAAATCACGAGCGCCAGACCAAGCGCCCCGCAAACGAAAGCCACCCGCTGCACATAGTCAAACCGCGACCGCAGCTCTTCCGGTAGAGTCACTGAGCGCACTGGGCTCATGGTGTGTGGCCACCTGCTTCGCTGGAAGCACTCTGCGCAAGCTTCTGGCGCTCAGCCGCAGGCGCATCATCGATGCTGCCACGACGGCTCGCCTGTAACACCCGGATATAAGCTGCGATTCGCCAGCGGTCCTCAGGCTCGACCCGCGCCGCATAGCTGTACATCGACCCAAACCCGTTCGTCATCACGTCAAAATAATGCCCAACTGGCGCTGTACTCAAGCCTCCGACATGAAACGAAGGCGGCTGCGGAAATCCGCGCTGCACAATCATTCCATTTCCCTGGCCGGTGTAATCGTGGCAGGGAGTGCAGTAAATGTTGTAGCGCTCGCGTCCCCGCTCCAAATCCGCGCGCGTAATCGGGAACGGAAACTTGTCCGCGATCACGCCATTTTCCTTACCGGTATACAGCAATTCATCCAGCCGCAACTGCCCGCGCGCCACCGTTCCTGTCACCGGCTGCCGTTCCGAGCGCCCATCTCCGAAGAAATTCGTCGGCTCGTAGGGCAAGTACTTCGGCTGAATGTGCATATCCAGCCGGCATCCGCCTACAAGCATCGCAATCGCACACGCGCAGGCAATCCCGCGCCAACGCGCGAAATGTGGGTTGATTGCTCCTTGTTGCGTTCTACGCTTCAATCTCAAACACCCCGTGCGGCCGCATCTCCTCGAGAAACGCCTTCGTCGCCGCCAGATCAAACTTCCGGTCCCGTATCTTGATCACCAGAAAAAACCGGTCCTTCGACGCCAGCGCAAACCGCGCCACGTTGAACACCGGGTGATACGGCGTCGGCAACCCGTTCATCGCCAGCATCCCAAACACCGCCGAAAGCGCCGCTCCCAGAATCGTCAGCTCAAACGTGATCGGAATCCACATCGGCCAGCTGTTATAAGGACGCCCGCCAATAATCAACGGAAAGCTGATCACGTTCGCGTAGTAGCACATAAAAAATCCCGTCAGCCCGCCAATCAGCCCGCCGGTAAACACAACGGCCGGCAGCACCGTATGTTCGAATCCCACAGCTTCCGCCAATCCTTCAATCGGCATCGGCGTGAACGCGTCAATCTTCCGGTACCCAGCGCTATGCGCCCGATGCGCCGCCGCGAGAAGCTCCTCCGGCGTAACGAACTCTGCCAGCAATCCGTAAATAGGCTTTCGTCTCATCGCCTCAATCCAGGCTCCAGTTGCTCCCTATTCGCGTATTTCTGGATTCGGATTCCGCACGCGCGCCAGATACGTCGTACGCGGCTTCGTATTCAAATCATCCAGCAGACTGTAATCGCGCGATTGCGCCTTCAATTTCGATACACGGCTCTTCGGATCATTAATGTTTCCAAACACGATCGCCTCAGCTGGACATGCGCTTTGGCACGCCGTCACAATTTCTCCGTCCCGTATCAGCCGGTCTTCTTCCTCCGACTGAATCTTCGCCGCGTTAATCCGCTGCACGCAGTAAGTGCACTTTTCCATCACGCCGCGGCTGCGCACCGTCACGTTAGGATTGCGCATTCCGTAAAGGCTCGGCGTCTTGAAATCGGAGTAGAGCAGGAAATTAAATCGCCGCACCTTATATGGGCAGTTATTCGAGCAATAGCGCGTCCCCACGCATCGGTTGTACGTCATCTCATTCAGCCCTTCGATACTATGCGACGTAGCGCCGACAGGGCACACCACCTCGCACGGCGCGTTCTCGCACTGCATGCAGGGCAGCGGCTCGAAATACATCTCCGGCGTTTCCAGGTTTCCGCGGAAATAAGTATCGATCCGGATCCATTGCATCGCCCGCCCGCGCATCACCTGATCTTTCCCCACTACAGCGATATTGTTTTCCGAAACGCACGCCACCACGCACGCATTACACCCGATGCAGCGGTTCAGATCGATCGACATCCCCCAGGCATAACCCTCGGATTTGAATCCGGGGTATAGCGACAGCTTTTTCGCCGGCTCCGTCTCAGGATGCCGCGCGAAATTCGGATTTTTTTGAAACTCTTCAACTGTGGCCACCTGAATCAAATCGCGGCGGAAAGCGTTCACGCTCTCCGTATCCGCAGGATGGCCGTCTTCCTCCATCATGTAGTGATACTGCTGCACCGCGAAGTAGTACTTCCTTCCAGAATCTTCGAGCTGCAGCCCGCCAGCCATCCAAGGTGCTCCCGAAGTTCGCAGGAAATACGCGTTGAAGCCCTGTCCATTTCCTACGTTTCCCGCGCGACGCCGCCCATATCCGAGATGTAGAGTGATCGAATTATCTGGATGCCCCGGGTCCGCAAAAACTCCGGCATATACCTCGCGCCCGGCCACCTTCAACTTCATGTACTGCCCATGGCGCAGCTTCAATCGCTCCGCGGTATTGATGCTCACTAGCGCGGCGTTGTCCCACGTCAACCGCGTGATCGTCTTCGGAGTTTCCTGCAGCCACCCGTTATTCGAGTACCGCCCGTCCCCAATCGTCGGATCGGGCCTGTACACGATCTCCAGCGCGCCCTTATCAAGGGCCGGCGATGAAGGCTCTCGCCCAATATCCGTTCGCGGCGAAACCGGAATCGCAGCCAGCGCCGTCCCGGCCATCACGCCGTCATGCAGCGATTTCTGCCAGAACGCGTCGAAAGCCTTGTCTTTCTCTGGCCGCTGTGCCTTCCAATAATCACGAACGATATCGTGGCCGGACTTTCCAGCCTCGCCGGCAACCGCAGCGATCAATTCATGCGCGGATCGTCCCTGATAAAGCGGCGCAATCAGCGGCTGCACGATTCCAACCGTGCCGTCATACGCCCGCGCATCGCTCCACGCTTCCAGAAAATGCGCCTCGGGCACGTGCCAGTGGCACAGCTCCGCCGTCTCGTCGTAATAAAGTCCCGAATGCACCCGCTGCTTCGCCTTCAGCAGCGTCGGTCCAAATTCGAAATCCGCCGGCGCGTCATAAACGGGATTGCCCCCCAGCATCACCAGCAACTCGACGGCTCCCGCATTCATGTCCTTCACCAGATCGCGCAGCGAATTCATCTGGTTCACGGGATTCGCTTCGATCGGCTCGCTGTAGGTAACCGTCTTCCCGGCATTTCCCAAGGACGCGTTCATCGCGTGCGCCAGCGCATGCACGATCGCCGGCTGTCCTTCTCCCGGAATCACCACGCACGAGCCGCGATGCTTTTCCAAATCACGCACCACCGCCATCATCCACGCAGGGGGAACCGACGAAGTCGAATTCTCCGGCGCTCCCGCCGACGCGATTCCAAACTCCGTAGCCAGCTGCCGCGTAAACGCTTCCACTTCGCTCGCGCGCATCGCCCGCCGGTGATCAGCCATCGATCCTGTGCTGGCCGGGGTGCACTCCACAACATACAAGCGGTTTAATTTCGTACCCGGTCCTTCAATCGCCCTGCGCGAAGAAAAATCGCGAGCGTAGCGCGTATGCCCGGGCCCCGTCGTAAGGAAATCTGCGTCGAGCGACACGATCACGTCGGCCTTGTCGAGGTGATAGACCGCAGTCACTGGTTTCCCAAACGCCGTCACCGCACCGTCGTGCGCCGCATCACGAATGCACGGCTCGTACTGGTGCCATTTCGCTTCGGGGAATTGCTTCAGAACTTCTCGAATCTGCGCCGCCAGGCTTGGCGACGTCACCGTCTCAGTAAGAATACGAAGCCCGGTGCCTCTCGGCGCAATCTGCGATCTCATGTTCCCGATCGCCGTCAAAAACGCAGCCCAGCTCTCGATGCGCCCTTCATGAATCACGGTTTGCGACCGGTCCGGATCGTAAAGCGTCAAAATCGACGCCTGGTTGAACACGTCGGTTCCGCCGAGACTTCCCGGATGCTCCGGATTGCCCTCAATCTTCGTAGGCCGCCCCATGTGGCTCTCCACCAGCAGCCCGGTCGCAACGCCCGACTGCGTCATCGAGGTGGCGTAGTACAGCGGCTTGCCCGGAATAATTTCCTCAGGCGGCCGCACGTAAGGAACGATTTTCTCTGTGGGCAGCTTCGTGCACGCGCTCAGCCCGGCCATTGCCGCCGACGCAGCCATCAATTTCAAAATTCCGCGCCGGTCGATTCCCTCGGCTTCCTTCTCCGTATTTTCAGGAAACTCGTTTTCGAGCTTGTAGCGATATCCCGGCGTCTCCGCCAGCTCGTCCAGGCTCTGCCAGAATCGTTTGCCGCCGTCCTGCGCGAGCTTCGCCCGCACGGCAGCGAGATCAATCGTCTCGTTCATGGAATGGTTCGAGTTGGAGTTGTCGTTCATCGTTATGCAATCACCGGTGGCACGTCGAACAGTTCTGCAAACTCTGAATCTTGTATTCCTTCACCAGCTGCCGCCCCAGTTCGAGCTGATTCTTCGGTGGCTCGTAATACGGATTGAACACCTCAGATTTCGGACGGACATACTTCTCCGGCTCGCGATGGCATTCCAGGCACCATTGCATATAGAGAGTGCCGGCTCTCCACGTCAGCGGCATCTCCGCAATTGGACCGTGGCACGTGGTGCAGCCCACACCTTTGCTCACGTGAATGCTGTGGTCGAAATAAACGAAATCGGGCAGCGCGTTCACCCGCGTCCAGGCAATCGATTTGTCATCGCGGTAGCTTGCGCGCACGGGTTCGAGCATCGAAGCATTCGTCCAGATCCGCGAGTGGCACGTCATGCAAGTTTGCGTCGGCGGCAATCCCGCGAATGACGACTTCTCGACCGACGTATGGCAGTAGCGGCAATCAATTCCCAACTCGCCCGCGTGATGTTTGTGGCTGAAGGGAACGGGCTGTTGCCGTGCGACGTGCTGGTCCGTATACCACGGCGAAAGCTCGATTCCATACAGCGCCGCACCAAGCGCTGCGATGATAAACACGCCCCCATAAATGCTCAGCCGCGAGATCAGGTTCGTGCTGTGATGAAATATCTGTGCCATATCTTTTTTCGCTTGCCGCCGCTACTCCGGTTTCTCGTCTGTCTCCCGCACCAGTGAACGCATCTCCACGATCGAAATCATCGGGAGGAACCGCACGAACAACAGGAACAACGTAAAGAACAAACCAAACGTCCCGATGTACGTCATCCAATCCCACTTCGTCGGGTAGTACATATTCCAAATGGAAGGAATGTAGTCGCGGCTCAGGCTGATTACCACGATTACGAACCGCTCGAGCCACATTCCTGTGTTTACGATCAGCGAGATCACGAATAGCGCCGGCACGCTCGCGCGAACCTTCCGCGACCACATAGCCTGCGGGATCACGATATTGCACGCGATCAGCGACCAGTAAACCACCGCATACGGCCCCGTCATCCGGTTCAAAATTAAATAGCGGTCGTACAGATCACCGCCATAAAACGCCATGAACGTCTCCATCATGTACCCGTAAGCGACGATCATTCCGGTCGCGAGCATCACCTTGGCCATATTGTCCAGGTGCCGCATCGTGACCATGTCTTCCAGGTTGTAAAATTTGCGAATCGGGATAGCGAGTGTCATCACCATCGCAAAACCTGAATAAATTGCGCCCGCTACGAAATAGGGTGGAAAGATTGTCGTGTGCCAGCCAGGGACAATCGCTACCGCGAAGTCCCAGCTCACCACGGTGTGCACGGAAACGACGAGCGGAGTCGCCAGACCAGCGAGCAACAATGACGCCGTTTCATACCGCTTCCAATGCACCGCCGATCCGCGCCAGCCCATGGCGAAAATTCCATAGACGATTTTCATCGCGCGGTTTCGAGCTCGATCACGCAGCGTCGCCAGGTCCGGAATCAATCCCACGAACCAAAAGAGGAGGGAAACGGTTGCGTAGGTCGAAACCGCAAACACGTCCCACACCAGCGGGCTCCGGAATTGCGGCCACATCCACATCGGATTGGGGTAGGGCATTAGCCAGAAAAATAGCCACGGCCGGCCCATGTGCAACAGCGGGAACATTCCGGCGCAAGCCACCGCAAACAGCGTCATCGCTTCCGCAAATCGGTTGATGGAAGTGCGCCACTTCTGATGCAGAAGGAGAAGAATTGCGGAGATAAGTGTTCCGGCGTGGCCGATTCCAATCCACCACACGAAATTAACGATCGCGAATCCCCACCCAACCGGAATCTTGATGCCCCAGATTCCCACGCCCTTGATCAGCAGGTAGGTGACGGCCACGTTAAACATCATCAGCAGCGCGAGTGCGATCGCGAAGCCGATCATCCAGCCCTTGGTCGTGCCGCGGCCCAGCACGATCGAGCTGATCTTGTCGGTAACAGTCGCGAGCGTGTGGCCTGGCTCGAGTACCGGTGCCTCGCCTGCTCCCGCTATGTTTTGTGAACCCTCAGGATCCACGAAAGCGCCCCAGTGCTGGATTCGGGTTTGGTTTATAGATGCCTGCGAACTAACGAAGGGGCATCGAATGGGTTAGTGAAAGGGAGTTCTCAGACTTTTAAACATGCCGGCTTGTCCGGAGTGCACCATTTTCAACAAACGCTTCATCTCCGCCTACAACAGCTGGTGTCCCACTCAGGACGTGACAGGATAAAACCGAAGGCAATGTGAAGCAACATTAAACCCGAAAAATATCGAGCGGCAGGCAGGTTCGTCTTTAACTTTCCCGTAATGTTCAAATTGGGAATTTCAATTCGTAACACAAAGTACGGTATCTCGCGGATCAATCAGTATTTTTGCTGGGCGGGACTTCGTAACAAATCGGAACCGCGTCTCAGTTCCATTTGTAACCACAACGCCAAGCTTTTCCGGCTTTGCGCCAGGCCCCGGTCTCATTGCGTATAGCGGTACAGGCGCTGTAAAAACGTCGTCTACGCCCGATTGCACCAGCTTGCCTGTCACCAGAAATTCCCGGTCGCGACCTTTGACCTGAAACTCCACCGAATAGTGCGGAATTCCTGTTGAGCGCACCCACTGGTCGAAAAACCAGTCCATCGAACGCGTTCCTTCCATATCCATCGCAGGCGTCATCCGTTTTTCGATCGCTCGCTGAAAGTCCGCCGTCGACAGCGGTGCAAAATGATACTCGCTCAGGATCGTCTTTAGTAGCTCCCGAAAGCGCGCGTCGGGCTCCGCAGCGTTAGGCTCAGCGAGCATTTCGCGAAGCATGTGAATCACCCACGTTCCTTTGCCATATGTCACCGTCTCATAGGCATTCGGAGCCCTCGACGACAGCAGCCGCCATCCGAAGCTAAGGGGGCCGGCTGAATCCGGCATCAGTGTCGTGTCGGGAACTTTCGTCGTCAGCGCGCTCCGATAGCGATCGAGCCAGGTTTTCATTCTCTGACTCGCCGGTCGCTTGCTATCGGCATACATCAGCGCCAGATAGTTCGCCATCGCTTCCTGTATCCATCCATCGCGGTACTCGGCTGATCCGGCCACGTTACCCCACCACTGGTGCGCCACCTCATGAAACGGTATCAACTCGCGAGATTCTTCCTGAGCGAGCGCGCTGAACCCAGCACGTTCTTGAGCGGATTGAGGCAGGAACACAAGCGTCGATAAATACACAAGCCCTGGCCATCCTTGCCCGAAGCTCCCTGGTATCTGCGAAACATCCAAGCGGTCAAATGGAAAGGGCCCATTAAATCGCTCGAAAAATCGGATCGAATCGGTGAATTCGCTTCCTAGGTGCTTCAACACCGCAGCAGGACTTGGTGGCAGCGCTTCGGGAATTGCGTCCGATAATCCTCGTTGCCTCGGCGATCGAGATATCCCAGGAATCGACGTATTGTCGCTGGGATTTTTCTGGAGCAACGCCAGGATCGTATCCTCGAGCTGTTTGTTTGCGTACAATTCCACCTTCGGGCGATCGCCTGCCGCAGTCTCCTCCTTGTACTCGCCAAGATTGAAGCCCGCCACCGCAAACGGAACACGCGACTGCCACCGGCCCGCCTTCGCGTCACCATCGTCATGCAAATCGGTGCGAACTCCAGTAGCAACCAGCGTAAGCCGCTTCGGCCAGCGAAACGTGACATCGAAGAGAGCGAAATGATCTCCGCCTCCCACGTGGGCGAACCAGGTGCCACGCTCGCCGACAAACTCCACACCATTTCCGGCGCTGCTGATCACGTTGCCGCGGTACCTCACTTTCAGACGAATCTCTTGGCCTAGCCTTACCGGTTCCGGAAGCACGATAAGAAGCGCATCGTTGCCTCGCTCCAGGATGTCGTGCCGGCTCATATCCTCATTCTGAAAATAAAAAAGCGGGGCTCCTCCTTCGAGTTTCACTTCTTCCACCGCAAGATTCCTGGAAAGCTCCAGCCCTACCACCCGCTCTCCAGCTCGCAGCGTTTTCAAGTGCAACGTCGTCCGCCCCGCAAGTGTCAGATCGTTCTCGATCGTCGTGTCCACCGCGTAATCAACCGGCGAAAACATCTCAATGGGAGTCTTCGGCGCATCCAGTGCCTTGAACGATGCCCACATATCATAAAAGCGCGCGCCATTCTCGATTCGCGGCTGTCCCATCAGTACCTGCTCGTGCCGCCGCGCATCCACCAGCGCATCAAACGCCCCGATATTGTCATTCTCCATGCCAATATAGAAGTACGGCAGCGGATTGCTCGACAGCAGGTCCAGCATCACCCGCAGCGAGTGCCACGGATTCAAGCTGCTCACCAGCGCGCTCCAGCTCTCCGCGAATTTCGAATCGGCCACGTCCGCTTCGTCCGGCGAACCGAGCTGTTGGCCAATCTCCGCCGCCGTGTCGTCCGTGAATCGAAAATACGCGCGTGTGAAATCCTGGCTCACCATCGGCACGCCAAGACACTGCGCAATCGAGTGCCTCTCTCCTCTTTCTCTCGGCGTCGCGAAAATATGACCGCGTCCCGAAAACACCGCGCCCGTCACGTGCCCGTCAATCGGCTGAAAAAACGCCAGCTTCCCCTCAACCAACCGCACATTCACCACATCTCGCCGCAGATTCAATTCATGAACCGTATAGACGTGCTCCCCATCCGGCCGCAGCGCATTCAGCGTCTGATACAGCGCTCGCGGATCGCTCGACGCACTCTGAAGGGAAGAATCATTTGCAGTTGCTTGAAAAGCAGCCGCTGCAGATGGAGAAACAAGGCCTGGCAGCAGCGCAAGCGCCCCTGCCACAAAGAACCCACTCCACGATTTTTTTACGTTGAACAGCACGCTTCCCACGGTAGCCATTTAAGGCATACCACTTAAGACCCATACCACTTAAGACAAAGACCAGCAAGGCAGCCCGAAGGTAAGCATGCCCCATTGCTAAAATTGAGATGTGCATCGCGCAGCGCCAGTTGTAGCTTTGCTCTTGCTCGCCGTGTCTTCCGCGGCCGCCGATACGATTGTGCTCAAGAACGGCCGCCGCATCACCGCCGCCAACGTCACCGACGATGGCGAGCACGTCAGCTACGAAACTTCCGCCGGTCGCTTCAGTCTTCCCAAATCCATCGTCGCCCGCATCGAAAAAGACGAGTTTGGCTACTCCTCATCGTCCCCGGCATCTCATCAAAACGA
>DATNKB010000242.1:0-10945 GCA_035603595.1 Candidatus Dormiibacterota bacterium
TCCGGTCCTGAGTTCACCATGCGCTACAACGAGTACCGGTCCGCACAGATTAACGCTGCTGCCGCACCCGGTTACAGCTCGGATCAGGCATCGGCGGCCCTGGAAGATGTCTTCAAGCAAACCATGCCTCGCGAAATGGGCTTCGATTACATCGGCATGTCTTACCAGGAGCAAGTGGCGCGGCAGGGACTGCCACCCTCAGTCATCTTCGGATTTTCGCTGCTGTTCGTTTTCCTGATTTTGGCAGCGCTCTATGAAAGCTGGACCGTGCCTTTTAGCGTGCTGCTCAGCACGCCTGTCGCAGTATTCGGCGCCCTCGCTGCGCTTTGGCTGCGTCGCGTTGTGATCGGCCTTTACCTTCCTCAGTACATGGTTCAAATCGAGAACGATGTCTACGCCCAGATTGGCCTGGTAATGCTCATCGGCTTGGCTGCCAAGAACTCGATTCTGATCGTTGCGTTTGCCAAGGAGGACTACGAACGCGGTATGTCCATCATCGATGCGGCGCTCTCAGCGGCGAGGCTTCGTTTCCGGCCCCTTATGATGACGGCGCTCGCCTTTATTCTCGGCTGCGTGCCGCTCTGGACAGCTTCCGGAGCAGGCTCGGTAGCACGCCAAATCATGGGCACGGCTGTGATCGGAGGGATGGTCGCGGAGACCTTCATCGGCAGGTTCTTTGTTCCCGCGATTTTCTATGTAGTCGAGAAACTCTCCGGCGCTGATCGAAGAAGAGCATTGCCACTCACGCCCGCCGAAGCGCCCAGCCAAGGGGACTAAGTTATGAAGAGAACTGCACTCCTGGTGATTCTAGCCGCCCTCATTCTGGAGGCCGGATGCATGATGGGGCCGAAATACAAACGGCCGATTATGGATGTCCCGCAAGGCTACCGTGCATCCGCTCCACAACAGGCCGCTCAAGCCTCGTCGCTGGGCAACGAGCAATGGTGGCAAGTCTATCAGGATCCGGTGCTCACACAGCTGATCCACACCGCCATTGCGCAAAATTATGACGTGCGCATCGCCGCCACACGTGTGCTTGAGGCGCAGGCGCAAGTCGGTATCACCCGCGCCAATCAGCTCCCGTCCGCGAGTCTCGGCGCAAACATTTACAGCGAGCAAAACGCGAAGGTGTCAAACCTGTTCCCCGAATACGACGTCAATGCGGGGCAACTCGACTTGTCTGTGCTCTGGAATCTTGACTTTTGGGGAAAATACCGGAGGCAAACCGAGGCGGCTCGAGCCCAGTTACTCGCGACCGAGTGGGGACGGCGAGCGATACTTTCTTCGCTGGTGGCCAATGTGGCGACGGCTTATTTCCAGTTGCGCGCACTCGACAGCGAGCTTGAAATCTCACAGCGCACGCTGGCATCGCGGCAACAATCCCTGAAGTTAACTCACGTGCTTGAGAACAATGGCTCAGGCTCAGGGCTCGACGTGAGTCAAGCAGAGCAACTCGTCTACACCGCTTCGGAGACGATCCCGGATCTCGAACGGCAGATTGAGCAGCAGGAAAATCTGCTCAGCATCTTGCTGGGCGAAAATCCGCAGTCCATTCCTCGCGGCCGTTCGATCACGGAGCAACCCGCGCCGGAGGCTGTCCCCGCTGGTCTGCCTTCGGAATTGCTCGAGCGCCGGCCGGACATCCGCCAGGCAGAAGAAGACGTGGTCGCAGCGAACGCACAAATCGGCGTCGCCAAAGCCGCTTTCTTCCCCAGCATTTCGCTGACTGGGACGGGAGGGTTGGAGAGCAACGCCTTGAATCGGTTCCTCAGCCAGCCTTCCCAGACGTGGTATGCAGCCTTCAGCGTCAGTCAACCGCTCTTCGAAGGCGGAAGGCTCCGTTCAGAACTTAAGCTCGCCCGAGCGCAGTGGCAAGAGTCAGTGCTCTCCTATCAGCAGACGGTTCAGAACGCGCTAGAGCAGGTTTCGAATTCACTCGTTGTTTCTCAAAAAGATCGTGAGTTTCGAGAACAGCAGGAGTTGCTCACTCGCGCAGCGCAACGAACCGACCAACTGTCCGAGGTCCTTTATAAGAACGGCGGCGCCAGTTACCTCCAGGTTCTGACCAGCGAAACAAATTATTTTTCGGCGGAGCTGAATCTCGTTCAGGCGCAACTCAACGAGCGGCTTGCGCTTGTACAAGTCTATGAGGCCCTCGGCGGTGGCTGGCAGCAGTAAGGAGCGCAAGTCACCGCCACGCGTTTGGTAGGAAAAACAATGGCCGGCCCGAAAGCAGTTTCCTGCGGCATTGAGGCAAAGAACCTTCCGAAGGGAAAGCTGGTGGTTCTGGGGCGATTTCTTTACGCGCTGCTTTTCTTATTCGGTGGGGCCAGCCACTTCTCGAAACAGACAATCGCGTGCGCGGCTTCGCAGGGCGTGCCTTTAGCTCCACTCGTGGTGCCGCTGTCTGGTATTTTCGCCATCGCTGGTGGGTTAAGCATCCTGCTCGGCTATCGCGCAAAATTCGGCGCGGGCCTCATCATGTTGTTTCTAGTTCGCACGATCTTAATGTTGGACAGGTTCTGGGTTGTGCACGACCCGCTGATGGCCCGGATGCACATGGCTCTGTTCATGGAAAACGTCGCTTTGATTGGCGGTGCGTTGCTCATTTCGCAGTTTGGAGCAGGCCCGATCAGCGTTGATGCGTGGCGAACGCGGTAAGCGACGGACTCGACGAGGTGTCGTCAGAGAGAGCGGTCCATCTCGGGTTGTTGCTCAAAGAAAAGAAGTACTCCATTTGCTCCACAGCAGCAAGGCAGCACGCGACCGGCAAGACTTGCGACCCTAGGGCGAAATCAATCATCATGTGTTTCGAAGTCTTTCGGTAATGATTTTAGGCGCTTTGGATATGAGCACAGAAGAGGAACTTCACCGTCAAAACGAGCGATTTGAGTTGCTCCTCGATCTGACGACCAAAATCACGTCGAGCCTGGACCTGCGGGAAGTTTTGCGCGCGGTTGCGGCGAACATACGCGAAGTCGTACACGCAGATGCCGTTAGCGTTTCGTTGCCCGATGCAACCTCGGGGAAATTGAGAGTGTTTGCCATGGATTTCCCGCAAGGCAAAGGGCTAATCAAAGAAGAGCTGCTTGTTACGCCAAGCGCCGCCGCTAAGAAAGCGATGGGCACCTTGAAACCCGTAGTCTTCGGCATGAGGGAACGACACGAACTCTCGCCCGAGGGATATGCGGAAGCGGAAGGCATAAAAACCGTTTGTCTCATTCCACTTGTAAATCGCGACCGGGTCGTTGGAATTCTGTCGATTTTACGCACGACAGAGGTTCCGTTTATGCCTGAGGATGTTGATTTTCTCAGCCGGGCATCAGGACAGATAGCAATAGCAATTGAGAATGCCTTAGCGTATCGGGAAATTTCCGAACTAAAGGACAAGCTCGCCCAGGAGAAGGTCTATCTCGAAGAAGAATTCCGCAGCGAGATGGGTTTCGAGCAGATCATTGGCAAGAGCGCAGCGTTGAAGCACGTTTTGGAACTGGTTGAAACGGTTGCCACTAGCGATTCTACTGTCCTATTGCTTGGTGAAACGGGTACGGGGAAAGAGTTGATTGCGCGCGCGATTCACGACCGAAGCCGTCGCAAAGAGCGCACCTTGGTGAAGCTGAACTGCGCCGCGATCCCGACAGGGCTGGTGGAAAGCGAACTGTTTGGCCACGAAAAGGGCGCGTTCACCGGGGCAATAACATCGAAGATTGGCCGACTCGAACTGGCGGATCAAGGCACCTTGTTCCTGGATGAAGTAGGGGATATTCCGATTGAGATTCAGCCGAAGCTACTTCGGGCTTTGCAGGAACGGGAGTTTGAGCGACTCGGCAGCACGCATACGAGGAAGGTGAATGTGCGTTTGGTAGCGGCTACGAATCGCGATCTCGAAAGCATGGTCGCGAATAAGGAATTTCGCAGTGATCTCTATTACAGGCTGAATGTTTTTCCAATCCGCATCCCTCCGCTCAGAGACCGCACAGACGATATTCCTCTGCTGGTAAGTTATTTCGTCCAAAAGTGTGCCAAGGAAATGCAAAAGCGAATCGATGCAGTTCCTGTGTCTGTGATGAAGGGGCTGACGACTTGGGACTGGCCCGGCAATATTCGTGAACTCGAAAATTTCATTGAGCGAGCCGTGCTCTTGACGAGAGGCCGCTCGCTTGAGGCTCCCCTGGCGGAACTCCGAAAGACAACAAGTAAGGAAGATTCCCCAGATACTTTGCATGAACTTAAGCAAGTTGCTGAAGAAAGAACAGACTCGTCAAGCGGCAAAACGAACGTCGCTGACGAATACGCAAGAAAGCAGCGCGGTGAGATCATACAGGCACTCACTGCATGCAGGGGGCGCGTGGGTGGCGCCGATGGTGCTGCCGCGCGCCTGGGAATGAACCGCACAACTCTCCTCTCTCGAATGAAAAAGTTCGGCATATACGCGAAGCGGTATGCATAATCTGCAGCCCGTCTGTTTATCACTAGTTGCATAGTCTCGACAGCTTCGACCTTTTCGACTTCTTCAACTTCAACACTTTCGACCTGTAATGCTCATCACTGGAGAATTCAGCAACTTATAGTCTGCTGGTTCTGGCATGTGTCTTGCCCTGTCTTTCGTCGAGAGCTTCACTGGTCGCTGAGACCGCGGGAGGTGGCGATGGTGGTGTTCTTCCTGTTCTGCGTACTGGTGCTGTTGGCGTTCTTGGGCTTGACGGGACCGGACAGTTTCGTGCGGCGGAACTCTCGTCGCTAAGGTGCTTTGGATTCGTTTTGCTGCGGGAGCAGCTTTGGCCGGATCGAAACCATTCGTGGGGATTCGGTTTTTCGACAGCGAGGTTAATAGCTATGAACAAGCAAAATTTCGCGCTCGCGACCCAAAAACAGATTCGAGTTGGAATCGTCGGCGCAAACGCCAAATCAGGCTGGGCGAAGGTGTCGCATGTTCCGGCGATCAACGGTATTCCCGGCCTAAAGCTATCAGCCGTGGCGACGCGCAACGAGCAGAGTGCACGGGAAGCGGCTAAGGTCTTTGGTGCTGATCGCTGGTTTTCGGATCCCTTCGCGATGATCCGCGATGAGCGGATTGATGTCATAACAATTGCTGTCAAGGTGCCGGCGCACCGTGAACTCGTACTGGCGGCACTGGAGGTTGGTAAAGCGGTCTACTGCGAGGCGCCTCTCGGCCGCACCGTCGCGGAGGCCGAAGAGATGGCGAGCGCGGTGGGGCCACTTCATACCGCGATCGGATTGCAGGGTCGTTTGAATCCAGCCGTGCGCCGTGCGGCCCAGTTGGTTTCTTCCGGAAAGATTGGACGGCCACTAAACGCGAGAATCATTTCCAGCACCACCGGCTTTGGGCCAGAGATGCCTTCCGTCTATGACTATTTCAATAAGCAATCTTCTGGGGCCAACCTGTTGACCATCGGCGCGGGGCATACGCTCGATGTGGTGGAGGCGATCCTCGGACCGATCCTCGAGGTCGACGCCCGCACCGAGATTCGGTGGCCCACTGTCAAACTGACGGACACTGGAGAGGAGAGTGTGCGTGAAACTGCCGATCACCTCGGCGTCCTGGGACAGACTGGTTACGGCGCTTTGTTCACGGCCGACATTCACGGTGGCGTAGCGCACGAGGACGCCCGCTTCAGCTTCGAAGTCAGAGGGGAAGACGGATGGCTTAATTTGAGCGGCGGTCACCCGTACGGCTTCCAGTGCGGAGATCTCAAGCTGACGTCCAACGTCGCATTTGTGACGCCCGAGGAAGCTGCGATCTCCGGAGGATTCATGGGGGCAGCGATCAACGTGGGAGAGGTCTACGCTTATCTTGTCCGTGATCTGCATGCGGGTGCTTACAACGCACCCGACTTTGAACTCGCAGTTCACAATGCCCGACTCATCGAGGCTGTGAAGCGCGCCGACGAACTAGGTGAGCGGCAGAAAGTTCTTGAACAAATCGAAAACTTCGACGAAGCGCGAGTAACGTCACGCAACTAGCAGAGGTACTGCACATTGTACGCAATCGCCAAAGCGATACGAAGCTCGACAAAGGCGGCTAGCCATGTGGGAATTACTGCAAAGAAACCAAGGGCTAAGAGGAATGGTGGAAATCAGCCCTGCGGATCTTTCGGCTCTTCTGGGCCCCCTCTTCAGTAAGCTCATAATTCTTGATCTGCGAAGGCAAGATGAGGTGAACGACTATCCGTACATCATTCCCGGAGCACTACTCACGACGAAAGTGGATGTGCCAGTCCTGATCACCTGGTTGCCTCTACGAAGCTGGGTTGTACTATATGCAACAGATGACGTGCCGAGGAGCTACTCTCGTCTCCACCTGTTGCGCAACGATTTGAGTTTCTATGTTTTGAGCGCCGGCCTGCGAGCTTGGTGGAGGGCCGGCTTTGCGATGGAGACCGTATCCCTCTACGCGGGCTTACGAGCCCGAGATTAGCCCTCCTTCCAGACTGACTGCTGCAGAGCGCACTAAGCAGTTACAACCCTACCTATGTGAACCAGTGAGCTTGACGTGCGGCGTGCCTCCTTGTTCGCTAGCCCTCCCAGATAAAAGCTTCGGCATTTTCGACCCTTTCAACTTCTTCAACTTCGACGTTTTCGACTGCTAGGCGCCTCTCCTGAAAATTCAGTGACTTACGGTTGGGCACGTTTGGCGTCGGGCTTGCACCGACGCAAGCGCTGGGCATAAACAATGTTGAAGATCTCCATTTTCGACACTCCGAGTCAACGCCAGCTGGTAATAGAGGGCAAGCTCATCGGGCCTTGGGCCACTGAGCTCGCGAGTGTCTGGAGGCAGGCGAGAGCAGACCTGTACGGTCGCGCGCTCATTATTGACGTGAAGGGGCTGACTGCTATTACCGAGGATGGAGAAAACGTACTCCTAGAGCTAATGAAAGAAGGAGCCAGCTTCCGCTCTTCCGGTGTGTTTACGAAGCATGTCCTGAAGCGGCTCGCATGCAAGATTCGGCGAGATGTTTCATAGGAAGGGATAGCGGTATCAGCGTTTACGAGAAAAAACATGCCGAACAAGAATGGTACTCAGAGCATCTCGAATGAAAATCAAGTCGCTGTTCCGGATGACAATACCGGCCATTTGCAGTCGGAGCGAGGGCCTGCAATCATTCAAAAAACCGCGGTAAGAGAATCCTGGTGATCTCTGCTGCGATATTACTTGCCATCGCAGGCGGCTACTTCGCGAGAAATGAGTTCCGCTACGAATATACCGATGATGCGCAAGCGCACGCCCATGTTATGCCGCTTGGCGCTCGAATCAACGGGTATGTCAATGACGTGTTTGTCAGTGAAGGACAGCTTGTTCGTGCTGGCAAAGCTCTGGTGACCATCGTATGGCCGCAAGTGGAAAGGCCGTGTCACGAATCTGGGTTCGACTCGCTCCGCTGCTGCTTTCCGCTGCGCACCGCAGTCAAATGCGATTTGCGCTGGAACCCGCTTCACAACTCTCCGATATCGGTAACTACCTTTCGCGTGCCAAGCTCAAAGGTTAAGGAACTGCTTGTTCTGACATCTCCCCGATGCCGCGCTATAATCGGATTATTCGACATTCTTGTCGATATCGGCGTTCCTGCCGAGAAGGAGGTGATCCAGTGAGGTACGGTTTACGTTGACGCAGTAGAGGAGGCGCTTGTGAGGTACACCGAGCGCCTCTCTCCTTTTTCTCCGCTCGTCCGAATTCCCTCTGCGCTTTGAACAGACATCTCAAGCCGCAACGTGTTAGCTTGTTCCAGGGATCCTGGCAACAAGAGGGTCCCTGATCATGCGTCGAATCCATGTGGGAGCGCAGGAATGTCTTCATCAACGGCAGGAAAACACGCGGGCTCGACCGCGGCGGGTAACCAACCGGCGGTCGCCGAGCCTACGTTTGCCGAACGAGCGCGTACCTTGGTGTATCTGGGGCGAGTTGGAAGTCTCTCGACTCTTTCACGTAAACAACAGGGGTTCCCCTTCGGATCCGTGATGCCATATGGATTGGACGACCACGCGAATCCTGTCTGCCTGATCAGCACGATGGCCATGCACACTCAAAATGTTCAGGCAGACCCGCGTTCCAGCTTGTTAGTCACTCAGCCTGATGCCATCGGCGATCCCTTGGGGGCGTCAAGGGTCACGTTGCTAGGAAATATTCTGCCGGTACCTGCGTCGGAAGTGGCTGAAGCACGGAAACTCTACCTGACGCGTCATACCAACAGCAAATACTGGGTGGACTTTGACGACTTTTCCTTTTACCGCATGGATGTGGTGGACGTTTACCACGTCGGTGGCTTTGGCGTGATGGGCTGGGTCCCTGCCTCGGAATATTACAGCGCGCAGCCTGATCCGCTGGCTGAGAGTGCAACCGAGATTATCCAGCACATGAATACCGATCACGGGGATGCGCTCGTCCTGCTTGCCCGAACACTTGCTGGAATCGAGTCTCAGGAGGTGGTGATGACTTCGGTCGATCGTCTCGGCTTTCACGTACGCTTGAAGACCCAAGATGGCACGCGAGGCGCCCGCATCGCATTCTTGCGGGAGGTGAGCAGTCCGGCGGAAGCCAGAGAAGTGCTAGTGGAAATGGTAGGGCAAGCGCGGCGAACGTAGCAACCGTGTGGCCTCGCCGCCCTCCTTCTCACGACGGCAACGAACATGAAAGATGTTATTCGCGACTCGCCATCACTGGCACCCTACGCTCTGTGGTGAGCCCGCCAGGCCACCAGTTCCAATCGCCTGCAATACGAAGGAGCGCGGGACCAATCACAATACGAACCAGCGTCGCGTCAATCAACACGGCGACCGCCAACGTAAATCCGATCATCTTGACCACCAGGAAATCTCCGAAGGTGAATGCCGCAAACACCACGATCATGATCGCGGCGGCGCTCGTAATCAGGCCTGCGGTTCTAGCCAGACCCTCCGGGATCGCATCCATTTCACTCAGCCCGCTCCTTCTGGCTTCGAGAACGCGTGCAACTAGAAATACCTCGTAATCCATGCTTAATCCGAAGACGATGGCAAAGGCGACGATCGGAACAAGGGGAAACACGCTACCGGTTCCCCCAGGAACTCCCAGGAACCTGCTTCCGTGTCCGTCCTGGATAACGAAGACCAATGCTCCAAAGGCCGCCGCCACCGAGAACAGGTTGAGCGCAATGGCCTTCACGGCGGCAAAGATCGATCGGAACCCGCAGAGCAGAGCAAAGAGCGTCCCGCCCACCACCAGCGCCATTACGGGTGGAAAGCGGTTTCTGATAATCGTCTCGTAATCAGCGTTGAGTGCCGGGATGCCGCCAACGAGAAGCGTTGCGCCAGGCACACCGGTAAGAGCTGGCGCGCCGGTCTTGCGCAGTTCCCGCACCCAGTTGACCTGGTCGCGCAGGGAGACCGAACTCGCAGGTAACACCTCAAGCAGGGCCGCTCGTCCGTCACTACTCAGGAACGTGCGACGCGTCTCCCGCGAAAGATCAGTGAGGGAAGCTCGGTTGCTCGACGCAAGCGTGGTGATAGAAATCACGCGGTCACAGCGAGGATCGGTCGCGAGGCGCTTGGAGAGACGATCCAGCGCATCCCACCCCGCGTCGGTTTGCGCGATGGAATCCGTTGGAAGCTCGACAATGACGCGCAACGATTCAACCACGCCACCCCGATTCATCCGTTCGAGGGTGTGGAGAGCATGAACTGATTCGGCCGCCTGCGGAAGCCAATCGCCTCGAGGGAGACTGGTATCCAGTCGTCTGACCTGCCATGCGAGCAGAAGCAAAGGCGTACCTGCCACAACGAGGGCAAGCCAGGGATGCGCGACAATCGTCTTTCCCCATTGCCGCCAGCGATTTCCCGTTCGTGCGGCCCGCTGCGCATCCAACCTTGGAGTAAAGGGCATTCGGCCAAGTTCAATCCGCGGACCGAGCAACACCAGCACTGCCGGAACGAGGGTATTTGTAAGCAACACACTCATTCCTGTCACCAAGAATCCCGCGACACCGATAGAACGGATTTCACTGATCGGAACCGTCAAAAGGGCTAGAAATCCGATGGCTACCGTTGCGGCTGAAATTAAGAGCGTGCGACCTGCCTGACGTGCCGCGATCTGCCCGGCCGTGGGCCCGTCGTTCCCAGCGGCTATCGCTTCCCGGAAGCGGCTGATCATCAGGAGGGCGTAATCGATTCCCAGGCCCAGGCCAAGCATGGTGGCCAAATTCTGAACCAGAATGGATAAGTGCCAGCGCTGGGCAAGAAATCCCGTAATCGCCAGAGTGGTTGCAATCGCAAGCTGGCCAACCGCCAACGGAATCAGGGCGGCGATCAGGCTTCCAAAAGCCACGAGCAGAAGCACGAGGGTCGCGGGGATCACCAGGCTTTCGCCGCGATGCACGTCGGCGGCACTCGCTTTCCGAATATCGAAATTCAGTGGAATCTCGCCTGTGAGTTCGAGCTTCACCCCCGGATAGCGGCCCCGCAGTTGGTTTTCAAGCGAGCTTGCTAGCTGGTGAAGCTCCGGAACAAGCGACTCGACTGGACCGCCGGTCGAAGTGAGTCCGACGAGAACAAACGTTCCGCCTTCCCGGCCCAGAAAAATCGGATCGCGCAACTCGAGGTAGGACACCACTCCTGAAACTCCGGGTTGCTCTCTCAGTGCCGCCACGATGGTTTCTAACGCTTGCCCGCCTTGCTCCGAGTCCGCAGGTGGGAGTCCCTCAATCACCAGGACAACGCGGTCCACAAACGGCGAACGAAAACGACTGGCTAGCTCCTCCCGGACAGTTTCAGCTGGGCTACCTTCGACACGGGTTGCGGTCTCCAGGCGGCGCTCCGCGTGAAAAGAGAATGGAAGGAGTGCGATGGTTGCCGCGAGGACGATCCCTGACACCCAAAAACGGCGTAGATACATACCTATTATCATGTCACTTCACACAAGATCCTCGTCACCAAAACTCTTCGGTAGCACCAA
>DATNKB010000243.1:0-16208 GCA_035603595.1 Candidatus Dormiibacterota bacterium
CATTTGAAGTGCGCTGCGTTCGAGCTGCCGCTTTCGCCGGAGGAACGATTTGGCAGCGTGGAGTTGCCGGAATTGTGCGAGCGGCTCGGCGAAGCGGGGTTCTTACATCGCAGCGGTGGCAACTGGCACTGGGTGCAGCAGTCGTATCCCGCGGATACGGTCAGTTTGCGGGCGGTCACGTCCGACAATTTTGTGATCATTGACACCACGACGGGCGAGGATGACGGCAGCCCTGAAGTCATCGGTGAAGTGGATTTCTCTTCAGCGTTGACGACGCTGCACCCGAAGGCAATCTATATCCATCAGGGCCAGCAATATCACGTGGAGCATCTGGATTTCGAGCAGCATAAAGCCTACGTGAAGCGCGTCAATGTGGATCACTACACCGATGCCATTCGCTACACACAGGTGAGAGTGCTTGAGCTTGCTGAAGAAGAGCCAATCGCGGGGCCAGCGATGCGCGTGCACGGAGACGTGCTGGTGCGCTCGCAGGTGGTGGGTTTCAAAAAGATCAAATTCTTCACCAATGAAAATGTGGGGGCGGGAAAGCTCGAGCTGCCAGAAAACGAGATGCACACCACTTCGTTCTGGATCACGCTCGAGCACGAACTTCTCGCTGAGTTGCCGTTTGCGCTGAGCGACCGGCAAAGCGGAATCTTCGGGCTGTTGTATGCGCTCGAGTCGATGGCGACGCTGTTGCTGATGTGCGATCGGCGGGATCTAGGGACGGCGGTCGGCGAACGGCCGCCAAGCGCGGGTATCGAAACGGAGTGGGTGGAATTCTCAGACTCAGGTGGAGAGACAGACGCGAAGGAATTCTACGAGCCGAATCTTTATCTGTACGACGCGTATCCGGGCGGGATTGGATTCAGCGAGCCGCTTTATCGCGTTCACGATTTGTTGTTGCGGCGGACGCACGAATTGATCGCGGCGTGCTCGTGCGACAGCGGATGTCCTTCGTGCGTGGGTCCGGCCGGGGAAAAGAGCGAGCGGACGAAAGAAGCAGCGCTGGCGATCCTGGAGAAATTGTGCTCGGCGTGTAACACAGCAAGCGCGGAGGTAGGAATGAGGGCACCGATTTGAAAGCCACGACCGAGGAACGATTTGCGAGGTTAAACGCGCTGCGGCGGCCGGCCGTTTCAATCGCGACTATCGGGGACGGCAGCCGCAGTGGAGTTGCCGTGGCTCGAGAGAGACGACTCGAGGAGCTAGCAGGAACATCGCCGGATGTGCCCGAAGGCGCCGAGCGGCTGGCGACTATCTTGGGGGCCACCATTCGGGAGAATAAATTTGGTGCGCACCTCAGGCTGAGACGATGGTTTGCAGAGACGATTGACTGCGCACCGCCCGAAGTCCACCTGCATCCCGGAGCGCTCCGGTTGCTGGCACCGGACTTCGCCGAAAAAATCGCCGATCCGACTCAGTGGCTATTTCTGGATACGGAGACAACCGGTCTCTGCGGAGGCACGGGAACGTATCCGTTCTTGATCGGGATCGCCTGGTGGGACGTGGGCGGTCTCGAAGTGGAGCAATTCTTCATGCGGGAGCACAGCGAGGAGCATTCCGTGCTGGTGGCGCTCGCTGAACGAATAGCCGAACGCCCGGTGCTGGCCACGTTCAACGGAAAATCGTTCGATTGGCCGCTGCTTGAGACGCGCTATCGAATGACCCGGAAAATTGGAGTGCCAGCGCTGCAAGCACATTTGGATTTTCTGCATCCGGCGCGCAATTTGTGGCGATTGCGCTTGGGATCGGTGCGCTTGGCTGAACTCGAAAGGCACGTGCTCGGTTGGAATCGCGGATGTGACGTGATGTCGGAGTTGATTCCGTCGCTCTATTTTGATTTTCTGCGAGGCGGTCCGCCGGAACCACTGTTGCCGATTTTCTATCACAATCAGATGGATTTGCGCGGGCTTGCCGGACTTTCGGCGCGAGTGCTTTCGGTGCTGGCGGACGCGGAGAATCAATGCACGGATGCATTCGAACTGTTTGGCATCTCGCGCATTTGCGAGCGGCGCGGCGAATCGGCCCGTGCTCGAGTGCTTTTTCAGCGGTCGATCGACGGCGATTTGCCGCTCGAGACGGAGCGGGCCGCGCGGCGGTCGTTGGCAATGATGGCCAAGCGCGAAGGTGATTTTGCGCGAGCGCGAGAGCTTTGGGAGAGCATGCTGGGAAATTCGAGGGAAGGTTTTGAAGCCTACGAGCAGCTTGCCATATATTACGAGCGCCATGCGCGAGAGCCACACCAGGCAGTTTCGATCACCAAAAAAGCGTTGACGGAGCTTCGCCGGGCGAACCGTACTGGGGCCGTAGCTGCGAGCCTCTATCGGCGGAGTAGAGCACGCTTCGAGCGGCGCCTATCTCGATTGGAAAGAAAGACTTCCGGAGGATCTCTTCTTCCCGATAAGGGCGAATCGGTGGTGTGGGCAGGCGAATCCAATTGAGGGGCAAAACGGGAGATTAGCATGCAAGAAACGGATGGTGTTGCCACCGGAATGGCGAGACGATTAGAAGATGTAGACATTAAAAGTCGTGTGGAGATGCCAGCTATGCCCGAAGTAAGCGAACCCTATATCCGCGAACAGCTTGAAAGGCGGCGCGGAGAGCTGCAAGCAACCATCTCCACTGTTCCTTCGGCGGAGCAGACCGCCCCGTTCGTGGAGCTGCTGCAAGAAGTGGATTCAGCCATACAACACATTCACGACGGCACGTACGGCACCTGCGTGGTGTGCCAGGGAACCGTGGAACAGGAACGCCTCATCGCGAATCCGCTCGCCCGCGTCTGCCTGGACTGCCTTTCGACCGAGGAGAGGCGGGCGCTGGAAGGTGATCTCGAGCTCGCGTCGGTGGTCCAGCGAGGCCTGTTGCCGAAGAAGCGCACGCAGTTTGGTGACTGGCATATCCACTACGAGTACAAGCCGGCGGGACCGGTAAGCGGCGATTATTGCGATTTGATCTTGCCGCTGGAGAGCGACGGCCAGCTTGTGTTTCTGCTCGGCGATGTGGCAGGCAAAGGAATGGCTGCGGCGCTGTTGATGACTCACTTGCACGCTATGTTTCGAAGCCTGGCGAATGTGGGCTCGGAGTCGAAAACAAAAGGCCCCTTGGATTTGGAAAAGCTTCTAGGCACAGCGAACCGGGTGTTCTGCGAGAGTACGTTTGCCGGGCAATATGCGACGCTGATTTGCGGACGCGCCGGCAAATCGGGAGAAGTGGAAATCGCCAGTGCGGGACATTTGCCGGCCGTGATGGTAACGCGCGAAGGCGTGAGACAGATTCACGCAACCGGGCTGCCGCTGGGAATGTTCGCAACGAGTCCATATTCCGTGCAGCGCGCGAAAATGGAGCCGGGCGATTCTTTGCTTCTGTACACTGATGGAATCTCTGAGGCGCGTAACCCAAGCGGTGCGGAATATGGTATGAAGAGGCTGGCGAGCGTGGCGGGCGAAAGACACGGTTGGGTGCCGCAGGAACTGCTGGCAGCATGTATGAGAGACGTCGCTGGACATTGCTCAGGAACGCACCCATGCGACGACCAGACCCTGATGGTAATTCACCGCAGCGATTCGGCAAGCATTTCGCTGAACGACTAGAACACGCTTGCGATAATCAGCGGCTTCTCGCGGCGTTGGGTGAACGTGTTTCCGGTGCGTGCCTCGGCAGGCGCAGGAGCCGCAGGCCAGCCCACGGCGCGGTCGATCTTGTCATACGTTTCGCGAGTAGCGTTCTCGACGGCCAAGCAGGTAGTCCGTACGCATCGCAGGAAAACACCGCCAGAATCAGTCTGAAATTGAAAATAGTTGGGCCGGCGAAAGAGCGTCGTGCGAGATTTGTGCTTGAGCTCGAGCAGTTCGCTGTACTGCCCGAAGAAACGCGCGGCGTCCTCGGTGTTGTCCAGGGTTAGACGGAAGACAAGCGAAGTTTCTTTGGTTTTTGGATCCTCGAAGAGTGCGTAACGATCCCCTGCCCAGGTTGCAGCTACCGTATCGGCGCGATCCTGGCCGAGAAATTGTTTCATGACCTCCTGCAAACCGAATTCACCGAGTACATTTTCTTCCAGCAGTTTCCAATCACTGGGAACTAAGCCCTTCCATTCGGAAAGGGTCACAGGGGCTGGCTTCACATCTGTCAAATACAGTTGAGGATGGAGAATCTGTTGCGTTGAAACCGGCGGATTCTTGAATAGCAGATTGAGATCCGACCATCCATCGTGCGCTTTCAGAAATTGCTGCGAGAAGCTGGTTCCTGCAAGATATGGAAAGAGCAATTCGTCGCGAATATATCCCGGCGCTTTGGCCAGATTCGGATCTTTATCCATCTCTTCCACGGCGCCAGAGCGGATCAATAGCGCAACGTCGGGTAGATCTCGAACGCTGACTTGCTGTTCCCGCAGCGTGTAATCCACCATAGCTGCGAGTGCGGAACCTTCACTTACAGCTTCGCGAGCGAGTTCGGCGTCGTCATTGGGTCGCGCGGCTTTGATCCACGGGTCGATGTGGAAGGATTGGTCCTCGAGGGCGTGCGTCAGTTCGTGAGACATCACGGCGCGTTGCTCGTCAGCGGGAATCCAGTCGGCGATGTAGAACTCTTTGGCCTTGGGATCGTAGAGGCCAGCAACCTGGTCGGTCAGAACGTCCAGCATGAAAGAATCGAGCGGGAAATCTTTCGGGATCAGGCCGAACGCCTCGAGCGCTTTTTTGTCGGCGTAACGCTGGGCGTCGTTGCGGTCTTCCTTTTCTTCGCGAATCAAATATTCCCGGATCTCTTGCTTGGAGCGCAGGCTCTTTTTCAGCGGCTCCTTGATCGGCAAGTTGAGAAGCTTGCTCATCTGAGCCAGTACCTCATCGGCTGCTTTGACGAAGTCGGTGCTCGTGGGCGGCGCCACGTGCGAATTCGACGATCCCGCGATGGGAGGAGGCGGCGAGACCGATTGCTGAGCGCCCGCGGGAATTGCCGCAAGTGCGCAAAAGCAGATAAGTCCGATAAAACGCTTCATTCGCTGGCTTCCTCCAGCAAGGTTGGATGAAGAATCAGAGTAACAGGTTTCTCGGAGATTCAGCACCAGATGGGAAGGCGGGTTGCAAAGAGTCGCAAGCCTGCTCTTAGGCGACGGCTGCTACTGCGGTTTTTCTGTGGGCCAGACGGCCGAGGATCGCACGTGTGTTCGACAGAAACAGATCGCGGAGCTGCGGCGCCGTTCCCATAGGGACGAAGGAACGAAAATGTTCGATTTCAAGCCAGCGAAAGGCAATTTCCGCAACCGAAGCATCCATTCGGGCGAAATGCGTGCGTAAATCCCACTCCTGAAGATCCAGCGGCGTTCCAACCACTTTCTCGAAGAGCTCTTCGTGACAGTAGAGCAAAGCCTGATGGACGGCCGATTCGGAATAGACCTCTTCCAGAGCAGGATGGTGATAATGGCCGCTGGTTACATCACGAAGCATCGCCACGTCGGCAAGGCGCCCGAAATCGCTGGGAATCGCAGCCAACCATTGCGAAACGTACTCCTCAATAACAAGCTGATTCTGGGCGAAGCGTTCGAGGGACTCCATACGCGCTCCTGATTTACTGATTGTCGTGAATGCTACGCTCTGTGACCTCAGTAGTCAACTACATTTCGGTAAACATAGACGATCGCAACTGAAGGTAAGAGTGGCGCTGGAACGGAACACAAGTGGTGGAATAGACCAGGCGATCGAAGAATCTTAGCGCTTTACCGGCGCAGGCGCTTCCGAGCGAAGCGTTCTAAGTACGGTTCCGCAGAACGAATCAATCGAGAAGGGTTTTTCCAGGATCGAACAACCGGAATTGCGCAAGGTCCCGCTGATCTCACCGTCTCGCGCATTCGACACCGTGAACACGATGCGTCCGGCGAGTTCGCTTCGGTTTTCCTCAATCCAGCGATATAGCCCCGTAGCGGAAAGTTCTCCAGGAATTTTCATATCGGCGACTATGGCATCCACCGTCTCGCGTCGCAGGAGGTCGAGGGCTTCCTGGACGCTTCGGGCCGCGCGGACCGTCACGCCGCGAGCGCGCAGAATTTCTTGTTCAAGCTGCAACACGGCTTCCTCATGATCTACAAGCAGAACCGTGCCTACCGCTGTGGCCTTGGAAGGGGAGGACATGTCGTCTTGAGGCGAGTCAGAAACGCCGAGAATGGGCAGGACGATCGCGAAGGTGGCGCCGCGAGGAGGAGAATTGCGCACCTGAATTTCTCCGCCATGTTCCTTGACGATTCCATAACAGATGCTCAATCCCAGTCCGGTCCCCTTCCCCACCGGTTTCGTGGTGTAGAACGGGTCGAAAACGCGATGTGGGTCTTTCACTCCCGGTCCGTTGTCGGTAATTTCCACGCGCAAACGATCTCCGACCCGGGCCGTTCGAATCCAGATTTCGCCGTCTCTGCCTTTCTCGACTACTGCATCCACGGCATTATTCACAATGTTGAGAAAAACTTGCTGAAGTTGGTGAAAGTCTCCCGTAGTGACGGGAAGACTCGGTTCGAATTCCCGATGGATGCGGATGCTGTTGAGCTTCATGTCGTATTCTCGAAGGATGAGCGTGTCTTCGAGAATCTGATTCAGATCCACCGATTTTCTTTCTGGCTTATGCTGGCGGGCAAAACTGAGCAGGCTTTGCACAATGTGATGTGTGCGCTGCGCCTGCTTGTACAACTTTTCGATATAGTCCGACCCTCGTGAATTCGTAAGCTCCTCGGCTTGGAGGAGTTGGCTGTAACCGAGAATTGCGGTCAGTGGATTATTGAGCTCGTGGGCTACACCGGAGATGAGCTGGCCAACGGCAGCCATCTTTTCGCTTTGCAAAAGCTGTTCCTGGGCCAAGGCCAGACTCTGATAAGCGTCCTGCGTTTCGCTTAGAAGCAGCGCCTTGTCTATGGTTGTGGCGATCTGATTTCCCACGGCCGCCAAAAGATTTAGTTCCGCTGGCGAAAACTCGCGGGCTTCGCGGCATCCGATTGCCAGGATTCCCATGATGCGGTCCTTCGACCAGAGGACTGCTATCTGCGATTCCCGAATATTCTCCCGGCGCAAAAGCTCACGCAAAATCTCGGGGACGACTGCAGCTGAGCCTGACAGCAACGTGGCGCGAGCCTGTTTCAGCTGTTCGAGAAGGGTGGAGGCTATTTCGACCGGCGGCAGATTGCGCGCGAATTCAGTCTCATATCCGAAGGCCGCCATGCGCTTCAGGGTGTGCGACGGCTCATCGAGCAAATAGATCGAGCAGGTCTCAACTTTGAAGAGCTCGGCGACTTTGGGAGGGACTCGATTCAGGATCTCATCAATCTCGGCAGACTGACTGAGCATGCCGCCAATCGAATTCAGCGCGAGCAGTTCCCTGTTGCGGCGGCGAATTTCCATTTCTGCAAGTTTTCGGTCCGTGACGTCGAGTAAAAAGCCTTGATAAGCAACCACGGCTCCGGAATCATCGCGCGTGACGAAGCTCGATTCGTGAGCAATTCGCACGTCGCCATCGCGACGGCGGAATTGGAACTCAAAATCGCTCACCTGGCCGTGTTCGCGAAGCAGCCGTTTCAGATGTTCTCGATCTTCGGCGTGTAAGTAGAAAGTTGGGGTAATATCCACCGACAAAAGCTCATCGCGCTTGTCATAACCGAGGATGTTCATCAGCGCTTTGTTGAAATCGAGGAAACGGCCCTCGGGCGTCGAGATAAAAATTCCCTCCTGAACATTCTCGAAGAGCATGCGGAACTTGTTCTCGGCCTGGCGGCGTTCGGTGAAGTCCTTGAGGACGTGAATCGTGCCGAGCGGGACACCATTCGAATCATGGAAGGTCGAATTCGTGACGAGAAAGTATCCCCCGAATGTCGGGTCAATTTGTTCGGGGTCTCCCGCGGCACCTTCGCAGTAGGGACACGTCGTCCAGTGGACCTCCGCCTGATGCAAAAGACTTCGAAGCGGTTGGCCTTCGAGCTCTCCTGGCTCTACGCCGAGATGCCACGCCAGAGTGCGGTTCGCTCGCAGTACCGCTCCGTTTGGAGAGTGCACCACGATCAAGTCGCCAATCGAATCGAAGGTGTCGAGCCATTGTCTTCGGGAATTCGCTGCGACCTCGAACAACGAAACGTTTTGAACCGTGAGACCGAGCAGGTTAGCAACATTGACGAGAAAATTTTCTTCATCGTTGGCGAAGGTGCGAGCTGTTGCGGAACCGATTCCCAGAAATCCGAGCGGCTTCTCTTTCCCGGGGATGCGAACGAGGACGAGTGTCGACAGCTTTTCGTCGCGCATCCAGTCGCGAACACCCGAGTCCGTTGCAGCGTCGAAGACGACAAGAGGGGTCTTTTGCTCGAGCACCGTCTGAGCCCAAAGCACACGCGGCGATAAGCGCGTGTAAAGATTCAAGAAGTCTTCGCTAAAGCCGACAGTCGCTCGCACCAGAAGTGAACGGTTGTCCCCGGAACCGTCGAACAGATACACCACACCGTGACTCGCCCCGAGACTTTCCACGAGATGGCGGACAACCCCTTCCAATGTTTCATGTACCCGAAATGATTGAGTTGCTTCCGCCGTGATGATTGCGAGGCGTCGCAGCTTTTCGTTCAAATCTTCCGTTCGAGCGCGCCCCGCCTCCAAAACGAGAACCGCCATCGCAATTCCCATCGCGATTCCGAATAGGCCGTGAAACGACATACGAAACAATCCGAATTCTTCGCCCGACCACGCGGCTCGATCGAATCCATGGAGGCCTCGCAGCATTAGGGCGGCCGCAAGCAATTTCCACCCGACCCCCTGATGTCTTGAATTCGTCCGCCACAGCAGCCACCCTGCCAGCAGATAGAATCCCGATTCTGCGACTCGCTCAAGCCAAAGCGCTTCCGTGGGCATCTTCGCAATTGAATGAGTGCCGTAAATAGCTAGAGCGAAAATCCCCGCCAAAGGCGTGAGCCAACGGAACTTGTCTCCTCGTCCTGTACATTCCAGAATGGCCACGAAAAATAGCGCCGCGGCAACTAGCGAAAGCACAGCGGTGAATTGGAAGTTGGCGTTGGGGTCTCCGCGCCAAATCGATACCATGCGCAAAGCGTCCCACAGCACGTAAGCGCTCCAGCCGGCGATCCAAAAGCGGAAAAATCGCGGCGAGAAGCTGGGAACGAGCAGCGAATAGAGAACCAGGATGATAAAGGCAGCAGAGCCTTCAATGAAGGCTACCGCCAGGAAGCCCGGGTTAGAAACGAGGGGCATCGAGTCCTGTGTCAGCGACGCCTAGTCGCCAGGAAATCTCGGCACAAATGAAATCGAGGATGTCGGGAAGCCACTACGAAACCTAGCATGAGGGTTAGAAGTAGGGCAACGAGCCCAATACCTGCCTGTGCCCTGCTTTATAATGGTGAGACTTCGGAGCCCACACGTGGATAGAGAAAAGGTCCTGGTTGTAGATGACGAAGAAGCGATTCGGGAAGTTGTAACCACTCTTCTCGATGCGCAGGGTTATTACACCGTCGCTTGTGCTAACGGGCGAATTGCCCTCGACGCCTTCCGCAACGATACGTTCGATTTGGTGCTGAGCGATATTGTGATGCCGGAAATGGACGGCCTCAAGCTTCTCTCCGAGCTGCGCGTGGACGATCCCGATGTGCCTGTGATCATGGTCACAGCGATGCACGACATCGCAATCGCTCTTGAAGCAATCCGCGCGGGAGCTTACGACTACATTCTCAAACCTTTTGAAAAGGACCAGCTTTATTTGAGCGTCCGGCGTGCGCTGGAGCACCGCCGGTTGGTGATTGAAAATCGCACGTATCAAAGCGATCTGGAACATCTGGTAGCCGAACGCACGCAACAGCTTTCGATCGCGCTGCAGGATCTCGAGCAATCGTACGACTACACGCTTGAAGCTCTTGGTGGCGCGCTCGACGCGAAAGACGCGGAGACGGAAGGCCACTGCCAGCGCGTCACCGCGTTCACGATAAAGATCGCAAAAGCGATGGGCGTCGATAAAGCGCTGCTGCGGCACATCGCGCGCGGAGCTTTTCTACACGACATCGGCAAGATGGGAGTTCCGGACAGCATCCTGCGCAAGCCGGGTCCGCTCACTGCGGAAGAACGCGAAATCATGCGCCGGCATTGCGATATCGGCTATCAGGTTCTCGAGCGCATTCCCTTCCTCAAAGAGGCCGCGGAAATTGTGCTTTCACACCAGGAATGTTACGACGGCTCCGGATATCCTCGCGGGCTACGCGCCGAACAGATTCCCCTCGGGGCACGGATATTCGCTGTTGCGGATACGCTCGACGCCATGATTTCCGACCGCCCCTATCGCAAGGCTCTGCCCATTTCCGCTGCGCGCGAAGAAATCAAACGATATTCCGGCAGGCAATTCGATCCTCGTGTCGTCGAAGCGTTTCTAGCGCATCCCGACAGCGTCTGGATCGCGCTGCACGAAAAGATTGGCGACCCGTTCCGCCTCGCACAGCTCGAACCTGCATCGGCAGATTGACCCGCGCATTTCCGCTTCGAGCAGCCGCAGAGTATCGCCAACTTGCGAAACTATTCATGCGCGGGTAGTATCTGCAGTTCGGAGGAACGCTGAATGGCTTTGGTGCCCATCAAGACTGCGTCCATCACGGGCTACTGCGATTGCGTCTGCGGTTGCTATGAGCTCGCGAGCCAGCGTGATGACGAGACCGGCAAAGGATATTGCCCGCGTTGCGCCAAGGAGCATCTCGAACTGAATCGCGGCGTCGGCATTCCTCAGCTTGCTCCCTCGAAGCTGCCCGACGGAGATGCAGCCGCTCCGCCTCTGGCCATGCCGGAAGCCGCCGATCCGCCGGGGAGACTGAAGTAAACGGCACGCCGCCCTTCGCTGCGATGGGTTGAATTCTTTTCCCTCAGAAAATCGAAACCAGGCGCCTGATTCCTTCCCCAAACTCTTGCTCGGACCCGATCAGACTGACGATGAGGTAACCGTCCGCTGGGAAATCGTAGAAATGGCCTGGATGAACGTAAACTCCCTCTTTCTCGAGCAAATCGAGTGCGACCTCTTCGTCAGTACGCGTCGTCGGCACGCGAAGCACGGCGTACCAGCCGCCTTCGATTTCACGGCGACCGCAAGCTTTCTGCGTTGCGAGTTGCCGGTCGAGTTCGGCGAGATTGCCTCGGACTCTTGACATCAGCTGCCGCTGAAATTCGTGGCGCTGCTGAAGAAATTCCGGAATCGCATGTTGAATCGGAGCATTCATCGAGAGGTAGGTGTCTGCGATTACCTCGAGCCGCTCCAGGGCACGCGTCTTCAGATCCTTTGGTCCGCTCGCTGCGAGCCATGCGGCTTTCATCTGTGGGAGGCCGCACATTTTCGACAGCCCGCTCATTGTGAACGTGAGTACCTCTGAGTTTGCTACCCAACTGAGGTGACGCTTAGAGGAGAGCGCAAAATCCAGGAACACTTCGTCCGCGATTATGGCGAGTTGCCGGCCGGCACAGATTTGATTGAGCCCTGAACGTTCATCGGGTTTTACGAAATGGCCGGTGGGATTGTTGGGATGGACCACGATGATCGCACGGGTACGAGGGGTGAGCGCGGCTTCAAGCGCATGAAAAGCAATCTGCCAGCCGTGGTCATAAATGAGCGGGTAGCGCACGAGCCTTACGTCTTGAATATCGGCAAGGAGATCAAAGAGCGGATAACTAGGAGTGGGAATCAGCACTTCATCGCCGGGATTGCATAAAATGCGGAAGACGAACGCATAGGCTTCGCTCGTGCTTGTAGTGAGCAGCATATCGCTCGCAGCAACATGGTCGCCGCGGTCCGCATAGTAGCCGACAATGACCTCACGCGCGGCCAGCAGTCCCTTGGGCTCCGGCTCGTATGAAAGGCTCTGCGGGTCCGCAAGCGCGCTTAGAATCCTCTCGCGATCGTAGGTAAAGCCACACTCGGTGGGATTCGAGGCGGTCAAGTCGATCAGAGGCTTCCCCGCAACCCGATGGCGCGCGAGCGCTTCGCTCAGTCGATTCGGCTCGAGATTCCAATTCGTGCGGTCTGCAAACAATTCGGCACATCCCGGTCGTCACAAACGCGCATCAGCGTATAACAGAACGGTATCTGAATTGACGGTCCGTTCGTCAAATCCGTGCCGGCGAGCACGACGCAAGTCTATAATGCTCGTCTGCTGCTGGATTCCAATTCAAAGGAGAAGCGCATGAAAGGGATTGTCACGGCACTGGCCGGTGTCCTCTTGCTGCTCGGCCTCGGGGGGCAAGCGGTCGCCCCGGTTTCGGCCGCAGCGCAAGAAGAAGCCGTCGCCAAGACGAATCTGAAGGTGGGAGACGCGGCGCCCGATTTCTCTCTGCTCAGCGACAAGTGGGAACAGGTGAAGCTGAGCGATTATCGTGGCAAGAAAAACGTGATTCTCGCCTTCTACGTCCTGGCATTTACCGGCGGTTGAACGAAAGAACTTCAGGCCTATCAGGCTGATTTGGCCAAACTCGAAGCAAGCGACACAGTCGTCCTCGGAATCAGCATCGACAGTCCCGCCGCTAACGCCGCATTCGCCAAGCAAATCGGAGTTACCTTTCCGCTTCTCAGTGATATGAACAAGGAGGTGCTGACGTCTTACCAGATATTGAAGCCCTACGACGTGAAGGGCGGCAAATATCAGTGGGCGCAGCGGACTACCATCGTGGTGGACAAGCAGGGAAAAATCCAGCACGTCGAGCAGGGTGACAGCGCCGTGGATCCGAACAGCGCCGTCTCTGTTTGCACCGGACTGCACAAGCCAAAAGCTTAGGAAGACAGCAACTCTACGCAAAAGGAAAAGGGCGGGTTCGAGACCCGCCCTTTTTTATTCAGGTCCTAATAATTCCCCGCAAGAAAGCATTGCCAGATTAGTGCGGGCGCATGTCCATCAGGCGGATGCTGTCCGGGTAGAACATGATGAGCATCATGCAGATGCAGAAGACCATAGCGGGCACGAGAATCAGGAACAGCCCGAGCCGCTCAAAGCGCAAGTGCATGAAGTACGACATGATCAGCGCTGATTTGATGAGCGACAGGCCGAGCAGGATTGTGATCATCAGGTGGACTTCGACGCGCTCGTAAGCGAGGAAGACCTCGATCGCCGTCAGCAGCAGCAGCCACACCCAAATCCAGGCGAACAGCTTCGTGCTGCCTACCGCGTGGTCGTCTTCAGCTTCCGTCCTCATGTATGCGGGTTCGGTCATCGAGTGGTTCGCTCCCGTTTCCGGTTTCTTTTTCTCAGCGGCTAAAGCCGCACCGCTTGTCGTACCTTTCAGCACCTACAAAGCCGTGTCCCGACGAAGTGCCGGCTACTTCGGGTTCACGCTCAGCAAATAGACCAGCGGGAATATAAACATCCAGACGAGATCGACGAAGTGCCAATAAAGGCCGCTCACTTCGACGTGGTCGGCGGTCCACTTGCCCTTGCTGTATCCCGCGCAAATAATTGCGAGATAGGCGACGCCAATCGTGACGTGCAACATGTGCAGTCCGGTGAGGCCGAAGAATGTCCCGCCGAAGAGCGGCACACCCCACGGATTCGACCACGGCGTTACTCCTTCGTGAAACAGCGTGACCCATTCCGTGGCGTGAATCAGCACGAAAGCAGCGCCGCAGATCATCGTGAAAATCAGATAGCGGACGGCTTTCTTCACGTCGTGACGATGCGCTGCGGCGACGGCCAGCACCATCGTCAAGCTGCTTGAGAGCAGCACGAACGTCATGAACGACGATTTTGCGATGGCGGGCCAGATCTCGAATGGACGCGGCCAATCCGGCGTGGCGAGCCGAACGTATGCGTAGCTGACGAGGAGCGCCGAAAACGTCAGCGTGTCGGAGACGATGAACAGCCACATTCCCAGCTTTTTCGAATTGATGCCGAAGGGCGACGCACCGCCCGACCACGGAGTTGCGACTATGCCTTCGAATTCGGTATCACTCACGATTCACCGTCCCAGAAGGAAAAGTAGAAACAGGAAGACCCACAAACCGTCCATGAAATGCCAGTACATCGCAGCCACTTCGGTAGCGGTGCCCTGCGTCAGGCGGTGCGTGGGACGAAACAGGATCCACGTCAGCGCCAGCACTCCGCCCAGCAGATGCAAGCCGTGCGCGGCGGTAAAGACGTAGAAAAAGCTGCTGCTCGGATTCGTCGCGAGAAACAAGCCCGCGGCTCTGAGTTGCTGCCACGCGATGATCTGACCCGCGAGAAAGAACACGCCAAGAATCGTGGTGACGCTCCACCAGTGGCGAAAGCCCTGCTGGTCGTTCGATTTCAAAAGTTTGCGAGCGTGAGAGAGCGTGAAGCTGCTGGCGATCAGCACGGCGGTGTTGAGCCACAGGATTCGCGGAACTGCGAGCGGGTGCCAGCCGCTATTCGGAATATCCTTACGCACGATGTAGGCGCTGACGAGCGCCATGAAGAACATCAGGATGCCGCCGAGGCCGACGGTCATTCCCGTGATGTAAGTCCGTTGAGGAACTGAGCCGCTGCCGCCCGATCCGTCACCGCCAGAGCCACCCGCACCGTCATCGGAGTTGCCGGAAGACGAGCCGCCACGCCCGCCGCTTGGCGTTCGAACTTTTATCTCGATATCGTCTGTGACGATGCCTGGCATTTCGGATTCCGGTGCTGCCTATTCCGTCTCGCGAGCCACTTCCTGCGGCGTCAAATTCTGCGGCACGAAGTCTTCCTTTACGCCGGGAACGCTGAAGTCGTACGGACCGCGATAGACGCTGGGGAAATGCCCCCCGAAATTATCGTGAGGCGGCGGCGAATCGGTGATCCATTCGAGCGTCGTGGCATTCCACGGGTTCTTCGAAGCCTTAGGGCCGCTCTTGAGGCTCCAGAAAAAATTTATCAGGAACAGGATCTGCGCTGCCGCCGTAATAAAGGCCGCTATGCTCATGAATTGGTGCACGGGCTGAAGCGGTTGCAGGTATGCGACGGCGCTGGCATCTGCATAGCGACGGATGCCGCCTGCGATTCCTACCCAGTGCATGGGCATGAAGATGCAGTAGGCGCCGATAAACGTAAACCAGAAATGAACTTTGCCAAGCGGCTCGTTCATCATGCGGCCGAACATTTTCGGGAACCAGAAATAGGTTGCGGCGAAAATGCCGAAGATGGCAGCAACGCCCATCACCAGGTGGAAGTGCGCCACCACGTAGTATGTTGCATGCAGCAGGTTGTCCACCGCTGGTTGCGCGAGGAACAATCCCGAAAGGCCGCCCGAAACGAAGAGCGACACGAAGCCAATCGCGAAAAGCATCGGCGTGGTGAATTGAATCTTCCCGCCCCATAGTGTGCCGAGCCAGTTGAACGTCTTGATCGCCGAAGGCACGCCGATGGACATGGTCAGCACGGAAAACGCAAATCCCGAATAAGGGCTCATGCCGCTGACGAACATGTGGTGTCCCCACACCATGAAGCCAAGGAAGCCGATCGCGCACATGGCCATGGCCATCGCCCGGTAACCGAATACCGGTTTGCGCGCAAACGTGGAGAGCACGTGCGACGCGACTCCCATGCCCGGCAGAATCGCGATGTACACCTCGGGATGCCCGAAGAACCAGAACAGGTGCTGCCAGAGCAGCGGTGAGCCACCTGAATGATTTTGGATCTGGTCATTCACCACGAGGCCGGCGGGAATGAAAAAGCTCGTGCCTGCCGAACGGTCGAGCAGCAGCAGAATTCCGCCGGCGAGCAGCACACCGAATGCGAGTAAGCCGAGAATCGCGGTGACGAACCAGCCCCAGCACGTGAGCGGCATGCGAAACAGGCTCATGCCGGGAGCGCGCATGTCAATCAATGTGGCGATGAAGTTCAGCGCGCCCAGCAGCGACGCCAGACAGAAGAGCGAGATGCTGATGATCCACATCGTCTGGCCCCAGCCTTCACCGGGGCCCGTCACTTCGCCGAGTCCGCTGAGGGGCGTGTAACCGGTCCATCCGCTGATGGGTGCGCCGCCGGGAACGACGAACGCGGCGAGAATCGCGATGAACGCAAGGAACGTGACCCAGAAGGACAGCATGTTGAGCCGCGGAAACGCCATATCCGGCGCGCCGATTTGAATGGGCAGGAAGTAATTGCCGAAGCCGCCCTGCGGCGCCGTGGTGAGCACGAAGAAAACCATGATCGTGCCGTGCATCGTGACGAGCGAAAGATATTGCTCCTGCGTCATCAATCCGCCAGGCACGAACGGCAGATGCAT
>DATNKB010000244.1:0-4235 GCA_035603595.1 Candidatus Dormiibacterota bacterium
TAAAACACACTCGAAGTGAAAGCGGCTCCCATCATGGCTGCTGAACCGGTTCTCGTTATCAATAGCGGGTCGTCGTCCCTGAAATTCGGGCTCTACATCCAGCGCGATGGTGAGGAGCAGGCGGTGCTCGACGGATTGGCCGACGGCATCGGGCGCGACAGTGGCAAGCTGGAATTGAAGGACGCGCAGTGCCGAACTCTGCGCTCCGAGAATGTCCGCTTTGCGTCCGAGGACGAGGCGCTGAGCCAGGCCGCACGCTGGTTGGCAGAAAACTCACAGCTCAAGCCTGTCGCGGTCGGTCATCGTGTGGTGCATGGTGGCCCTCACCTGCTGGCTCACCAGCTGATCACGCCGGCGGTGCTGACGGAACTACAGAACTGCGTCCATTTCGCGCCGCTGCATATTCCGACGGCACTACGGCTTATCACAGCTGCTGAAAAGGCCTATCCACAGCTTCCGCAATTCGCATGTTTCGATACGGCTTTTCACACGACGATTCCCCAAGTAGCGTCGCGATTTCCCCTTCCGCGCGAGCTATTCGACGAAGGCATTCACCGTTACGGTTTCCATGGGCTCTCCTATGAATCCATCGTGTACCAACTGGGGCCCGAACTACCAAGCCGAACCGTAATAGCGCATCTCGGTAACGGCGCGAGCCTCGCAGCGGTGAAGGACGGGCGTTCGGTGGACACAAGCATGGGCCTAACGCCGACCGGCGGAATCCCTATGGCGACTCGTAGCGGCGATCTCGATCCTGGCGTCCTTCTCTATTTGCTGCGCGTGAAGAAAATGAACGCCGATTCGCTCGAGCATATGCTGAATCGCGAATCCGGTCTTATAGGAATCTCGGCAGGCAAGAGCGACATGCGCGATCTGGAATCCGCTGGGGCCGGAGGGGATCAGAAGGCACAGCTGGCAATCGAAGTGTTCTGCACCGGGATTCGCAAAGTGATTGCAGCCTACGCGGCGGTGCTGGGCGGTCTCGAAATGCTCGTCTTCTCTGGCGGTATCGGCGAACATAGCGCCCCTGTTCGCGGCAGTGTTTGCAGTGGCCTTAGCTTCCTCGGCGTTTCGATCGATGACGCCGGCAACCAGTCAAATTCGAACGTGATTTCGACTAAAGGAAGCAAGGTTCACGTCCGCGTCGTCCCCAGCCAGGAAGACTTCCAAATTGCCCGCCACTCTCGCGCTTTGTTGCGCAGGATGTAAACGCGGTACGCTATGCGTAGGACGATTTCTGCCACCAGCCGAGAGGACACCGAAAGACCGTTGACCTTTGCCGCTATTTGCTACAGGATTCGCTACCAGCGAGCGATTGCTACACGTGACACCCTTTCGGCCAGAATCCAATTTAGGCGAACCTAAACCTGGAGGTCACCAGCCGTGACACACTTCTCCATCAACCGGCCAATTCCGCTTTGCACGCGTTCCATGAATTTTCTGTTGGTTGCGATTTGCGCCTTCACGATTGCTGGATGCGGGAAAGGCGGGAAGTCCGCCAACGAGATCCGCGTCGGCGTCGTGATGCCCATCACCGGCCGGGAAGCAAAACCCGGGCAATACCAACGCGAAGGCATCGAATTGGCTATCAAACAGATCAACGACAGCGGCGGAATCATGGTGAAGGAGAAAGGGAAAAAGCTTCCGGTAAAGGAAGTTTTCTATGACGACGCCTCGGACCAGGCGAAGTCTGCCGGGCTCGTGGAGCGCGCGATGACCACTGACGAAGTAACGGCGGTAATCGGCGGATACTCGACCGCTCTTGGCGAAGCCGAGTCGGTGATGCCGGACCGTTATCAGACGCCTTGGATCACGCCGGGAGCAGCTGCAGCGCACATCTTCAGCCGAGGCTACACGTATACTTTCGGCACGCTTAGCTCCACGGATCTGCTTGGCTATACGACCGGAGAATTTCTAGGAAGCCTCATGGACGCAGGCAAGCTCAAGAAGGATCTTGCCGTCGCTTTAGCGCTCGAGAACACGGACCACGGCGTCGAATACGGGGAGGGCATCCAGCGCTGGAGTCAGGAGCACCCGGGATATTTCCGAGTTGTCTTCAGCGAGAAATTCGATCTGGGCGGAACTGATTTTTCAGGTCTTCTGCAAAAAGTGAAAGGCTCCAAAGCGGATATCTTTCTGGCTGATGCTCACTTGCAGGATTACATCACTATGGAGCGGCAGTACATCCAGAGCGGCATGTACCATCAGATGATCAGCTACGGCGCGCGCGGGCCCGATCAGGATGCGCGCAAGGCTCTGGGCGATGCGACGAATTACATTTTCGCTGGGCTATGGTGGTCAAAGAAATTGCCTTATCCGCAGGTGAAAAAGTTCGACGCCGACTATCAGGCGTTCGCGGGACACGAGCCGGATTCGTACTACCCGGCACCGGCCTATGACGCGATGCGAGCTCTCGCGATGGCTATCGAGCAAGCAGGCAGCCTGAATAAGACGGCCATCCGCGATGCGCTGAAGAACGTTGAGTTGAAAGATTCACTGATGCCGGGCCAAGTGCTTCGCTTCGGGAAGACAGGACAGGTGGAATTGCCGTTCGTTATCGTGCAGAACAAACCGGACGACAAGTCGGACATCGTTTACCCGAAGGACGCGGCCACGGGGGAAGCGGTCGCGCCGAAGCCCCGGAAGTAGTCCAGCACCACGATGAACATCGTCGATTTCCTGAATTTGCTGGTGGCAGCAGTGCTGCTGGCCGGCGTATACGCCGCGATGTCGGTGGGGATGACCATCATCTACGGCGTGCTGAAGATCGTGAATCTTGCGCACGCGGGATTCCTGATGCTGGGCGCCTATTTTGTCTATGAGTTGTACACCCGATTTAACGTCGATCCTTTGCTCGGCGTGATCTTTGCGTTTCCCGTGTTTTTTTTGATCGGAGCTGGTATCTATTGGCTTTTGGTGCGCCGCATCCCTCGCTCGGATCAGCCTACCTTGCCCTCTCTCCTTCTTCTCTTCGGGCTTTGGCTCGTGCTGCAAAATTTGGGGTATTTGATCTGGGGCAATGGCGATCACGCGATTTTGACGCCGAGAACTTTTTCTACCTTTCAAATCGGCCCGATTATTTTTCCGACAGTCCGGCTGGTAGTTTTCGGAGCGGCAGTCGCTTCACTGGCGGGTCTGGAATTTGCTTTGCATCGAACGTGGTTCGGACGAGCGATTCGCGCGTTGATGCAGAATAGTGACGCGGGACGCATCGCCGGCGTAAACGTGGACCGCACGGCGCAGATAGCTTTCGGCATCGGCATCGCTTTCGCCGGAGCTGCCGGAGGACTGCTGGCGATGATGTATTCCTTCACGCCGGATTTTGGAGGGTCGTTTCTGCTTCGCGCTTTTGTAATTATTGTCTTGGGCGGGCTTGAATCCTTCGCGGGCGTGGCCGTGGGGGCATTGATTCTGGCGCTCGTGGAAACTTTCAGTATTTTGGTAATTCCATCCGGTTACCAACCGGCGATTTCGTTCTCACTGCTTGTGCTTGCGCTGGTAATACTTCCTGATGGAGTGGCTGGACTCTGGAAGAAGCGGCAGCGCCTAGCATGAAGGAGAATACGGCCGGGAGTAAGAATTCCGTTTCAAGGTTCATGGCAACGGCCGCGCCTCTCGTTCTTCTTCTCGTTTTAGCACTGGTTCCGCTGGTTGGCCCGGGGCCTAACACGATTCGGCTGTTGTTCATCTCGCTCGTGTGGATCACTGCCAGCGTTGCGTGGAATATCCTGGGTGGCTTCGCAGGCCAAGTCTCGTTCGGCTTTGCGGTGTTTTACGGCCTCGGTGCTTACGCCACGGCGATCTCGCTCAATGCGGGACTGGACCGCGTAACCTCCCTGGCATTGGCAGCGCTTGTGGGCGCGACTATTTCCCTCCTGGTAGGTCTACCCACATTTCGGCTGCGAGGACCTTACTTCGCAATAGCGACCATTGGCGTGAGCGAAGCCGTGCGCGTGGTGATGACAAATCTGGCTGTGACGGGTGGTGCGAGCGGTTACCGCATTACTGAAAAAGGCGCCTTCAATCAGCACCTGCATTTCTATATGGCGCTGGGCCTTGCCGCTGCAGCCGTGGCCATTTCCATGTGGATCAGGCACTCCAAGCTCGGTTTGGCGCTGATCTCTATTCGCGAGGATCAAGACGCCGCTTCCGATCTCGGAGTGAATCCCTACGGAACGAAGCTGCTGGCTCACGCGCTCGCCGCCGCTCTGGCAGCCGCAGCGGGCGGCGTTTAT
>DATNKB010000245.1:0-2395 GCA_035603595.1 Candidatus Dormiibacterota bacterium
AGTGGCCGATTCCGAACCGCTCTCGATTTTTGTGTTCAAGACGCTGGCCGATCCTTTCGCCGGCCGCATCACGTATTTCAAGGTCCTTTCCGGCGTCCTGAAGAACGACGCCACTCTGACGAACTTCAACCGCGGAACTCAGGAGCGCCTCCAACACGTTCAAGTGATGCAGGGTAAGACGGCTGTCGCCGTGAACGATTTGCACGCAGGCGACGTGGGCGCGATTGCAAAGCTGAAGGAAACCACCACCGGAGAAACCCTCGGCGACAAGAGCGCGACGATTTTCTACCCGCCCGCCCGCATCCCCGAACCTTCCATCACGTTTGCGATTGAACCGAAAACGCGCGCGGACGAAGACCGCATCGGTGTGGCAATTCACCGCATTCTCGAAGAGGACCTCGCGCTGCGTTTCGGCCGCGATCCCCAGACGAAGGAGTTTTTACTTTCGGGCGCAGGACAGCAGCATATCGAGGTCGTAGTTGCCAAGCTTCGCAAGCGCTACCACGTGGACCTCACCTTGCATCCGCCAAAGGTTCCCTACCGCGAGACGATTCGCGCGAAAGCCGACGCCGAAGGCAAACACAAGAAGCAAACCGGCGGGCACGGACAGTTTGGTCTATGCCGAGTCAAGATGGAGCCTCTTCCGCGCGGCAAGGGTATCGAATTTGTGGACGATTTATTCGGCGGCGCGATCCCCAAGAACTGGATTCCGTCCGTCGAGCGCGGCATTCGCGAATCGGCCGAGCGCGGCTATCTCGCCGGATTCCCTGTCACGGATTTTCGCGCGACCCTCTACGACGGCAAATATCACGACGTGGACTCGAGCGATATGGCCTTCCGCATCGCAGGCTCGCTGGCCTTTAAAGAAGCGATGAAGCAGGCACGCCCAGCGCTGCTCGAACCGGTAATGCACGTCGAGATTTACGCGCCCGATCAATACTCCGGCGATTTAATGGGCAACCTGAGCAGCCGGCGTGGAAAAATCAGCGGCAGCGAAAGCCGCGCGGGAAGCGTGGTGATTAAAGCGCAGGTACCGCTCTCAGAAATGCTCAGCTATGCAAACGAATTGACTTCAATGACGCAAGGACGCGGCAGCTACTCCATGGAATTCTCGCACTACGACTACGTCCCAGGTGAGCTCGCAGAAAAAGTGATCGCAGCGCACAAACCGCATCACGCCGCAGAAGAAGGCGAAGCCGCCTCAGCCTGACGCTTCCGCCCCACGTGGAGTGCGGTGGCTCGCCACCGCTTTCATAAGCCCCGGCTCGCCGGGGCGGTTCGAGCCTAACGCGCCGCGTAGCAGGCAGGCACAGCCCTCCGTACACGTTCGAATGGACATCAACAAACCATTTGAGTTTTGTCTTGCGGTTCAGTTGCCGTGGGTGAGATGCAACCGGCTGGCAAGGCTGCGGTGCTGCGGAGGCGCATCCGTATTCTTCGCCTGAGTATCAGCGGGAGGCGCCGCCTGCGCATTCGCCGTATTCGCTACGCCCGGAAGCGTGCCTCCGACTCCCGTTGGACAGGAATTGCCCAGACAGGGAGGACCTGCCACCCGCATAAGCGAGCAGCCTCCAATCCACACCGCCGAAGACAGTAGTAACGCGAGCAGGGCGTTCTTCTTCATGTGATGCGCTCCCTCAGATGGCAGACGTGCGCTCTAGACAGGCCGATTCCTAATTCTATAGTTGCACACAATCCTGCGCGGGCCAGCAGTATTGTCGCGGCCCCACTCGCATCAGTAACAGAGAATAGAAGGCGAAGCGAAATTTCTAACGCGGTAGGAAAAATCCAGTCTGCCGGCGATGTTCGTCAAATGCCAGCCCGAACTGCGTCGCGAGAAAAGCTTCTTCTCGTTTCGCTTTTACTACGAAGCCGACCGCAATTACTGCTAAGGCCACAATCGCGCGATACTCGCCGATTGCGATCGCTGTGCCCGCTAAGGCCACAAGAAGTCCGGTGTAAATCGGATGGCGGATTCGCGCGTAAGGGCCGCTGCGGACGAGTTCGTGTTCTTTGCGGATGGTTACCTGGCCGCTCCAGTTTCTTCCAATGTGCCGTCGCGCCCAGATTGCAAAAGCCACTCCCGCAACCGCCAGAACTGCTCCCAGCATTGCAATCCATTCCCGGTCGGGAAGAAAACGGCGATTCAGAACGCCGAAACGCGGATCTTCCGAATAGAGCAGAACGAACCCGCAGACCATGTACGCGACATGAAGCAGGCGCGCGAGCGGCGGCTCCCGCTTTTGGACGCGCTTCTGATTACGCGCAGCCCAGATCCAGTAAACGCAAAACGCAATCCAAGACGCTTGAATGATTAGATATGGCGCGGGCATCGCTAGATAAAGACAGGCCGAAAACAGACGGCGCCGTTCGTTTCCTCTCCCAGTTCGTCTGC
>DATNKB010000246.1:0-2672 GCA_035603595.1 Candidatus Dormiibacterota bacterium
CACTACCCAGCGGCGAATATCGCCGACTTGACCGAAGCGCTTGTTCGCAATTCGTGCCGTCCAGATCACCATGAACGTGACGACGAGAAAACCAATCAAGTGCGGAAGAATCCCGAACGCACCATGCCGGAATCCTGCGCCGAGGACGAGCTGCACCAGAATCACGGCAGTAAGCCAAACGCTCAGCGACCGAAGCTTCGGGCTGCCGGTGTCGTCAAGCTGCGCAAGATCACGCTGCCACCAATCGCTGGTGAACATCGTAAGGCTGACGAGCGTGATGAAGAATATCTGCGCGACTGTGGCATGAATCGTGGCGATCACCGCAGCATGGCCCAGTTTTACGCGAGCGGCACCGAGAAGCGCCTGAGCAACAACAAGCGCAAGGGCGATCCAGCCCCACCGCCGCGCCGAGCCGCGTAGCTTGCTAAATGAAATCCAGATCGCGAGAACTACGGTGAGAATAGCCACGAGCGCAGCGACAACGCGGTGAGCATACTCGTAGCGAATGCCGCCGATAAGCGGAGGAATGATGCGGCCATAAGCCAGCGGCCAATCGGGAACGGAATCCGCAGCATCGTTGCTGGTAACGAGCGCGCCCGCCACTAGCAGCAAAATCGTGCTGCACGCCGTGACGATTGCAAAATTATGAACGCCGCGAATATTGGAGGTTTCAGCCAATCTCAATTCATCCTGGTCCTGAGACTACGCTCTGCGGAAGAAGAAATCTGACGGGGCGAAAGACTTTCCGCCCCGTCAGCCTTAATCCCAGCCCCTGCGAAACCTTACGAGAAACTAGTCGCCCGACCCCGGTTTAAAGGTGAACGCGGCCGTTGCTGTGCCCTTGGCGGGAATCGTAACGGTCTGATCCTGAGTACCGTACTTTTCCTGCCATGCTTCGATCGTGTACGTCCCTGGCGGCAAGCCCTTCAGCTCGAACTTGCCATCCTTGGTCGTCACCGCGTAGTAGGGATTCTTGAAAACGAAGATATAACTCTTCATCCAGGGATGCACGTTGCACTTCACTGGAATTGCGTTTTCGGCACGCGCGAAGCTGTCAGCGATAGGTGCGGCGCCGGGCGGCTGCGACTTGTTCCATTCGCGGTTATCTTTCGGCATCGGATGGATGTTGTGGGTGGTCTGATCGTCGTTCTTTACTTCGATGTTCTGGCCGGTCATTACCGCAATCACGTGCGGATCGTACATGCAGCCTTTCTGGTCGAGCGGAACGGCTGTAGAAGGCGGAGTGAATGTGTAATCAGCGGGGAGCCCATCCTTCACATAGATCACTACGTCGGCGAGGGCGCCCTTGTCACCGGTCACCACCTCCGGCGGAATCACAGGACTTGTGTGCGACTTCTGGCAGTAAGGCTCGGCGCTCATGTTAATCGGCTTTGCTGTAGGCGCTGTGCCGGTAAGAGTCACCGTGCCGGAAACGGATCCGGCGGTGGATTGATCTACTGTCTTTCCGGCCGTAGGAGCGGGAGCTGCAGGCTGCGATGTGGATTCGTCTTTCTTGTCGCCGCAACCGGCGACAGAAGCAGCTAAAACCGCTGCGAGCGTGAGATTCAAGAGCTTCGTATTCATGTGCGGATCTTTCTCCTTAACAAATTAGGGATAGTGTAACAAGACCTACTGGCGACAGTGCCGGTTTTCTTAAATTTCCGGCCGCACGGCGCCCCTCGAACCAAATTCGATTCCCGCCCTAGTTGCCCCCGGCAGATTTCGCGCCGCCCCCGCTAGGCGTTCGGCCGAGCAGAGCAGCCTGCTCCTGCGGCGTGAGCGAGAACATGTAACGCACCAAAAGATTTGCTTCGTCGCCCGTGTAATGCTCCATCGATCCCGGAACGGGCCCGGCAAACACCCAGCGGTCGCCTTCCTTTCGGAAAAGGCCCGAAGGCATCGCCGTGCCTGGAATGATTTTCGCCGGGTCGGTGATCCAGCGTTCCGTCCAGGCCGGTTGCAAGCGTTCGTGTGCGAGCAGGAAATTCGGCGCCGAGGCGTTCTTGTCGTGCTCGGCGTTGCCGGTCATGTGGCATTTCAGACACGGCGCAGCCGGACTCGTAAAGAGGCTGCGGGCCATCGCCGTTTCCGTGGGATCGAGAGGCTTCACGCTCGGCGGAATAAACGGCGTCGGCTGCGACGACAGTGCCTGGAAGAACAGCACGACTTTGCGAATCTCGTCATCGGATAGATAGAACGTCGGCATCCGCACCTGCAGATACTGGCGCACGCCATTCCGGTTGGTGTCCGTGCTACTAAGCGACGGGTTCGCCAGGAACTGACGGAGCCATTCCGGGTTCACGCGAGCGCCTTCCGTGGTGAGAACCGGCGGCAAATTCGCCTTGTTCTCACCCTGATAGAACGGGAGCGTCTGCAACACCGTTTTCTGCCCCACGTCAATCTGGTGGCAACCGATACAGTTGTATTTTGTGACGATCCACCAGCCATCCTCGATGTAGCGGCGGCGATCGAATGGCTTGAACATATATTCCGGCGGCAGAGTGGGATCGGTGCTGCCGAGGAGCATGGTTACGAGTGCTTCGAGCTCGCCGTTTGATTGTAAATTCGGTTTGGGCATGCGCAGGGCGTCCATCGGGTTCGCGTGATACTTGCCCTGATCGTAGAGGCCGGGATTGCGAAGTTTTTCTTCGAAGAAGCCCTTCGAATCGAAC
>DATNKB010000247.1:0-3042 GCA_035603595.1 Candidatus Dormiibacterota bacterium
GCAGCGCATGGCGGCAATCGCACGGGCCGCGTCTTCACCGGCGACCGATCTGGAGATTTCCTTTACGCCGCTCTTTATCAAGCAGGATTCGCGAACCAGCCAACTTCAACCAACCGCGAGGATGGACTCATGCTGAAGAACGCCTATGTAGCTGCAGCCGTTCGCTGCGCTCCGCCGGATAACAAACCGTCGCCCTCGGAGCAGGCGAATTGCCGTCCGTACTTCGAGCGCGAGTTGGGAATATTGCGGCCGCGCGCGTTGCTCGCACTCGGCGGCATCGCGATGCGCACTTATCTAGGGTTGCTCAAAGATCGTGGAGCGATCAAGGGGTTCGCTGCGTATCCGTTTCGCCATGGCGCAAGCTATGAGTTGCCTCAGGGATTGCCGCGCTTGTTCGCGTCATATCATCCCAGCCAGCAAAATACCTTTACGGGTAAGCTGACGCCGGCGATGCTGGCGAAAGTCCTGCGCGACATTCGGAAATTCCTTGAACGGAAAGATTCGCGTGGTCGGTCTTCTTCATTAGCCATTTAGGATTCGCGTGGGCAAGATCAGCGCGAGACTTGCGGGCGCGGCATAATGAGCAGATAAACCACGAAGGACACGCCGAAGCCAACGAACCACGCGTACTGATACAACCCGTGCAACACAGGAACCACGAGGCCAATCAGCGCGACGAAAATTCCAGCCGCCAGTGCCCCAACGGCCCGCCAGTTGAAACCGCCAGAGAATTCGTACTCGCCCCCGCGCTTGAATAGCTCTTCAGGATCCAACGTGCGCTTTCGCACCACGTAATAATCCGCAATCATCACGCCGGCTATTGGACCAAGAAAACTTGAGTAACCGACGAGCCAGCCCATCACGTACGTGCCGTGACTCGAAAGCCAGCGCCAGGGCTGCATGAAAAGTCCGACGAAACACGTGATGATGCCGCCGATTTTGAAGCTGATCCGGCGCGGATACAGATTCGAGAAATCGTTCGCGGGCGAAACGACGTTCGCGGCTACGTTAACGTTGAGCGTTGCGAGAAGCAGCGCCAGCATGGCGATTACGACTGCGAACGAATTGCCGAGGCGGCTGAGCACAACTACTGGATCCCAGATGGCTTGGCCGAACACGATCACCGTCGCCGACGTGACTGCAATTCCGATGAATGAGTAAAACGTCATTGTTGTCGGAAGTCCAAGCGCCTGACCAAGCATCTGTTCGCGCTGCCCCTTGGCGTAACGAGTGAAATCAGGAATGTTCAATGCGACCGTGGCCCAGAACGCGACAACCCCCGTGAGTGATGGAATGAAGAATGCAAAGAATTCCCCGAAAGTCTGGAATTTCGAGGGTGCGGAAAGCATTGGTCCGAGGCCGCCCGCATTCGAGTAAGCCCACCAGAGCATCGCCAGTCCAAGAATCAACAGCGCGGGCGCGGAGATTCCCTGCAGGAAGCGGATCGTGCTAATTCCTCGGAGGATTACGATCGCGTTCAACGCCCAGAACAAGAAGAAACAGAGCCAGACGTGGTTCCAGCCGGGAATGACCGCTGCGAGCAACGTGTTGATCGCTTCGCCGCCGATCCAAGTTTGAATCCCGAACCAGCCGCAGGCGACCAACGCGCGCAATACCGCGGGAATATTTGCGCCGAGTACTCCGAACGAGGAACGCGCGAAGACGGGAAACGGAATGCCGTATTCCGCGCCGGCGTGCGCATTGAGCAGCATTGGAATCAGGACGATGACATTGCCCAGAAAAACGGTGAAGAGCGCCTGTTTCCAATTCATGCCGCCGGCAATCATCGCGCTCGCTATCAGGTAGGTAGGAATGTTGACGCTCATGGCGACCCAGAGCGCCGCGTAGTTGTAGGTGCCCCACGTGCGGTGATCGAGGGGAATCGGCGCGAGATCTTTGTTCCACAGCGAGCTGGATGCAACGCCAGGAGCAACGCCGGCGGTTGCGTTAGTGGCTACGTCTTTGGCCATCGGGTTGTGACCTTCCAGAGCGCAAGAGATTCGCGCCGCTTATACCTTTGGCAGCAATCCAGAGCAAGCCCTTTTCTCCGGTTCGCGCAGGATGATGACGATTGAGAGGGCTGATGTGTTAGCCTCGTGCGAGCACTCCAGTTCTTTGGTGCACACCGCGCATGACTCCCCGAACTCCCAGCGAATCTGACTGCAAACCTGCGATCGAATTTCGGCATGTCCACTACACGCTAAGCAACCGCGAACTACTAAATGATGTGAGTTTCTCTGTGGCGCGCGGAGAAACCCTGGTATTACTGGGGCGGAGCGGCGCTGGAAAAACGACAGCTCTCAAAATGATTAACCGGTTGCTCGTGCCAACATCAGGTGAAGTGCTCGTGGAAGGCAAGCTGACAACCGAGTGGGATCCAATCGCACTGCGGCGAAAAATCGGATATGTGATCCAGGATATCGGACTGTTTCCCCACTACACCGTTACGCAGAATATTTCGCTGATTCCGCGACTCGAAGGCTGGCCCGCCGATCGGGTACGAGAACGCGTAAAGGAGATGCTCGAAACTGTGGGACTGCACGGCAAGACTTTCGAGCATCGCTATCCGCACCAACTTTCCGGCGGGCAGCGCCAGCGGGTAGGCGTGGCACGAGCGCTCGCAGCCGATCCCGATATTCTGCTGATGGACGAGCCGTTCGGGGCGCTCGACCCCATGACGCGCGGAGAGATGCAAAAGGAATTCAAGACGCTCGAGCGGCATCTTTGCAAAACGGTGGTTATCGTGACGCATGATGTGGGTGAAGCTCTCGTGCTCGGCACGCGAATCGGATTAATGGAAGCGGGCAAACTTGCTTGCCTGTATTCGCCACATGATTTCGTTCACGCAACAGACCCGATGGCAGCCGCGTATATGGCGCAATTGCGAGTGTATGACGAAGCCAAGGGGGAAAAATGACTCCGATTCAATTTTTCCTGCGGCACCACCAAGAAATTCTGCAGGCGACGCTCGAGCACATTTGGCTCGTGGGGTTAACGATGTTTTTTGCGATCGCCATTGGTGTGCCTCTTGGGATTCTGGTC
>DATNKB010000248.1:0-16002 GCA_035603595.1 Candidatus Dormiibacterota bacterium
ACGTGGCCGCCGTCTAGAATCGGAATCGGAAGCAGGTTCAGCAAACCGAGATTCAGGCTAATGATAGCCATGAATTCGATCAGGCGCATCGGACCGCCCTTGGCGGCGCGTCCCGACTCTCGCGCGATACCAACCACGCTCTGAAGCTGGCGAATCGAGACCTTTCCAGTGAAAAGTCCGGCAAGGACGCCGAAGATCTGGCGCATCCCGCCGGCCGTGGCTAAGCCCGCGTCGGTTATTGACGTCACGAAGCCCTGACGGTGATAGCTATCATTGGTGCGTGGGGAGACGCCGATCTGCCACACCGATTCGCCATCGCTACCCAGGTTATGTGTTGGAGTAATTTCCAGGGGGATTTCCTGCCCGTCGCGCCGGACTACAAAGTTGATCGGACGCCCTTCGGAAGCCCTTACGACCTCGACCAACTGTGGCCAAGTTACGACCGCCTTGCCATCTATCGAGGTGATAGTGTCTCCCGGTCGCATGCCCGCTTTTTCAGCGGGAAAGCCGATGGCAATCTCATCTGCTATCGGAGGCATGGCCGGATATCCGAGAACATTAGAGGCGTCGGATTTGCCTAATGGGACAGGAACCGTAATTTCCTGCTCGGCGTTATTGCGAGACACGGTAATCAAAGCGGAACTTCCAGGCTTCGCTTTCGCAATTTGCTCGAATACCTTGTCCCAAGTTGACGTTTTCACGCCGTTCACAGCGATGATGCGATCACCCGCCAAAAGATCAGTCTTGACGGGCGGATTCTGCGGAATGGCGGCGACTTGCGGCGACTGCTGCAAATACTCCGGTTCAGGCACGCCCTTCAGCCAAAATATTCCCCAGAAAATCACAAACGCGAGAAGAATGTTCATCGCCGGCCCAGCCACTGCGATGAGGACTCGTACCCAGCGAGGCTTCGAAAGAAACTCGTACGGCGCTCCGGTGCGTTCCTCTACCGGGTTGTCCCCGGCCATCCGAACGTAGCCGCCGAAAGGAAGCGCACTCAAACGATAGTCCGTGTCGCCGCGCTTGACACCAAACAGTCTCGCGCCAAATCCAAATGAAAAGACCTCGACCCGAACGCCTGCCAATTTTGCGGCGATAAAATGTCCCCATTCGTGCACGAAGATCATTATGCCGAGCACGACGCTGACGGAAACCAGAGCGATTAGACCATTCTGCAAGTCAACCATAATTGCCTCATTAAGATTGTACAGCGTGGCGCGAAAACAGGCGAATCAACTTCGTGTAGTCTCGCGCATTCCCAACCCGAAAATCATCCGCCTCAACATGCTGGTTCTACTTCTTCTTACGCTTTGCTATTACCTCTCGCGCGAGACGCCGAGCTTCGAGGTCCGCCGCCAGCACATCGTCAATCTTATTTATCGGCGTTCGTGGCATTCGCGCGAGCACATCTTCGATTACGGCTGCGATTCCAAGGAACGGCAGCTTGCGATCCAAGAATGCCGCGATTGCTATTTCGTCCGCGGCATTTAACGCGCACGGCAAAAGCCCACCTTCGCGGATTGCCTCTTTTGCTAGATCGAGGCACGGAAACTTGCGAGGCGGAACATCCTCGAAGTCGAGTTGGCGCAAAGTCGTCCAGTCGAGAGCACATCCGTTCGACGGAACGCGCTCGGGATAGGTTAGCGCATATTGAATCGGCATGCGCATATCGGTTGGCCCAAGCTGTGCCAGGATTGAACCATCCACAAATTCCACCATCGAATGGATTGTCGACTGCGGATGGATGACGACATTGATTTTGTCGAGGCCCATGCCGAAGAGCCAGCGGGCTTCGATCACTTCGAAGCCTTTGTTCATCAATGTGGCCGAATCGATTGTGATTCGGTTGCCCATTTTCCAGTTGGGATGGGCGAGCGCCTGCTTGGGGGTGACGCGGCTCAGCTTCGAAATAGGAGTTTTTCTAAATGGGCCGCCGGAAGCGGTAAGCACCAGTCTCTTTACTTCGCGATTCTCGCCGGCTCTCAGACACTGGTGGATCGCGTTGTGCTCGCTGTCAACCGGGAGTAGAGCCACGTTGTGCCGCTGCACTGCGGCCATCACCACTTCCCCAGCCGCGACAAGGACCTCTTTATTGGCAAGCGCGATCTGCTTGCCGCATTCGATTGCTTTGTATGTGGCTGGCAGACCCACTACCCCTACCGCGGCCGACACTACAAGCTCGGCGTTGGGGTGAGTGGCGACGCGTTCGATTCCCTCGGGGCCGAATAGAATCTCTGGCAGCGGTTGGCGAGAACCGCTCAGGAGGTCACGGAGCTCACGCGCGCCTGCCTCGGTGCCCACAGATATGACTTTCGGCTTGTGGCGGTGGACCTGTTCTGCCGCCAGAGCGACATTTGACCCGGCTGCAAGGGCTACAACCTCGAATCGGCCTGGAAGCGAATCGACCACTTTCAAGCATTGCGTGCCGATCGAACCGGTTGAGCCCAGAATCGAGATGCGTTTCATGTGGCAGCGATTTTATAGAGGATTGCGATATTTTGCGAACAGCAAGCGAAGGGGAGTGTTTACGATTGGTACGCGTGGTCTTGATATCGCGGACAAAAGCCTGAAGCGAGCGGTGTAGAATTTAGGGGTAACGACGCATGTTCGCCTTTCGAATGGCGCGTTTTGGGGCGTTTTCCTCAACAAGTCAGGAGATGACTGATGGCTGAGATCAAGAGCTCTGTATCGGGCGTGGGCGAAGCCAGTTCGGAGCGCCGGCGCACGCAGCGCGTCCAGATCGCAATGCCCGTGATCGTACGAGGAACGTCCGGCACGCAGAATTTCGAGGAAGAGACCTATACGGTAGCGGTTAACGCCAATGGGTGCATGATCAGAATGACGAATCGCGTGGCGCGCGCCCAGCAAGTGGCGATTGTGAACCCCAAGACGGCTGAAGAGCTTCCCTGCACAGTCTCTTTTATTGGCCAGAAAGACGCAGGAAAAATGGAAGTCGGGATTGAATTTTCCGAGCCGTCGCCTTTGTTCTGGCGAATCGCGTTTCCACCCGAAGATTGGGATCCTTCCGAGCGCAAGCGCGCTTCGAACGCTCCGCCTCCAAAGTTGCCGACCTCGACGCCCCGGCGTTAGAGAGGCTAGCAGCACCACATGGCCCGCACGCGATCGAATTGGTCCGCCGACTTGCGACCGGAAGCCAGCCCATTCGTGTCTTCTCATTTTGCAAACCATTGGTAGGCTGCCCAAACGACGGGGCTTGCGAGGATGAGACTATCGATGCGGTCGAGCACCCCTCCGTGCCCCGGCAACAAATTGCTCGAATCTTTTACAGCGGCGCCGCGCTTCCATGCTGATTCGATAAGGTCGCCCATTTGTCCAGCGACGTTTGCGAGGCCGGCGATTACGAGCATTTGAGTAGCTTCCATCTGCAGCCACTTCGCAAAAAATACTCCAACGAGAAGCGATGCGAGCAAATTGCCGAGCGCGCCTTCCCAGGTTTTATTGGGGCTCAGCGCGGGGGCCATGGGAACCCGGCCCAGTCCTTTGCCGACAAAGTAGGCGAGAATGTCACCCGCCCAAATGAGGCAAAGCGTGAAGAGCACAAGCTTGCGACCGACGAGACTGATCTCATTGATTCGCACCAGGTAGCTAAACGGCAGAATGACAAACAGAAGGCCGGCCGAACTGATGGCGATTGCCGGAAGCACTTCGTGGAGGGCCCAGCGTGTGGCGAGTCCGATTACGACGGCGCCGAAGACGAATACCAAGAGCACAGCTTCGATGGAGAGCACGCCTCCCGCGGCGCTGCGCACGATTGAATATCCTTGTGCGACCGAACGAGTTTCAACCAGGCCAAGCGAATATTGCGCGTAGAACAATCCAGCGGCGCAAACGATCGTCCATTTGCGAAACGGCCGCATTGCGATCCGTTCGCCAAGATCGAAAAATTCGAGAAGCGCGACGATTGCGATTAAGGCGGCTACTGCTGCCAGAAGCCACGAGGGCCCCCACCACACCAGCGCGACGACGATCGGAATCAGGACGAGAGCTGTTAAAATGCGAAGGAGCATTCGGCGTCAGCCCTTTGCCGCCGCAGAGCGCTTGTCATGTGAGTTGCGTTCGCGTTCCGGACGCGTGGCGGTGAGGCCGCCGTAGCGGCGCTCGCGTTTCTGATAATCGATCAGAGCTTCGAGAAGACGTGCGCGCGAAAAATCAGGCCAGAGCGTCTCGGTGACGTAAATTTCCGCGTAGGCAATTTGCCACAGAAGAAAATTGCTCACGCGCATCTCGCCACTGGTGCGGATGAGAAGGTCGGGGTCGGGTAGGCCTGCCGTATAGAGGTGCGACGCAATCTCTTCTTCATCGGCGCGGAACTCCGGTTGGCCGTTGGCGCGGGCTTTTTGGAGCATTGCATTAAAGGCATCCACGATTTCCGCTCGCGCGCCATAGTTCAGCGCGACGACGAGGTTCATGCCTGTATTAGTGCTCGTCAGCTGCGTCGCGCGATCAAGATCTTTGAGAACGGCTTCCGGTAGATCCGATTGGCGCCCAATGATCGTGAGACGAATGTTGTTCTTGTGAATGGTAGGCAATTCCCTTTTCAAATATTCGCGCAGGAGGCGCATCAGAAAGTCCACTTCCGCTTGCGGGCGAGTCCAGTTTTCGCGGGAAAAAGCGTAGAGAGTAAGGCATGGCAGTTCCAGGCGCGCGCAGGCTTCGATAATCTCGCGAGCCGCTTTCACGCCCCGCTGGTGGCCCGCTACCCGGGGTAGGTGCCTTCGTTCGGCCCAGCGGCCATTGCCGTCCATGATGATGGCAACGTGGTGGGGGAGGCGCTTGGAATCGAGTTTGTCGAGAAGCTCCGCTTCCTGGCGTTTGGCAGGCTTCCAAAGTTCGGGCATTTTCACGGGGAGATCACTTGAGGGGTTGTCCGCGACGGAAAGTAGCACACGCAGAGTATGGGCGCAAGATTAGGAGGTTGCGGGAGAATGGCGGGCGAGCTTGGAACCCCCTTTTACCGCCGATTAGAAGCGGTGTCGGAGTCATGTTTTCAGCGGGTTAGGGGGAGTTTTAATCGCGGAACCGTGGATTAGAAAGGCTGGGATGAGTGGCAAATGAGCAGTGACGAGTGGCGAGTGATGAGGGACGATGAGCTGCGAAGAGAAGATTCGGGGCCTGCGAAGCGATTCGAGAAATCGCCATCCGTTCTCGATTAGGAATTTGTAGGGGGCTGATTTTGCTATGAGTTGCACTGAGTGCTAATCGCGCGTTCGCGATTAGAGTTTGAACGGCTCGCGATGCGGCGGCTTTGATGGGATGAGTTCCATGCCTAGCAACGGCGCACAGGCCCCTCGTGCCTCTGGGTAAACAGGAGTGCCTGTGCCACTGGAAGCGAGATTCGAGGCGAGGCTGTGCCTGGGGAGCCGGGGCTGCGGCTGATAGCGTCGTGTGCGTCGTCATATGAAAACGATCAATGGTAGCAGGATTATAAATATTAAGCAATTGGTATAGGCGCGGGCTGGCGAAAACGGACGGCCATTGCGAAAACACCCGCACCACGTGGCAAGGGCCTGCTATCGATTTGGGGGTGGCGACGTCTACATGTTTGATTCCTGAAGCAAACTTCACCGGGGCAACAAGTTAAGACGCACATGATCGCTCGACTGGGAGTGGTTTGTTTTGTCGGGTTTGTTCTCATTTCGAAACCAGCGAGCGGCGCAAAGGATGAGAAGAACATGCTCAAGAGTTGGTCGAACCTTACCGCACTGGCGCTTTTGGCAGCCACTTGCCTTTTTGCTGAGACTCCGCCACGCGTGCAGACGTTCCCACTTCACGATACCGCCGGCTTGATTGCGCCTAACGTGAAAACGGAAGCGGTGAAGTATCTCGGGCGCAAATCCGTGCGGATTACGATGGAAGGGGAAGACCACGAAGGTCTCGCGCTGCTGCCGGGAACTGACTTTCAGGATGGAGTGATTGAGGCGGATATCGCGCTGAAGACAACGGTGCCGCCGGGCGTGCGGCATCCGGGTTTTGTGGGGATTGCGTTTCGCGTGAGGCCCGACGCATCGCATTACGAGCTGTTTTACCTGAGGCCCGGGAACTCGGAGGCGCCGGATCAGGCGATGCGCAACCATTCTGTGCAGTACAGCAGCGAGCCCGGCTTCGGATGGTATCGGCTGCGCCGGGAATGGCCTTCGGTGTATGAGTCTCATGCGGAACTGGCAAAAGAGACTTGGACAAAAGTGCGGATCGAGGTGGCTGGCCGCAGCGCGAAACTCTTTGTAAACGGGTCTGACAAGCCGAGCCTGGTGGTGGAGGGATTGAAGGGCGAAGACTTGCATGGCGCTGTGGGGCTGTGGAGCTTTACTGGCGAAGAGTCGTATTTTTCGAATGTACGGATCACCCCGGCCGAGCCACAGAAATTGGAGAACGGCTCAGACGCGGCGGGTTCGTGGGAGATGCATTATTCGAGCGACTCAGGCGCAATGGACGCACACATGGAATTGCATCGCGACGGAAACAAAGTGACCGGGACTTGGTCAGGCCCGCTGGGTGAAGGTCGCGCGATCACTGGCACTTGGCGGAACGGCTACGTGGAACTTTCGTTCGCGGGCGAGTGGCCGAAGGAGAGCCCGCGCGGGGCGCCGGGGCCAGTGGATGCGTTCCTTGCCGGTTGGATTGACGGCGACTCGGGCAAAGGGCGGATGCGTGTGCAAGGGCGTTCCGACGGTTCGTGGGTGGCGAAGCGGAAGCAATAGAGGCTCTTCGCGTTGAGAGAGAACGAAGATTCCCTTTTTATGTTTGTGTTCCCGGCCAAGCAAAAAAGCTAGAAGTGTGAGACACGACGATAGTTGTGTCAGGTTAGTCTCTTTCGGCTGCCTCGGCCTTAGGTTTTGGCGCCTTGCCGTCTGTGCCGCCTTTGGTTCCCGGTGTCTCTCGAGTTGCAGCAGCTTGATTAGCCGGCGCCTTGTTCGCCGAGGACGCACCGGCACTAGCACCGGCTTTTGGCGAACCGGCTCCAGCTTTCGCGCCAGAGGAAGCGGCTTTAGACTTGGTCGCCGCGCCACTTGTGGTGCTGCCGCGACCGCTAGTTGCTGGCTTGGCGTGACCAGCAGCGGCTGGGGCACTGGCACCGGTGTGAGCGGTGCCTGCAGGCGGGGTGGAACCGCCGAGCTTTGAGGCCGGTTTTTGATTATTCTTTGCGGGCGTCTTCCCCGCCGTACCGCCCTCGGAACCGGGCCGTTCACTGCTTTTCTTTGTATCTTTTTTTGCGGGTTGTTCTTCTTGCTGGAAAGCTTTGGCTGGACGTCCAAGCCACCCAAATCCAGGACAAGCGAGAACACTTGAAAAAGCGGGCGCGGCAAGCAGGACCAGAAAAACCAGCACAGACATCAAAATTTTGTGCAATTGGATCTGAGGCATTTGTCACCTCCGCCACGCGGAACTCTAACTACAACCTTACGGTTGCGGACTTCTGGGACTGTGGCCCGGCGTACCGCCGACGTCGCCGGGCCTTTCCGGAGTTGCTTTGGGAGTGTCGGCCGGGCGATTTTGATCGACCGGAGCGGCCGAATTTTGAGGCAAATCTAGATGAGCAGGAGCGGATCGACGGGTTGAGTTAAAAGCGAACAGTAATACCGCCAGCACAGCGAGTACTACGAACGCAACCCAAATTGTCTTCCGCAGTCTTACGCCGACGCTCACTAATTCACCTTCGTAACGGGTTCGTAGAGTTTCTGCGCTTCTTCACTTGGCCTCCACATTGAGGTTGCCCGGAAAATCCAGAGCGAATCCGGCGCTCACCGCACCCACGAATCGCACGTTTACGGGTTTTATAGACGAGCATAACTAAGGTGTCAATCAATTTGGTCTGACATGCAGGATGCGCGGCAGCAAGCGCATTCGCGAAGGCAGGACGGCGCGAACTGCGGAGATTTGTGTTGCGGGCATAGAGGACCTGCGGTAGGTTCGCTCGCGCAAACATTCGATTTCGATAGCCATGAACGTCACTATCAGCCACCGTACAAAAATCATACTTAGCGCCACGTGGCTCCTGGGCCTGCTTTGCATGGCGATTTATGCGGAACTACGGCACCGGCATCCGCATACGAACGAGAAGTGCGAACTGGTCGAAGCATCTGACGCTGACTTGTCTGACGGCGCATACGCGCAGCGCGTCGGCGGTGGATATCGAGATATACGGAGCCGGAAGGTGACGATCGTGGCTCTTACGGAAGGAGCCGAACCGGCAAGAATCCTCAATTGTGTTTGCGATCAGCGGCGCTTCCTAGCGCGTGTGCTGGCGCGGCTCGAAGAGCTTGGGGCTTCGATGATCGTCATCGATAAGTCGTTCGGCGCGGATTCTTGCGTTAAGGACGATCCAGGAACGGCGGAATTGATCCACGAAGTACAGAGTTCGAAGGTTCCGATCGTAGTGGGGGCCGCAACCCATGCCGCTCCGGGCGAAAAGAAAAAGGCGTGCTTGGTCTTAAACCGCTCGCTGGAATTCGGACAAAAGCTTCCCGTGGCCGGCGAGCTTGCGGGCCAGCCTGCCGTGTGGCGCGGCTTAGACCGCCTAAATGCGGACATTCGGAAGATACCCACGAATTGGTATATCTATCCGGACGATAACGCGTCTGGATCCGATCAGGAGCCGGCAGACGACCTTATCGGGACGCTTTCGTACACCGCGGCGACTTTGGAGGACAGCCAGATTAAGGAGGACAAAAACCTGCAGGCTATGCGAATAAGCGGCCAACATCCTTTTACCAGCTTTATCGACAAGTTCCCACGCGTAGAGGCTTTGAGCCTCCTATGTTCGGGTACTAAAAGCCGAGAGGTGGAGAAGCTCTATTCAATCAATTGTGGGCACGCCACACCGGAGGGCGAAGTGCGAGGCCGAGTGGCGATTATCGGCGAGGATGTTACCGGGAGAGACCGACATCGACTTCTAGACAGGGATGTACCCGGAGTGTATCTGCAAGCGAATTACATTGAATCGCTGCTCGATGGGCGGTACTTCCAACCGATTGGAACGGCCCGAAACCTGCTGACGGGAACGACTTGGAGCGTCTTATCTCTGATCATATGGATAGCGATCTTGTATGGCCTCTTCTGGTTCGTTCCGTCACCCGAGGTTGCCCTCCTGATTAGCGCTGCCTTAGGAGGGCTGGCGTGGTGGGCGCTCAACCAACTGGTCGTCTTGAAAGGTTTATATTTCGAACCTGTGCAAGCGATCGGCATCCTGGCTGCGGTGGTGAAGTACATCGAGGCGCGCGGTCACATTCTTGGTGAGCATCTTCGGAAGGGACTTGAAGATGCGGGCGGGCTGAAGGTGATGGCGGCATCGATGAAAAAACGGATGACCGAGGTCTGGGGAAGGAAAGGTTCCTCGGGGTCATCCGCCAGCTGACGGAAGAGCCGGAAGCGCCTGCCTGGTTGGTACAGCGTCAACGGCACGGACCTGTTACAAGGGTTAGCATCCTACCCAAGTCCACCTGGAACTCCTTAAATCAGTTCTAAATTCAGGCCTACAGCCTGCTCCCAATCTTGGGGTGAGTGCGTCTAACCGTGCGAGCACTCAGGTCAAATGTCTACCCAAAGAGGCAAAGAACGGTTGGAGCTGTTGCAGGGGACGCTGGACCTGTTGATTCTGCGTACCTTGATTTTTGGAGCGGAGCACGGGCAAGGGATCGCGCGTGCGATCCAGCAGACGTCGGATAAGGAGCTGCTGGTTGAACACGGGGCGCTCTACCCTGCCCTGCAGCGCCTCGAAGAGCGCGGGTGGATTTCCGCGAAGTGGGGCACCTCGACAAACAACCGCAAGGCCCGCTTTTATTCGCTGACCGCTGCGGGGCGCAAGCAACTGGCGAAAGAGACCACGAAATGGAACCGGCTGACGGCAGCCATCGCGCGCATTCTTGCGTCCGAGGAGGTTTAGGCCATGTTCCGAGAAATGCTTCAAGCAATTTTCCTGCGGGGCCGAAAGACGAGCGATTTCGGAGCGGAGATCGAAGCACACATACAGCTCGAGACCGAGCGCCTGCGCGAAGAGGGGCTCAGTGAGGAGGATGCGCGAGCCGCCGCGCACCGCGCTTTCGGCAATACGACGCGCGCGCAGGAACGTTTTTTCGAATCGGGCCGCTGGATGGGGTGGGAGCATTTCTGGCAGGACGTTCGCTACGCCGTGCGCATGCTGCGCAAGGCCCCGGGGTTCACTGCGATTGCGGTGTTGACGATTGCGCTCGGCATTGGAGCGACGACAGCGATTTTCAGCGTGGTGAACGCCACGCTCTTGCATCCCCTGCCTTACCCGCATCCGGAGCAATTGGTGAGCGTCGAGGACGATCTGCCGGGGGTTGGGGCGGAGAACGTGGGGATATCGATTCCCGAGTGGCAGGATTTTGAGCGTTCCGGAATCTTTCAGCACGTGTCGCCGATTGGGGGCGGGTCGGTGAATCTGACGGGAGCGTCGCAACCGGCGCGGATTTTCTTCGCCGCGGTGCCGCCGAATTATTTTGCGTTGATAGGAGTGAAGCCGCAGCTGGGCCACTCGTTCAATCCGGAGGATCACACGCCGGGATTTACTCTGGAATGCCTCATCAGCGACGGGTTGTGGAAGCGAGCGTTTGGAAGCGACCCTCAAATTGTGGGACGAAGTGTGCGGCTGGATAACGACTTGTATCAGATCATCGGCGTGATGCCGGCCGGTTACCACGACCCGGGCCGAACCACGGAACAGAGAAACACGGAAATGTGGCTGGCAACCGGTTTTGCGGGGCCACCTGCTCCTATGCCGCAACGCGACGCGCGAATCCTTCCGGATACAATTGCGCGCATCGCGCCCGAATTGACTGTGCAGACGGCGCAGAGCCGGCTCGATGCGTTGGTCGCGTCGCTGCGCAAGCAATTCCCTATCGATTATCCGGAACAGAGCGCTTGGAGAGTGCGGCTGGTGCCGCTGCAGGAGACGGTGGTAGGCGGTACGCGAGAGTCTCTGGTTCTGTTGCTTGGCGCTGTGGGATTGGTGCTGCTGATCGGCTGCGTGAACGTTGCGAATCTGCTGCTGGCGCGTGCCAGCGCGAGGGGACGCGAGATGGCGGTGCGGCAGGCACTGGGGGCCGCGCGAACGCGTTTGATCTCGCAGCTGCTAACCGAAGGATTGCTCCTTTCGTTGGTGGGAGGAGTGGTCGGACTAGCGATTCTCTTCTGCACGAAGGGATTCCTGGTGCGACTGGTGCCGGATAGCCTGCCGCGGGTGAATGACATATCGATCAGCTGGCCCGTTTTGGTTTTTGCTCTCGTCGCCTCGCTTGCGGCCGGCGCAATTTTCGGGCTGGCTCCGGCTTTGCACGCGAGCCGGCCGGATTTGACGCATACGCTCAAACAGGAAGGACGGGGCTCGACAGGTTCGGGCGAACAAGCGCGGACGCGGCGCGTGCTGGTGGTTACGGAATTTGCGCTGTCGCTAGTGCTGATGATCGTGGCGGGACTGATGCTGCGGAGCTTCGCGGATTTGTTGAGGGTGCGGCCGGGTTTCGACCCGCAGAACGTGATGGCGGTCCGAACGTGGCTGCCTGTGCCGAACGATCCGGACACCGACATTTACCGGACGGCTGCTCAGGAGGCGCCGTTCATACGAGAAGTGATCCGTCGCGGCAAGGCGCTGCCCGGTGTGCAGGAAATCGCCGTGGGTGATACGGCATCTCTTCCGCTGGGGCACGATCGAAATAGTTTGAATCCATACCTGATGGTTCTCGAAGGCCAGGAAACCCAGAGCAGGCAAGGCCTTCTGGTCAACGTTACGGAGGTGACGCCGGAATATTTTCGCTTGTTGAGCATGACGCTCCAGCGGGGCCGCCTGTTTTGCCAAACTGACGACGAAAAATCTCCTCCGGTCGCCATAGTCAACGAATCGTTTGCGCGGACATACTGGCCGAACGGTGATTCCGTTGGCCAACATCTTCAGCTCACCAATGCTCGCGGCACGGCGGCGAATCATGCGTGGACGACGGTGGTCGGCGTGCTCGCGGATGCTCGAACCGAATCGCTGGCGGAAGCGAGCGCGCCGCAAATCTACTTGAGCCTGTACCAGAGACACCCTAAGGACTTGGCGATATTTGTGCGCGGACGGCTGGACGCTGCGGAGACTCCTGTCGAATTGCGGCGAGAGGTGCAGGCGGTGAACCCAGAGCTTCCGGTGTTCGGGGCGCAAACGCTGAGCGATGCGCTGAGTGCTTCTCTTTCCGAGAGGCGATTCTCGATGGAAATCATCGGGCTATTTGCGTTGACGGCCTTGCTGCTCGCGGGGCTGGGCATTTATGGCGTGATTTCGTACCTGGTGAGCGAGCGGACGCACGAGATCGGGATTCGGCTAGCGCTGGGGGCGCAAAGGAGCGACATCCTGCGCATGGTGGTGCGCCAAGGATTGGGGCTGGCGATTGCCGGGGCGGCGGTAGGGCTTGTTTGTGCGCTGATCGTGTCGCACTTGATGGCGGGGCTGCTGTATGGCGTAAGGCCGACGGACCCAGTGACGTTTGCGGGTGTGGCGCTTCTGCTCATCGGCGTCGCGCTGCTGGCCTGTTACATACCGGCGCGGCGGGCGATACGCGTCGATCCGCTTGTAGCGTTGCGACATGATTGAAATCGGAGGGACGAAGCTATGAAGACGAATCACAAACTGGTGCTGGCTGTGCTGGTTGGAATCTTGATGGGAGTTGCAGGAGCGAAGGCGATTCACGCGCAGCAAGAGAAAGCGCCGCCGGGGTACGTTGTTTCGGAAGCTGACGCGATCGTGGACATCCCCGCTGTGCAGAAATACGGACAGGCCGTGCCGGAAACCCTGGCGTCTTTCAATCACCACTTTGTCGTCCGTGGCGGCAAGCCGCAGTCTCTCGATGGAGGTGAGGCGCCCAAGGGCGTCGTGGTGATCGCTTTCGACAGCGTGGAGAAAGCGCGCGAGTGGTACGACTCGCCATCCTATCAGGCGATCAAGCCGCTGCGGCAAAGCTCGACAAAGGGCCGCATGTTTATCGTCGAAGGCGTCACGCCCTAGCGAGAGAAACAGAAGGTCAGCCTAAAGACTGCAGTAGTAGAGCGTCTGTGCGCGCGTTGACTTGACTTGGGTTGCAGCCTAAGATGTGCGCCATCCATGCCGGATTCCCTGCCCCTTATTGGCCGCACGATTTCGCACTACCGCGTTGTTGAGAAGCTTGGCGGCGGAGGCATGGGCGTTGTTTACAAGGCCGAGGATACTGAGCTTGGCCGCTTCGTGGCGCTGAAGTTCCTGCCAGATGACGTTGTGCGCGACTCGCAAGCCCTTGAGCGCTTTCGCCGCGAGGCCCGCGCTGCTTCTGCATTAAACCATCCGAACATTTGCACGATTCATGAGATTGGCCAGGCGGACGGGCATCCGTTCATCGTGATGGAGTATCTCGACGGCGCGACGCTGAAGCACCTCATCACGGGCAAGCCGATGGAAATGGATCGCTTGCTCGAGATCGGGATCGAAGTGGCCGACGCGCTGGATGCAGCTCACGCGGAGCGGATCGTGCATCGCGACATCAAGCCCGCGAACATTTTTGTCACCAAGCGCGGGCACGCAAAAATTCTCGACTTCGGACTCGCGAAGGTGACGAGCTCAAGCAAAGTGGGTGTGTCTTCCGACGGCTCTACCACTCACGGCGTAACGGAAGCGGATCTTACGAGCCCTGGGACGGCGTTGGGCACGGTGGCGTATATGTCGCCGGAGCAAGTGCGCGCGAAAGAACTGGATGCGCGGACGGACATTTTTTCCTTCGGCGTGGTGCTGTACGAGATGGCCACTGGATCATTGCCCTTCCGCGGCGAAAGTTCGGGCGTAGTCACAGAAGCGATTCTGAACCGCGCGCCGGTGGCGCCGGTGCGGCTGAATCCGGACTTGCCGCCGCAGTTCGAGCAAATTGTCACGAAGGCGCTAGAGAAGGATCGCGACCTGCGTTATCAGCACGCTTCCGAGATGCGTTCCGATCTTAAGCGGCTGAAGCGCGACACCGATACAGGCCGAACAGCGGCGCGAACCTCGGGCGAAGAAGAAGATGAGGAAATACCAGGAAAGACAGCATCCGGGCCAGCGCGCGCGGTGGGAGCTCACAAGAGTTCGGGGCGTCGCGCAGCGGCCGAGCTGCCTGCCGTATCTGAGAATGCGAAGTCTGGCAGCAGCCTGCCATGGAAACAAGTTGTACCGGTAGCAATTGTGCTTGCGGTGCTTATCGCAGGTGGTTTGTACTGGCGTTCGCGGCAATCCGGAAAGCTTGGCGAAAAAGACACGATCGTGCTGTCGGATTTCACGAACACGACCGGTGATGCGGTATTTGATGGCACGCTGAGGCAAGGATTGGCCGTACAGCTCGAGCAGTCGCCGTATCTTAGTTTGATTTCCGATGAGCGCGTCCAGCAGACGCTGAAGATGATGGGACAGACGCCGGACGCGAGGTTGAGCCCCGAAATTTCGCGCGAGATTTGCCAGCGAACGTCGAGCGCGGCCACGCTCACCGGCTCGATCGCGCAGATTGGGTCGCAGTACACCATCATTCTGAAAGCCGTGAACTGCGCCAACGGCGAGACGCTGGCGAGCGCCGAGGCCGAAGCGTCGGACAAAAATCACGTGCTCGACGCGCTGGGGAAAGCGGCCTCTCAGATGCGCGGGAAGTTGGGCGAATCGCTCAGTACGGTTCAGAAATTTGAAAAGCCGCTGCGTGAGGCGACTACTTCTTCTCTGGAGGCTTTACAGGCATACAGCCGAGGCCGGCAGATGATCGGCGCGAATGATTTCGCCGGCGCGATTCCCGTGTTTCAGCGGGCGATTCAACTGGACCCCAATTTCGCGATGGCTTACGCCATGCTTGGAACGAGCTATGCGAATATCGCCGAGCCTGGACTTGCGGCGCAAGCCACCAGAAAGGCCTACGAACTCAAGGATCGGGTGAGCGAGGTCGAGAAATTCTACATCGAGTCGCACTATGACGAAATGGCGACCGGCGACCTGGATAAGGCCCGGCAAACGTTCAAGCTCCTGGCTCAGAATTATCCACGGGAAGAAACCGCCCCGACTAACCTTGGTGTGATCGACGTAGTCCTGGGCGACTACGACGACGGTCTTAAGCAAGCGCAGGACGCATTCAAACTGAATCCCAGTGGCCTGAATTATTCGAATCTGATTTCTTCCTTTATCACCTTGAACCGCATCGATGAGGCGAAGGCGCTCTCGCAGGACGCGCAAGCGAAAAAACTGGACTCCGGCTATCTGCGCATCACGATGTATCAGATCGCGTTTTTGCAAAATGACAAGACGGCGATGGCCCAGCAGGTGGCCTGGTCGGTGGGAAAAACGGGCGTGGAGGACGTGTTTCTGGGGATGGAAGCCGATACCGCAGCGTACGGAGGGCAGCTTCGCAAAGCGCGAGACTTTACACGACAGGCAGCGGCCTCGGCCGAGCGCGCGGACGAAAAGGAGACAGCGGCTTCCTACCTTGCCGAAGGCGCCCTGCGCGAGGCTTTTGTGGGAAATTCAAATCTCGCCCAGGAGGGCGCCGCCGCCGCGCTGCGGCTGACAAATAGCCGCGACGTGCAGTTTCTTGCGGCGACGGCCTATGCTGCCGGCGGTGATGCCAGCAAGGCACAAACGCTGGTTGACGATTTCAAAAAGCGTTTCCCGGAAGACACGGTCGCTCAATTCAATCAGATCCCTACGATTGAGGGCCAGATCGCGGTTGCGCACCGCGATTCGTCGAAGGCGGTTGAGTTTCTGCAATCGTCCTCCCGGTACGAACTCGGGCAAATAGGAGCAGCAGGTGCGACGCCCACGCTATATCCGGCGTGGGTGAGGGCGGAAGCGTATCGCACGGCGGGGCAAGGAGCCGAAGCAGCACGCGAGTACCAGAAAATTCTGGATCATCGCGGAGCCGTGACGAATGAAATCATCGGCGCGCTCGCGCATCTCGGAATAGCTCGCGCATATGCGTTGCAGGGCGATACGGCGAAAGCGCGAGTGGCTTATCAGGA
>DATNKB010000249.1:0-5675 GCA_035603595.1 Candidatus Dormiibacterota bacterium
CTCGACTACTCGGTTCCGGTCGACTTGCTAGTCTATAAATTCACCCTCGATTTTCATGACCACGCGGACAACCGCTCGATTTAGAATAGGAATCCATACAGTAGGGGAGCAGGAAATGCTTTGGCGGCGGCGCGCTGGCCGGAAACCAGCTTTTCATTCGAACAATGACCTTTTCACACGTGCTGATAGATGGAAAATAATCGCCGGTTTAGAATTCGAATCGCGCCGGGCTTCTGGACGTCTCGGTACGGTATCGCGCTTCTCTCCATGGCTCTGGCGGTGTTGCTTGCAGGGACATCGCTCTTCGCTTACTACTATGTTCAATTCGGCCGCCTGATTAACGAACGCCTTACGGGCCAGATTTTCCAGAACACATCGCGAGTCTACGCCGCTCCGGCAGTGATTTACGTGGGTGAAACCCTTCATCCCAAAGAACTGGCTACCTACCTTCTACGCGCGGGCTATCAGGAAAGCGAAGTTGCCGGGGCACCAGGCGTATATAAACTGTCCGGAACCACCGTTGAAATACGTCCGTCGGCCGATTCTTATTTCCACAATGAGAACGCCCTACGCGTGAATTTCTCCGCAACTGCAATCACAAAGATTTCGCAACTCTCCAACGGCGTGCCTCGAGACTCCGCGGAGATCGAACCGGAGTTGATTACCAATCTCTTTGACAGCTCACGGGAGAAGCGGCGAGTGGTTCGTTTCGACGATCTGCCGAAAGTGATGGTCGATGCCGTGATCGCCACGGAAGATAAGCGCTTCTTCGAGCACGGCGGGCTGGACTGGGTGCGCGTGATTGGCGCCGCCTTGGCCGATCTCCGCGTGGGACAGAAAGCCCAGGGCGCCAGCACCATCGATATGCAGGTTGCGCGCAGCTTCTTCTTCACCACCAAGCGCGAATGGCGCCGCAAGGTAAAAGAAGTTCTGATGGCGATTGAGATCGACCACCGATTTTCAAAACAGCAGGTTTTTGAGCTTTATGCCAATGAAGTCTATCTCGGCAATCGTGGCAGCTTTGCGATTCGGGGCTTCGGCGAGGCGGCCGAAGCATACTTCGGAAAAGACGTGCGCGATTTGAGCCTCGGCGAAGCAGCATTCCTCGGCGGCATCATTCGCGCCCCGAATCATTACGCCACCGCTGAAACCCACATGGACCGCGCCATCGAAGCGCGCGATCGCGTCCTCACTCAGATGGTCGAGAATAACTACGCCACAGAGGAGCAAGCTGCCGCCGCGAAGAAGGTTCCATTCAAATTTATAACCGGCGGAATCGACAGCGGCTCTTCACCTTACTTCGTCGACATGGTGAAGGACCATCTGCTCGAAAAGTTCTCGGAAAATGATTTACAGAGCCAGAGCTACCGCATCTATACGACTCTCGATCCCAGTTTGCAACGCGCGGCCACAGCTGCGGTTCACACTGGAATGGAGCAGGTGGATAAGCTGCTGGCCAAGCGTTATGCAATCTGGAAAAAGGCCGGCCAGCCCGCGCCGCGGCCGCAGGTGGCCTTGGTCGCGCTTGATCCGAGGACGGGAGAAATTCGCGCTCTGGTTGGCGGGCGGAGCTATGGGGAGAGTCAGCTCAATCACGCTCTGGCTCATCGCCAGCCGGGCTCGGTGTTCAAGCCATTCGTCTATGCCGCGGCATTCGACAACGCCGTCAAAGATTTGCAGCCCATCGTTACGCCGGTCACGACGGTCGACGATGTTCCTACGACGTTTCAATTCGACGGCAAGGATTACACTCCAGACAATTTCGGCCAGGAGTTCTACGGCACGGTGACAGTTCGCGATGCCCTGATCCATTCGCTCAACGTGGCCACCATAAAAGTTGCCGAAATGATCGGCTATCGGCGCGTCGTCGAGCTCTCGCGGCAGGTGGGGCTGGGAAACAACATCATGGCCACTCCAGCCGTTGCGTTGGGCGCATACGAAATGACGCCCGTGGATGTCGCCGCTGGCTACACGGCATTTGCGACGAACGGAACCCGCGCGGAACCGCTCTACCTTCGCGGAGTGGTGGGCTCGGATGGCAAAGTGGAGGAGTCCGATTCGCCAAAGACACGTCCGGTTCTCGATCCGCGGGTGGCATATCTCACAACCAGCTTGATGGAAGACGTACTCAATCGTGGGACGGGTGCCTCGGTTCGCTCGCTTGGATTCACCGCGCCAGCCGCAGGGAAGACCGGTACCTCTCACGATGGCTGGTTCGCTGGATTCACGTCAAACCTTCTTTGCGTGATCTGGATTGGGTTCGACGACAATCGTGACCTTGGTCTCTCCGGCAGCCAGACGGCCGCCCCAATCTGGGCCGATTTCATGAAACGCGCGGTAAAGCTTCCCGCGTACGTGAATACCGAGGCCTTCGATCCGCCGCCCGGCGTGATCCAGGAAGCCATCGACCCGCGAACGGGCGAGCTCGCTAATAACGCGTGTCCTCAGTCCGAACAGGAGTATTTTATCGCTGGCACGGAACCGACCCAGTTTTGCGGTGAGAGCGACGGCCGTCTCGCCCAGACGTCGGGTTCCTGGCTTTCACACCTGTTCGGCAAAGGTTCGCCCCAGCCACCAGCGGCTCCCAATTCACCATCGAGCGCGTCCAATAGTTCAAACGCGCCGAAATCGCACGCGAAGACCGCGCCTAGTACTAACGGGTCGCAGCCAACCGAAGAACCAGAAAAGAAAAAGGGGTTTCTGGACAAGATTTTTGGTATCTTTGGGGGCAGCAAAAAGCCTGCGGATAGCTCGAAACCTCAACCGTAGGTCAGGCGCGGAAGGAGCAGGGCAATGAGACGACTCGTCTTTTTTGCCGTTCCGCTGTTGTCTGTATTCATCCCGTCGCTGGGTGCTCAGCAGGTCGAGCCCGCATCTACGCAGCCTGCGACTACGTCCACGCAGCCTGCGGCTAATCCGTCTGCCACTTCATCGGATATTGTCTACGTAGCGCCGCCAAAGCCCGAACTCACTCCACGCCAGGCTGCCGAGCTGAAGGGCGACGTTTTCATGGCTCGCAAGGAATTCGGCCAGGCAGCGGGCGCCTACGAAGCGATTCTAGAAAGCGAACCAAAGAACGCGCAGCTTCTGAACAAGGTTGCGATCGCCTATCAAGAGCTAGGCAGCCTGAACCGATCCGAGCGTTATTACCACCGGGCGATGAAGGCGGATAAGAGTTTCGCCAGTCCCATCAACAATCTCGGCACGGTCGAATACGAGAAGAAACACTACAGCAAAGCCATCGTTCTTTACAAAAAGGCGCTAATACTAAAGATGGAAACTTCCACCATCTACAGCAATCTCGGCTACGCCTACTTCGCGAACAAACAGTATCCCGAAGCAATGGCCACCTTTGACAAGGCGCTCGCGATGGACCCGCAGCTATTCGAGCGCAAGAGCGGTTACGGCACAATCATTCAGCAGCGCACCACCACCGACCCTGGCTTATTCAACTTTTTCGTAGCGAAATCCTATGCCTCTATGGGCGACGCCGAGCGCGCCGCGCACTTCTTGAGGCTCGCACGGGACGACGGATACAAAAATTTCCTGTCCGCGGAAACTGACCCTGCTTTCGCCAAAGTTATCAAAGATGCGCGCGTGCAGGAAGTTCTGCACGTGATGCCGTCATACCAGAACGACGCGAAACGCACCGATCCGCCTCAGCAGAATTAGCGAGCAGGGCTGCGGCGGCGGTTGAACCTTCGATCTTGCGGCAGCCGTGTAACTAGCTTCCCTCGTGAACGCTTCGCGTCTTCACGCCATTCTCTTGCTATAATGTGTCCCTGAAATGCTGTTCCAAAGATTGCGGCGCTATGCAGTGATTTGCTTCTCGCTTGCCGCACTATCGCTCTCGCTGATCCAGCCCGCAGGATCTACCCCAGCGCCGACTAGCTCCGCCAGCGTCGTCGAGCTCCGCATTGACGGCGAAATCGAGCCAGTGCTCGCCGAATACATCGTCCGCGGCATCAACGACGCGAATGCCGATCACGCCTCGTTGATTCTCATCACGATGAATACGCCGGGCGGGCTCGACACCTCGATGCGGGAAATTATTCAGGCGATCCTCGCGTCCAAAGTTCCTGTGTGCGCGTATGTTGCGCCCACCGGCTCTCGCGCTGCTTCTGCCGGATTCTTTATCCTGCTTTCAGCCGACATCGCAGCGATGGCTCCTGGCACCGATACGGGCGCGGCCTCGCCGATTCTGGCGCTTGGCGGCCAGCCGGTGCAGGTTGACGACACGCTGCATAAGAAAATCGTGAACGAGGCCACCGCATACCTTCGCAGCTATGTCACGCAGCGCGGGCGCAATGCGGAGCTTGCAGCCACTGCCGTTACCGATGCCAAAGCCTTCAGCGAAAAAGAAGCTCTCGACGGCAAGCTCGTAGACTTGATGGCCGCCAACCGCGAAGACCTACTCGCAAAACTCAACGGGCGCTCGGTCACGCGTCTCGATGGCACGAAGCTTCAATTAGCTCTTTTGCAGCCGGTTGTCGTTCCGCACGAGATGACTCCGCGTGAAAAGTTCCTCACACGAATCGTTCAGCCCGATGTTTTTTTTATTCTGCTGATCGTCGGCGTTCTCGGCCTCTACGTTGAGTTTTCGCATCCCGGAATGTTTGCGCCGGGAGTGATCGGTGGCATCGCGCTTGTCCTGGCTCTCTTCGCGATGCACATGCTGCCCGTGAACTTCACGGGCCTGCTGCTGATCATCGTCGCGTTCATATTTTTTGTTCTGGAAGCGAAATTCCCTACCCACGGTGTGCTCGGAGTAGGTGGAGTGATTGCCATGGTGCTCGGCGCGCTCATGCTGATTCGTTCACCATTCACTGGAATGGGCGTGAGCCTCAGCACTGCTCTGGGTGTCGCGCTGCCGTTCGCTGTCATCATCGTTATCTTGATGCGTCTGGTGCTTCGTTCGCGGAATTGGAAACAAACCACTGGTAAAGAGGAACTGGTCGGCGAGGAAGCGGAAGTCACCGAAACCGTCGAAGCCGGCAATGCTGCCGGCATGGTTTTCGTGCATGGTGAATTGTGGCGTGCCGCTGCTCCGGCAGGTGTCAGTATTCCCAAAGGCGCGCGCGTCCGCGTCAGAAAAGTGAAAGGCCTGACGCTTGAGGTGGAACCCGCTCACGCACCGCACCCGGCCCATTCGCACGAGACGCTCGAGGGGAGGCAGTAATGGAATTTGGGACAATGTTTTTTGCCATTGGCATATTGATTTTTCTCATCTGGTTCTTCAATTCCGTTTACGTGATCAAGGAATGGGAGCGCGGCGTGGTTCTGCGTCTGGGCCGCATGCTTCCCGAAGCAAAGGGCGCCGGCCTGCGGCTCGTCTTTTTCCCGATCGACAAGCTAACGCGCATCTCCTTGCGAATTGAAACGCTCGACGTGCCCCCGCAAGACGTGATCACTCGCGATAACGTCTCCGTAAAAGTAAACGCGGTCTGCTACTTCCGCGTCGTCGACGCGAATCTCGCTCTCTCACAGGTCCAGAACTACTTGTACGCAACTTCCCAACTCGCACAGACCACTCTCCGCAGCCTGGTAGGCCAGTTTGAACTGGACTCGATTCTCTCCGAGCGCGAAAAGGTTAACGCCAAGCTGCAACAAATCCTTGACCAGGATACGGAGCCTTGGGGTATCAAGGTAACGAAGGTTGAGGTCAAACAAGTCGA
>DATNKB010000250.1:0-2467 GCA_035603595.1 Candidatus Dormiibacterota bacterium
AAACCCTGCAACGCTCGCATATCCGTGCGCTGCCGGCAGACGGACATCGTTCAAAGCGTCAGCGGGGTCGTAATAGATGGAGAAGAAGAAAAGCGCGGGGAGCCGCCCAACAAAGTCTCGCGGGCGAGATACCAGCGCACAGACTGTGGCACCGTCTGCAGTCTTTACCCTGATGTCCTTTTCGGTAACGTAGCGATGGCTGTCGTCCTCTGCGATGAGAGCGGGCCGTAGTGCCTTGGTTTCGCCATAAGCCTGCACGGCTTCGTAATCATGTATCAGAGCGACTGCAGCATCCAGCGTGATGCCGGTTTTGCCTTTCTGCGCATCGAGTTCACCCTGAAGCGTCGGCCCGCTCCAGCTTTCATCCACAATATCAAACAGAGGCATCGCCCGTGCCCCGGTTACGTCGTCCAGTTTCGCGAAGACCGAGCGAAAAGCCTGCCGATATGCCTCATCGAAAGGCAACTTCTGCTTCTCCGCAACGGCTTTGGCGCGAACGTAGATCTCGTACTGGAGATCGCGCCACTCAGCGTTGCTGATGTGCGCGGAGCGGCGGTAGTCGCATAGCGCGCCATAACCCTGTGCAGCCTCGTCATACTTGCCCGCTGCGGCTTGAAGTGCAGCAAGATTCGTTAGATAGGCCTCCCGGTCCGTCTCTTTGTAGACGGGCAGAATTTCAGTCGCTAACTTTGTAACCGTCGTGGATAGAATCGCTGGATCGTGCGCGGCAGTTTCTGAGAAATCAAACTGCTGAGCGCTTGCCTTAGGTATCAGGATTAGGGCGCATAACGCAGCGATGAAAAATCTGAGCATCGGAAATCTCCGTGGAAGGAGTGCTGCCAGCACACCGGAGCCAGCAGGTGCTGTACGCACATCGAGGATAAAACATTCTCCTCTGAGCGTGCTCTCTTGGTATCGGTACTGGGAAGTCGGCTAGGCTGGAGGCAAAATCCTGGATGCTTGGCGTTTATTGGGACTGATCGTGGCCTGCTTCGGTTGATTTTGGGTCCTTCAAAACACGTCTGACGTATTCACCAGGATTAGCCCCGACAACTCGCTTGAACGCCTTACTGAATGCGGCGTCGGACTCGTAACCGACCAATCGAGCGACTTCTGGGAGCTTTTTGTCACGCCGTTCAAGTAGCTGTATCGCCTTCTGCATCCGCCACTCGGTTACGTATTTCAGCGGCGTTTGTCCGAGTAGCTCTTTGAAACGTGCTGCGAATGCGGAGCGAGACATGCCCGCCGCTTCGGCCAGGGATTCGACCGTCCAGGGTGTATTCACTCTGTCATGAATGACACTCAGAGCAGCGCCTATTTGAGGATCGAAAATTGCACGAAGCCATCCTTTGTTGCGTTCTGGCCTCGACGCGATATGCGCCCGGAGTACATGGATAAACAGAACCTCGGCCAGTCGACTCCCGACGACTTCAGATCCCGGCGCCTGTTCTTCCATCTCTGACGCGAGCGCCTGCACTGTGGTGTGAAGAGCAAGCGTGCGTGCCTGATCGGCCTTCATCAAAATGAAGTTCGGCAATAGCTGAGTGATCGGCCTCAGGCTGGCGCGATCGAAACTCAAGGATCCACAGACGATTGTCGTCGGTGCGCCACCGCCTCCACACAGAGCGACATTGCCGTTGGCCTTGGCCCCGATCTCGCGGAAGCTCCACCTCGGGCGTGTTCGCGGGCTGTCGCGTAAAACAATCGAAGTCCCCTTAGCCAGCAAAAAGCAATCACCACCAGTGAGAGGAATCGGCTCCGCAAACCCTTCCACGCTCAGCCAGCAGTTGCCGCGCGAAAGCATGGCGAAGTGCGCCAAATCTGTGGGTGACGTCTTTTTGTCGGAAGGCGTGACATTTTCTTCGGTCTGGTTTTCCTGTTTTATACCCCACGGGGCTGTGGCTTCGAGCCTGTGCAGACCGAAAGCGGTTACGTGCATCGTTCTAAAAATGTCTGTTATCGGGTCCAACTTTCCCTCCTTCTTTGGACGAATAGACAAAAGTATTGGACTCAAGAGCAGTTCTCGTCCACTTCCAAAAGAATCTACCCTAGTGTACCGAATACGAAGGGAGTCACTATGGGAAAGCTTGAAGGGAAAGTTGCAGTAATCACAGGCGGAAGTAGCGGGATTGGTTTGGCCACAGCCAAACGCTTCGTGGAAGAAGGTGCCCTCGTCGTAATCACAAGCCGCCGAGAAAAGGAGCTGAAAGAGGCCGCAGCCTTAATTGGAAAACACGTCACGACAGTCACGGGCGACGTAACGCGCCTAGAGGACTTGGACCGGCTCTATGCCGTGGTGAAAGAGAAACACGGTCACCTCGACGTACTCTTCGCAAACGCGGGCTGGGGTGAAGTCGCACCCATTGGAGCGGCTACCGAAGCTCATTTCGACAAAACCTTCGATTTAAATGCGAAAGGAACATTCTTCACGGTGCAGAAGGCCATTCCCCTCTTCAAAGATGGGGGT
>DATNKB010000251.1:0-4553 GCA_035603595.1 Candidatus Dormiibacterota bacterium
TTCCCTGCAAGGCGTGGCGCAAACGAATCGGACGAAGATTAATGTAGAGACCGAGTTCTTTCCGCAAAGCGAGCAGGCCGCTTTCGGGGCGATTTGCGAGTGGAAGCGTGTCCCACTTCGGCCCGCCTATGGCACCGAGCAGAATCGCATCGGCTCTGCGGCATTCCGCGAGCGTCGACGCAGGTAGAGGAGTGCCAAAGGCGTCGATGGCGGAGCCGCCGAAGGGAAGTTCGCGGAATTCGAAAGTGTGGCCGTGCGCTGCGGCGCAGTCTTGAAGGAGATGGACGGAAGCGCGTGTGACTTCTGGTCCGATGCCGTCACCCGGTAGAACTGCAATTGTTTTGCGAATGGAACCCATGTTTTTTCCCTCTTCAGTATCCGTTTTTAACTCTTGTCTTCAGCGTGCTGCAACAGCGCGAGGCCGCGCGCGAACCGAGGAGGTGGCCGGCGAAGCCGTGCGTCCGCGGCGAACCTGGTGGATAAAGGAAAGCAGATCGCGGTCGGTGACTTGCTTTGCAGAATCGGCGAGCTCTGTGGCCATACGATAGCAGTCCGCGAGTTCCGCTGGAGTGGTCTCGTAGCCGAGTTCGACGAGCCGGGCACGCAGCGCGTTGCGGCCGGAATGCTTTCCTAGAACGAGCCTGCGGCTCGGCACTCCCACTTTTTCGGGCAAAATAATTTCGTAGGTGAGCGGATTTTTCAAGATGCCGTCCTGGTGAATGCCTGCTTCGTGGGCAAAGGCATTGGCGCCGACTACGGCTTTATTCGGCGGGACGGAGACTCCCGTGATCGCGGTGAGCAGACGGCTGGTGGAATATATTTTCTCGAGGCGAACATTCGTTGCGGCGCAGAAACGGCTTTGCCGGACATGGAGCGCTACAGCGATTTCTTCGAGCGACGCGTTGCCAGCGCGCTCACCGATTCCGTTGATCGTGCATTCCACTTGGCGCGCGCCGGCGGCGATTGCGGCGAGTGAATTCGCGACTGCGAGGCCCAGGTCGTTGTGGCAGTGCGCGCTGTAAATGATTTTTGGATATGCGCTCAGCCGGGCGCGGACGGTGCGAAACATTTCGCCGTATTCATCGGGCGTTGCGTAGCCGACGGTGTCTGGGAGATTGATGATTTTGGCGCCGGCTTCGGCAGCTGCTTCCGCCACATCGCAGAGGTACTCGACGTCGCTGCGGCTGGCGTCCTCCGCTGAGAATTCCACTTCTTCCGTGTGCTCGCAACCGAAGCGCACCATGCTGATTACTTGATCGAGCGCCTCATGCCGTTCGATGCGCAGCTTGTGCTTCAGATGGAGATCGGAGGTAGCGAGAAAAATATGAAGCCGAGGATGGACAGCTGGTTCGATGGCACGCAATGCGGCGTCAACATCTTCCTGACGAGCCCGAGCTAGAGCCGCCACTTTGCAGCTGCGGATTTCGCCGGCTACGGCGCGGACAGCTTCCAAATCCCCGGGCGATGCGATGGGAAATCCCGCTTCAATAATGTCGACGCCGAGCTGTTCGAGCTGTCGCGCCAGGCGAAGCTTTTCATCCCTGTGCATCGAGAAGCCGGGGGACTGCTCGCCGTCGCGCAGCGTGGTGTCGAAGATGTGGATCGTGTCCATGACGCTCCCTGTATGCGGGGATCAGTGGAACGCGCCGCGACCAAGCGTGTCCAATTTATAATTGTTGCATGTAGAATAAGCTTCGCTTATACAGGCCTTAGGTCTTCTAACCCCGAAACTGGCCGCGGGGACCCGAGTTACTCACAGACGGTTTGGAGGGTATGTGGATTTGGCGGCGTTGCAGGTGTTTCAGACGGTAGCGCGGGAGCAGAGCTATTCGCGCGCTGCGGAAAAGCTGTACCGGACGCAGCCGGCAATCAGCATCGCGATGCGAAAGCTGGAAGACTGGGTGGGGCAGCCGCTATTCGTGCGCGGGACGGGCGCTCGTACGCTGACGGACGCCGGCACGCTGCTGCTCGAATATGCGGACCGAATGCTGAATCTGCGCGAAGAAATTCACAAGGGGATGCAGCAGTTAAATGGCCTGAAACGCGGGCAGGTGGCGATCGGGGTGAATGAAAGCTCGATTCACGCTTTGCTTCCGGCGCTTGAGCAGTATCGGAAGCTGTATCCGGGAATTCAAATTCGTGTGCATCGCGTGTTTTCCCGGGACGTGCCTCACGAATTGCTGAACCATCAGCTTGATATCGGCGTGATTTCCTACCTGCCGGAAGAGCGCGAATTGACGACAGTCGAGTTCTATCGCGACTCGCTGGCTCTGGTCGTTTGGCCGGGGCACCCGCTGGCGAAGCGGCGTGAAGTGGATATTTCGGCGCTGGAGGGCGAGACGTTCGTGGCGCATATCGTGGAGTCGCCTTACCGTCGGCGCGTGATTCAGATGTTTGCGAAGCATCGGGCGACGCTACGGATGGATATCGAGTTGCCGACGATTGAAAGCATTAAGCGCTTTGTCGAAATGAAGCGGGGTGTGGCAATCGTGCCGCGGATGTGCGTGGAACAGGAAATCGCGCGGGGCGATTTGCGCGAGCTCCGGCTGCGCCAGATGCATATTGAGCGGCGCGTGTATCTCGTTTACCGGCAGGATCGGCCGCTCTCAGCGGCGGCGCAGGCCCTCGTCGAACTTCTTCGGCCCAAGGGCTCAAAGAGCAAGCGAGCACGAGCGTAGTCTTCCGCTATCGTTCGTCGCTATTGCTCACGATGCGAATTATTTCGCGCTGGTGCGTTTCGTGGCGAACTCATCGAGCGCTGCGCCTATGCGGGACAGTCCTTCGCGCACGTTTTCCGTCTTGCTGCCCACTCCGATACGGATGTGATCGGGGGCTTCGAAAAAGCGGCCGGGTACGACGCTGGTTTCGTATTTTTCGCGCAGCAATTGGCAGAAGGCTTCGACGTGACCGCTGGTTAGTTGCGGAAACACGACTGTCCCCGCCTCTGGCCAGATTGTGAGGAGATCCTTTCGCGAATCGAGGAATTGTTTCAGCAGGGTGCGATTCGTATCGACGTGCGCCTTCGCGCGCGCTGCGATTTGCGGCAGATTGTCGAGCGCAGCGACGCTGATTAATTCCGCTGGATGTGCGGGCATCACTCCGAACAGATCGTTCAGCCGCCACATTCTTTCGGCCAGGGCTGGCGCCGCGAGAATCCAGCCGCAGCGGAGGCCGGAGAGACCATAGGCCTTGGTCAAGCTGCTTGTCGCTACGAAATTCGAACCGAGATGAAATGCGGATCGCCCGGGCGAATCGAAGCAGGCTTCGAGATAAACCTCATCGACGAGGACATGTGCGCCGAGGCTGCGCGCAATGTCGCCTACGAGCTTTAGCGTGGAATCGGGCGTGCGCACCCCGGTGGGATTGTGCAGGTTAGTGACTACGATCAGGCGAGTGCGAGGGGAGATGGAGCGCTCCACTTCGCGGGGATCGAGTTTGAAACCGTTTTCGAAGCGGCGCGGGAAGCGACGAACTTTGGCGCCCAGATAGTGGGCTACGGCGAGCAGCGCTTCGTAGGCTGGTTCTTCGATCAGCACCTCATCGTCTGGCTCGAGAAGCGCCGCCATGGCGAGATGATTCGCCATGGATGTGCCTTGCGCTTGAACGACGCAATCGGCTGGAACTCCGGCCTTTTTCGCGAGCCGTTCGACGAGCGGAGCATAGCCATAGCCGTCGGTGGGGCTCGCAATTTCAAGTTGCTCGATGCGGACCGGCAAGTCCTTCAGCGGGTAGGCGAGCATGTCGCTGCCGGCGAGCTTGTAGGGCGCTTCGGAGCGGAGCTTCGCCCATTCAATATAGGCCGACCGGATTTCACGCCGTTGCGGGCTCATCAATCTCGCTTAGAGCCAATCGAGCGTCGCGCGCGCCCGCGAAAGAAGTAAAAGACAGGGAACCCGGCGAAGAGAATACACAGTGCGACGCCTGCATTGCGAGGATATTTGTAGATTGTGTTGATGGTAATGAACCATGCGATGGCGACGAACAAGCCGGTGGTCCAGGGATGGCCGGGAACCCGAAAACCTTTTTTATCGGCGGCGTCAGCAAGCGCCTCGCGCTTCTCTCGGGCCCGAAATACGAAAATGCAGGTCGCCGTTAAGCCAAAAAAAAGCCAGTCCATCACCACCACGTAACTGATAATCTGCTCGTAAGTGCCGAGAAGCACGACCGCGATTGTAACCGCGCCTTGCAAGATGATCGTGCCGGTGGGTACCAGCGTTCGCGGATTGATTCGCGCAAACCAGGCGGGAAGAAGCCCATCGCTGGCCATCGCGAAATAAAGACGGGGATAGGAAAGCAACGCCTGGCTGAGAAATCCGACAGTGGAGATCGCTATCAAGGCGGCCACGAGCGAAGCTCCGGCCCGGCCAAATGCCAGGCGCATAACTTGCGATGCCGGCGTCGAAGTAGCCGCAAGTGCAGCCGGAGAGAGCGCCTGGACATAGACAAAATTTACGGTGAGATACAGCGCGATAATTCCGAGAACTCCAAACACCAACGCTCGGGGCAGATTCTTGCGCGGTTCACGAATTTCGCCGGCCATGTAGTTCGATGTC
>DATNKB010000252.1:0-12101 GCA_035603595.1 Candidatus Dormiibacterota bacterium
GACCTGGCGCGTGGTGCCGGGATTGAGCGGACGTGGCAATTCCGATCTGCTCACAGAGGAGATCGTTTCTAGCCACATTCGTTCGCTACAACCCGATCATTTGTTCGATGTGAAATCCACGGATCAGCACACGGTAAAGCCCTGGTTCAACGGGAAACTCGATTTCTCGCCACCCGTCCGCGACCTGGCGGAAGACGGTTACCCTCTCGTGGGCGGACGGCTGGACTATGTGGATCATCGTGCAGTAGCGGCGCTGGTTTATCAGCGGCAGCAACACCTGATTAATGTTTTCGTGTGGCCCGAGGGAAAGGAAACTGGGGAGCCGAAGCGGATGAAGTCGGTGCAGGGTTACAACATGATTGCGTGGGAGGCGAACGGCATGTACCACTGCGCGGTATCGGATTTGAATAGCCGCGAACTCGAACAGTTCACGGAGCTGCTGCGGAAATAGTGTGTCACGATTAATTTAGAGGAGGGAAGGGGCTGACGGCGGTCAGCCCCGGCAGGTTGCTAGCCCGAGCGGGAGAATGCGCGGTTACGTGCTGATCGGTGGCGGCTCTGAAGCTCGAAGGTTGCGAACTAGAACTTGACGGCGAGAAATAAAAAGGATGCGCATGAGTTCGCTCTTAAATCCTTAAATTCGACCCATTACTGCGAGGATGATTAGAATCAGCAGAATCAGCCCAAGCCCGCCGCTTGGGTAGTAGCCCCATCCTGTGCTGTACGGCCAAGCGGGAAGCGCGCCGATCAGGAGCAGTACGAGCACGATGAGCAGGATAGTCCGCATCCAATTCCTCCGGTTTGTCAGTTAGGCCGATCCAGTTTCGAACTCACTTCCGGGCTTGCTTGCCACGGAATCGCTTGGCTGTCAGGCGCCCAACACAACTTCAAGGCGCTAACAATGTGGCGCAGTATAAGAACGCAGGGGTGGGCGTTCCATGCCGGGAAGTCTGTAAGGACTTAGGGGATTTGCTGTAGCGAATTTTGGCCGAAGGTCGGCCTAGTGAGAAGCGGAGTAGACTTGAACGTCCGCCAATAGGCGGTCCAGTTGTGTTCGGGAGTAATAGCGCCCGTTGGAAAAGACCGCGGCTATTTTCTGCGTGTTGCCAATATCTTCGAGGGGATTTGCATCGAGGAGAACAAGGTCGGCAATCTTGCCCTTTTCAACCGTTCCCCAATCGCCGTCTTTACCGAGGAACCTTGCCGGGTTGATTGTTGCAGTCTGGAGCGCTTCTATGGGAGTAAAGCCGGCTGCGACGAAGCGCTGCAATTCGAGATGGAGGCTGAAACCGGGGAGAACGTCGACACCGGCTGGAGTATCTGTTCCGGCGAGAAACGGAACGTTGGCCTGGTGGAGTCTCTTGACGATGTCGAGCTCGTGCTCGACGAATTTTTGCCGGACGGGAAGCGGATCGGTATCGAGGTCTTTTATGATTCCGGCCGTAAATTTGGGCCAGCTTTTCTCGCGCCAGAACACGGGCGCATATTTACCGTCCGGATCCTTCGTGACGTCAATAGAGTCAACCAGCCATTGTCCGCGCTCCCAGTAAAGAGTGGGGCATTGCCAGGTTTGATTTTTTGCGAGTAGCTGTATCAGAGCGGCTTCACGCGCCGGGTCGTAAGTCTCAAGAAAACGTCCGGGACCTTTCGGGCCTTTCAAAAGTTCGTCTTCAACGGTCGAACTGCCCTCGAAGATGCCAATCAGGTGCTCGAAGCTCTTTTGCCCTGTGTTGGAGGCCTCCGAGCCACGAATTGAATCCGGCACGTGTCCGACAAAGACGATGTTCTGTTTCTTGCACTCATCCGCAATCGCGAAATAAGCATCGCGGGGAACATAGGATTGGATTTTGATGAAATCCACACCTCGGCTTTTTAACATGTCCACCGCGCGGCGGCCGTCATCGGGAGTGGCGATCGCGATGGAGGCAGGGAATTGAGTCTTGGGGCCGTCGAGCATCGGGCCTGCTACGATCATGCGCGGGCCAAGGAGAGATCCCGAGGCTGTGTCGCGACGAGCGTCAAGGATTAAGTCGAGGTCGCTGCCCATGTCGCGCACGCCGGTGACTCCGTTGGCGATGAATAGTGGCAGAGTGACTTCCTTCCCGCCCGGGACCCAGTCTCCGAAAAAGGTGTGGATGTGCATGTCCCAGAGGCCGGGAATTAGGTATTTCCCTGTTCCGTCGATCACATGCGCCTGTTTGGGGATGTGTAGATGGCCTTTTCCCACATAAGTGATGCGGTTACCGTCGATCACTACGGAGAAGTTTGGCCGCGACGGACCGCCTGTGGTGTCTACGACCGTGACGTTGGTGATGACATAGGGAACGCCGGCCCCCTCGAGGGATTGGGCCCACTGCGGAAGCGCAAATATCAGCCACACCAGGATCGCAGCGTAGATTTTGTTCATAGGCTCCCCAAGCAGGCGTGATTGTACCCGTGCTTCTGAACCTGAATACAACAAAAAGTCGGTTTTGAGGCGGCGCGATAACCGTGGTGTGACGGAATCCTTTCTCTTCGAGGAATAAAAGGCCATCCGTAGCGGTAGTGGAAAGTGAGTGCCAGCCCTGCCGGCGCTCCATTTTGAATCCTGAGGAGCATGGGGATGAAAACATCCGTGCATCCGACAAACAATGAAATCTCCGAATCCGAAGCGATCTTGCTCGCACAACAGGGCGACGCGGCAGCATTCGAGGTTCTCTATCGACTGCACAGCCGCAGAGTGTTCGCCATATGTCTGCGAATGTCCGTGGAGCGGAGCGAGGCGGAGGATCTGACGCAAGAGACGTTCCTAATGATTTTCCGAAAAATTCAGAGCTTCCGTGGTGAGTCTGCTTTCTCGACGTGGGTTCATCGCGTGGCGGTCAACACGGTTTTAATGCGCCTGAGAAAGAAGAACGTCGCGTCCGCTTCGCTCGACGAGTTGAACGATTGGGATGAAAACGGCTCGAAAGCGCCGGTGCAATTGGGCGAGCGGGACCTGCAATTGAGCGGAACGATCGATCGGGTGAACTTGGAGCGGGCGATTGCCCAACTTGCGCCGGGTTGCAAGATGATGTTCCTTCTGCACGATGTGGAAGGCTACCGCCATGAAGAAATTGCGGCGATTGCCGGATGCACGGTGGGGAATTCAAAGTCGCAGCTTCACAAAGCTCGCGTGCGCTTGCGGGAAATATTGAGCAAGCCAGTGCGTCGATTGACGAAACGCCGGAGCCTGCGATCTGCCGCGCATGGCCGAACTCACAGCGAGTCTTCCCGTCAGAACGCTCCCACCGCGACTCCCGAAGTTGGGTTCAGTTTGATTGAGGCACCCTCGGCATAGCTCCGCCGATTCTGCTGTAGCGCAAACCAAATTGTTCTTTGTCGCTCAAGTTGTGGGCTGAGCCATTCATTTTTTGGATTTGACGGTCGCAAGAGCGGCGCGATACCCTTGTCGCGGTAAACCGCTCAGTGTGGCTTCCCTTTGTTCCTTCCACTGAGTTGAGGTTTACCTAATCTTAGGAGGATCATGTCCAACGAACTTCGCGAATTCCTGGCGCTATCGTATGCAGAGTTGGAAGAGCTGAATATAAAGGCGAAGGAGCAGCGGAAAAACCGCGTCGCACCTCACAAAATCCAGGAGGAGCGGCTGAAGTACCTCACCGACGAAAAGGGCATTAAGGCCGTAACAGTGCTGTTCAGCGACCTGGAAGGCCGCCTGCACATGCTGGACTACGACAAAAAATTCCTCATCAAGAGTTGGGACAATCTTACGTTTGATGGTTCGTCGATTCGTGGTTTCACGGCGCAGCGGGAAAGCGATTTGCGCTTGGCGATGGACTGGGGCGCGTTTTACTGGGCGCCGGCGGACGTATTTGGCTCGGGGAAAGTTCTCGTATTCGGGCAAGTGATCGACAAGGACGGTTCACCCTATAGCGCCGACATTCGCGGCGTGCTGAAGGGATACGCGGACGAACTGCACAAGCGGGAGGGTTACACGCTGAACGCGGCGAATGAGATCGAAGGATTTCTTTTCAACGGCAAGGATGCCGAGAGCCGGTACAACGAGACCGGAAAATTCGAGTACGTCAATACCGGCGGCTACTATCACTCGCTGCCGGGCGATCCGCTGCGCACTTTCATCGATACCTGCGCGGAAGTGCAGCGCGCGATGGGTTTCCAGAATGAGAAGGATCATCCGGAAGTGGCACCGTCACAATTCGAAATTAACTATGGCTACGGGGAAGTGGTGGCGGCGGCGGACCAGATCCAGCTCTACAAGCTGATCTGCCGGCAGGTGGCGACGCGCATGGGGCTAACGGCAAGTTTCCTGCCGAAGCCGGTGGTGGGAGTAAACGGGAGCGGCATGCACACAAACGTCTCCGTGAGCAAGGGCTCGAAAAATATGTTCTGGGATCCCAAGGGGGACGAGAAGCTCAGCAAGTTTGGATGGGCATTTGTCGATCGTATTCTGACCCACGGAAATGACTTATGCCTGCTGCTGAATGCGAGTGTGAATGCGTACCGGCGGCTCGATCCTCACTTCGAGGCGCCGAACCAGATCAAGGCTTCGCCGGTAGATCGCGGCTCGATGATTCGGATTCCGATCGGGAACGAGAAAAGCATGCGCGTAGAGGTGCGATCGGTAAGTCCCGATGCGAGTCCTTATATGGTGATGCTCTCGATTTTCAAGACCGGGCTCGATGGCGAAACGGCGAAGATCAAGAATCTGCGGCAGGCGGAGCGCTATCTGCCGGACAACATTTATTCGGCGCTGCAGGATTTCCGCAAGGCAGACTGGACGACGAAGCTGCTGGGCGAGGACGTAAAAAACCGCTACGCGGAATTGAAGCAGGCCTCGGCGGATCGCTGTCCGCATCTTCTGGGCACGTTTGTGAAGACGCCGGAGGTGCAGTACCACCACGAGGTTTACAACCAGTTTCTGTGGAACCTATTTTAGCCTACGCTTCTAATCACGAAAAAGAAAAACGCCCTGGTCGCCTAACCGGCAGCCAGGGCGTTTTGTGTTTTGGGTATTCTGAAATTGGGCTACTTCGAAGCACCCGACGCGATTGCGAGGAAGTCGCGATGCGCCGAGGACTCCGTGGCGGCGCCGAATGCCGGACCGCCGGTTGGATTGGCTTTACCGTTGGCTTCCAGTGCTGCCATGAATTTGTCGAGTCCGTCTGCGTTATTCGTGACGATCGCGATGTCGATCTCGCTGGGATCGTCCGAGTGAATCGCTTCGCGGTCCACCGAATAACTGTGAAGTGAGCCATCTGCCATCAGCTTGTCAAGAAACGGGACGATGTAGGAGTTGATGACCTTCTCCATCGGCTCGCCTTGACCCGGCTTGCTTCGATAAGTTGCGACTCGAAGATAGCCGTTGTCGAAGCTGCCGGCATGGGCCGCGTATTGGCGACTGGTGAGAATCAAGTCAAAGTGCTTGGAGGCGGCTTCAATTTTTTCGATGTCCGCGGGAACGGACTGAGCTCCGACAAGCGACAGGACCTTCATTAGATTGGCCATCGACGAAGCGGTCCACCAACTGCCATGATTGGGGGAGCCTTCGGTGTGCGCTGCCATTTTGAAAAAGCCGTAACCGATGATCGTTCCGTCGGCCATGAGCTTGTCGAAAACCGGCTTCTGCGCGGCGTCATACTTCTCGAATGCAGGCCAATCGGGGCGAGCTACCGCCCACTGGGCTACGTAGGTATAGACGGGCGGCTTTTCCTTTTCATCGGAGCTGCCCTGCGCGCGGGCGGAAAAGGAACCGGCGGCGGTGGTCAAAAGCGCAACTGCGAGAACAACTGACTTCAACATCTTGCTGGGCATCTATATTCCTCCTTAAAGGAACACGAGCATAAGTGTCCGCACCGTTGATGCGGACAAGAAATATTTTGGTTTTGGATTTGGTGCGACCAGGAATCGTACCGGGGTGACACTACTCTGCAAGCGGCCCAGTGTCAAGCTGCATGAGTGGAGTGAATTGGAATGATTCTCGGCCGCTAGTCGTAATACTCAGCGCCCAAGTGGGTAATCAGCTCTTCGCCCATCATCCAGCGCAGCGTGTTTTTCAATTTCATGAGCTGAATGAAGAGGTCGTGCTCGGGGTAAAGCTCCTTGGCGCACATCGGTGATTTGAAATAGAAGCTCAGCCATTCCTGAATGCCACGCATTCCTGCGCGCTGCGCTAAATCGAAGAACAGGGCAAGATCGAGAACGATCGGCGCGGCAAGGATCGAATCGCGGCAGAGGAAGTCGACTTTGATTTGCATCGGGTAGCCGAGCCAGCCGAAGATGTCGATGTTGTCCCAGCCTTCTTTGTTGTCGCCGCGCGGCGGATAGTAATTGATTCTCACTTTATGGTGAATCTTGCCGTATAGGTCGGGGTAAAGATTCGGCTGCAGAATGTATTCCAGGGCGCCGAGCTTTGATTCTTCTTTTGTTTTGAAGGAACCGGGATCTTCGAGCACTTCGCCGTCGCGATTGCCGAGGATGTTGGTGGAAAACCAGCCATTGAGGCCGAGCATGCGGGCTTTGAAGCCAGGGGCAAGGACTGTTTTCATCAGCGTTTGGCCGGTCTTGAAATCCTTGCCGCCGATCGGAACATGCTGGTCTTTCGCAAAGGTTTCGAGGGCTGGAATGTCGACGGTGAGGTTCGGCGCGCCATTGGCGAAGGGGACGCCTTCGCTGATAGCGGCGTAGGCATACAGCATCGAAGGCGCGATGGCGGGATGGTTCGCCTTCATCCCTTTTTCGAAGGACGCTAAATCCTTGTGGACGTCTTCGGGTTTCAGGAACACTTCCGTGGAGGCGCACCAGACCATAACGAGGCGGTCGAGCTTATTTTTCTTTTTGAAGTCGCGAATGTCTTCGCGGAGCTGCTCGGCGAGATCGAATTTGGTTTTGGCTTTCTTGACATTCGTACCGTGAAGATTTTTTACGTAAGTCTGGTCGAATGCGGCTTTCATCGGCTTGATGTTCTTGAGAAATTTCTGAGCCTTGGCTAAATCCTTCGCATCTAGTACGCCTGCTTTCGAGGCGGCTTCGTAGGCATCGTCGGGAAATACATCCCAACCGCCGAAGACGAGATCATCGAGGTTCGCCAGCGGCACAAAGTCTTTAATTTTTGGGACCCGATTATCTGTGCGCTTCCCGAGGCGGACCGTGCCCATCTGCGTGAGCGAGCCCACCGGCAACGACTCTTTTCGCCGCACTAATTCGACGCCCGCCATAAAGGTGGTACCCACCGCGCCCATTCCTGGCGTCAGGACTCCCAGTTTTCCTTTTGGCGGAGCAACACTCACCGGCCTGCGCATTCAGAATCCCCCGTGGTTTGTAGATGAAGTTATGCGATCTGAAGAAAAGCCATGATGCGGTATCGCTTGGCAATTTGCAACCTTGCTCGGCCCAGCGGTAGGGAATCGCGGTTATGCTGTAGTCTCGCGAATGTAAAGCGTTGCGTGACCTGATTCATTCGATTGAAACTTAAGTGAAGATTCGTCTGGGGAAAGGGAGAAAGGCGCTGGTATTGAGGAATGAATGAAAGCTATTTCTTCGGGGCTGGTTGAGTCCGGCGCGCGCAATCTGCGATTCCGCCGGAAAGACAGAGAAACCCGAGCACCGCAACCAGACCCATCATCACAAAGGCAATCATGCGGCTCCTCTAGCTATCAGCCAGCAACAGTCGCGGGTATTAAGGCACGAGAGCTGCCAAAGACAACTGCCGCGTAAGTCTCTGAATTATAAGGCTCTAAGATTTCGGTAGATTGGAGAGATATGTCTTTTGGCAGACATTTGCAGGTTTCCGCTGACACGCAAAGGGGAAAAAACTTGCACCAGCTAGCTATCGGCGGCTGGCCTTTTGGCTCGTGTTTGATTCCCGCCCGGAAGCTTGATTCTATAGCTTCTGCAAATGGATCGAGCCGTCGCCTGATGTGATGGAAACTGTGCCGCCGCCATTATTGAGTGTGCCGTGAATCGAGGAGTGGCTTAGCGAGCCAGAAACGCGAATCGGAAAATCGAGCGTTATTTTGCCGTCGCCGGTGTGCGCGTCGAGATTGGCGTTGAAATCGCCGGGGAGCCACATGTTGATATGGCCGTCGCCGGAGTGCAGGCGCCAACTGTTCGCGACCTTCGACCCGTTCATGGCACGCGCTTCTATGTTGCCGTCACCCGTTTTTAGATTCAAGGAATCGAAGCGGCCGTCAACGGAGACATGCCCGTCGCCCGTATCGACCTCGAGTGAACCATCAAGGCCCGATGCCTGAATATTGCCGTCGCCAGAACGCATGTTGATGGAACCCTTGAGCCCATTGACGGTGATGTGCCCGTCGCCGGTGTTGATTCGAATATCGCCCGAAATAGGCTGGGAGTTGACGTTGCCGTCGCCCGTGTGCACGTCGAGGTTCAGGTCCTTTGGCACGCGAACGTCGATGTGTACAGAACGGTGCCGGCCGCCGAAGAATGAGAAATTGAAGTGCGGCATCTTGACGCTGATGGTGACGTTGTCGCCTTCCTGGTGCTCGTCCACGCGTACATCACCGGGGCCGATCTTGAAGCCGTCGGCGGTGACACGGGCTTCGATTTGCCCGGGATCGCCGGCGAGGATGTTGACGTCGCCGTCGTCGGTATCGACATGCAGGTTGGCATGGCCGCTGACTTTGTACGTCTTCGTCCATTCGTCTGCGCGCGCGGGCTGAGCCGCGGCTCCCCACGAGATGGCTGACATCAGAATCCCGGCTATCATCCAGGTGGTCAATCTCATTCGTGTCACTCCGTTGAGCCTCGGGACGAGCAGGCGTTTAAGCGGTTCCAGTGTGAAGTACGCAAGAATGCCTGCAAATGTTCCGTTACTCGACCTCTAAGCAGACTTCTTCTTCGCAGTACTTGCCACGGGAGCGGCGGGTGCGGCAGTTGGCTTCTGGCGAAGCACCGCCAGGAATTGGTCGACGGGCAGCGCGTTGATTACGTCCTTCTTTTCGATCCAGCCGCGGCGCGCAGTTGCAACTCCATACTGCATGAAGCGAAGGTGGGTAGTGGAGTGCGCATCGGTTGAAATTGCGATCCTTACGCCACGCTCCTTGGCCATGCGGAGATGGACGTCGTTCAAATCGAGGCGGTCGGGATACGCGTTGCATTCCATCGCGACGGAATTGTTTTTGGCGGCGTCGAGGATTTTCTCCATGTCGTAGGCGTAGGGATCGCGGCGCAGAAGTAGCCGGCCTGTTGGATGCGCGACGATCTGGGCGTACGGATTCTCGACACCCGCGAGAAGGCGTTCCGTCATTTCCGTGCGATCGAGATTCATGTAGGAGTGGATGGAAGCCACCACTACATCGAGTTGCGCCAATACTTCGTTATCGAGATCGAGTTTGCCATTTTTCAGGATGTCGACTTCGATTCCGGCGAGGAGCCGGATGCCAGGAACCCGTTCCTGCGCGGCGCGAATCGTGCGGATATTCTCGAGTGTGCGCTTCTCGTCCATGCCATTCGCGACAGAGACGGCTTTCGAGTGGTCTGTGATGGCGATGAATTCATAGCCGAGGGCGCGCGCTGCTTCGCCCATTTCTTCAACCGTGTTGCGCCCGTCGGAGGCTGTGGAATGCATCTGTACGTCGCCGCGCATGTCTTCGAGCTTGATGAGCGAAGGGAGCTTTCCTTGTTCAGCTGCTTCGATTTCGCCACGCATTTCGCGCAGTTCCGGTTCGATGTAGGGAAGTTTGAGTTTGGCGTAGATTTCTTCTTCGGTTTTGCCGGCTATGCTACGGCCGCTTTTTATCGTGGTGAGGGCATATTCGTTGAGCGTCCAGCCCATATCGTTCGCGCGGCCGCGGAGGGCGACGTTGTGGTCTTTTGAACCGGTGAAATAAAGAAGCGCGGCGCCGAAACTGGTCTTGTTGAGGAGGCGAACATCGACCTGGAGCCCGCTTGCGAGAAGCATACTCACTTTATTTTCGCCGTGCGCGAGCGTCTGCACGTTTCGCGGATATTTCAGAATGTGTTCGGCCACGGCATCGATATTCTTCTGGCGATCCTGCCCGGGGCGCATCGTGACGAGCAAGTCGAGATCGCCGACGGTGTCGCGGCGGCGGCGCAGCGAACCTGCCGCTGTGACCGACTCGACGGAATCACCGGCTTGTTTGATGAACTCAGAGAGGCGTTCGGCGTCGCGGTCACCGGCATCCATGAGGAAACGGCCGGAGGAGCGCTTGGCTGACTCCGTGGCTTTCAGAATGTTCTGCTCGCTCTTTTCGCCGAAGCCGGGGAGATCGCGCAGTTTCCCTTCGCGGGCGAGCTTCTCAAGATCAGCCACAGTGGCGCATTTGAAATTGGCCCAGAGGAAAGCGACTTTCTTTGGGCCCAGCGACTGCAGAGCAAGCAACTCGAGCAGCGTCGGCGGATATTTCTTCAGCAGTTTCTGGCGCAACTTGTAGTTACCGGTCTCGAGGATCTCGCAGATGTGCTCGGCCATATTCTCGCCGATGCCGGGGAGCTCGCGAAGTTTCTTGACGTCCTTGGCGATGTCTTCGATGCGCTCGTGGAGGCTGAAAAGCAGGTCCGCCACCTTTTCGTAGCTCCGATAGCGGCCGATAATGGCACCGTCGATCTCGAGCAGCTGAGCCGTTTCGCGGAGGATGAGTGCTACTTCGCGGTTCTCCATGTTGCCTCTCTCACCGGACAATCATTTATAGCGATTGCGCTGGATTCGAAAGCCTACCGCTTCCGTTTCCGCCGGACAAACGCGGCATAGTAGAGCAAGCCGGAGATCGTTTTCGCATCGCGAATCTTGCCACTGCGGATCCAACGCTCGGCTTCGCCGAGCGTAAGGATTCGCGCTTCGATCTTTTCGTCATCTTCAGGACGAGCGTCGCCTTTCGTCAAACCTTCAGCCAGAAAGATCACCATCCGCTCGCTTAAAAATCCAGGGCTCGGATAGATTTCGAGCAGCTTTCGATACCGTCGCGCGGTATAGCCGGTTTCTTCCTGCAATTCGCGCGCTACGCCTCGCCGGAAGTCTTCGTCAGGCTCGCGGTGGCCGGCGACCAGCTCCCACATGAATTGTCCCGCGGCATACCGGTATTGACGGATGATCAGAATCCTACCGTCGTCAAACACCGGCAACACGACGACGGAACCAGGGTGAGTCACCACCTCGCGAACGACCTTTATTCCCGTCGGCTCGGTGAGCTCGTCGCGACGCACGCCGAATACGCGGCCTGTGTATTTAGTTTCGCTGCCTAGAATTTTAACTTTCGAGGTTCTTTTGGCCACCCGCGCTCCTATGCACTTTGACCGCCGATTTTATCCTATACTGGGTGGGAAAATTCCATGGCTATCCGCACAGTGATTGTCGACGACGAGAGGCCCGCGCGCGACGAGTTGCAGTTTCTCCTCCGCAGTTTTCCGGAAATCGACGTGATTGCACAGGGGAAAAACGGGATTGAGGCATTGGCACTCATCAAGGAGCACGATCCCGATCTCGTGTTTCTGGACGTCCAGATGCCCGGACTTGACGGCTTCGGCGTGATACAGAAGCTTATGGAGCGCAAGCTGCGCGTGCCGCCCATCGTTTTCGCAACGGCTTTTGAAAACTACGCGATTCAGGCGTTCGAGGTGAACGCCGTTGATTACGTGCTGAAGCCGTTCGACAAAGCACGTATCGCCAAAGCTGTGCAGCGCGCCAAGAAAATGGTGGAAGCGCAAATATCGCCAGTCGAGCGGCTTGAGAATTTGGTGGGCCAACTGGGGGCGGGGGCGCCTCGAGCCAAGACGGCGCACCCAGTCAAGCTGCTGGTGAAGTCGCAGTCGCGCATGTTTCTCGTGGATGCAGACGAGATGATCTACGCCTCCATTCAGGACGGCACGATTACGATTTTCGCGCGCGATGCCGAAGGAGTTTCGAACTACCGCACCATCGAGGAACTTGCCGCCGCGCTCGATGCGGATATTTTCTGGCGCGCTCATCGAAGCTATTTGATCAACATCAATCACATCAAGGAAGTGGTGCCGTGGTTCAAGTCGAGCTACATGCTGAAGATGAATGATAAGCGGCAATCAGAGATTCCGGTGTCGCGGGCGCAGACGAAGCGGCTGCGCGAATTGTTGAAGCTTTAGCACCC
>DATNKB010000253.1:0-5202 GCA_035603595.1 Candidatus Dormiibacterota bacterium
CGCTCCAGGAGGAAATCGAGGACCTGCTTCTCGACGGCCTCGGAAGCATTGATCTTCGGTGCATGCTCGCGCAGGGCGCGGGCAGCAGCCGATACTGCCGATGATATTGAGATCGAAATTTTGCGCTCGAGAATGATCTTCACAATTCCAAGCGCCGCCCTTCGAAGCGCAAATGGATCGCTCGAACCGGTTGGTGCTGCACCCACCGCGAAGCACGCGACGAGTGAATCGAGCTTGTCTGCTAGCGAAACCGCGCATCCCGTCAGGTTGCGCGGAATCGGATCATCAAGTCCGAGCGGCTTGTAGTGGTCGTAAATAGCCCAGGAAATCTCGTCCGACTCGCCCTGCGCCCGCGCATACAGGCCACCCACAATTCCCTGCAGTTCGGTGAACTCTTTCACCATCTCCGTCACCAGATCGCACTTCGCCAGTTCCGCCGCGCGATCCGACCCCGCCACATCGCCACCCGTAATTCCAGAACTGAACCATTGCTCAGCAAGCCAGCGAGCAATCGCACGCATGCGCTCGACTTTGTCGAAGTAACTTCCGAGCCTGCGCTCGTAGGTAACGTGCGCAAGCTTCGGCAGGTAGTCGGCGAGCCGACACTTTTGATCTGTCTCCCAGAAAAATTGCGCGTCTGCAAAGCGGGCGCGCAGCACTCGCTCGTGTCCGGCACGCACCAACCCCTTCGAGTCTTTGTTGAGATTTATCACGGCAAGAAAATTCGGCGCGAGACGGCCGTTGCGCGCCTCCAGCGCAAAATATTTCTGATGGTCGCGCATCACCGTGATTAAAATCTCGTCCGGCAGTGCTAGAAAACTTGAATCAAAATTACCGGCTATCACCGTCGGGTATTCGTTGAGATAAGTTACGAGTTCAAGTAACGCTTCATCTTCGTGCGCTCGCAGATTCTTGCGGCTGGCCTGCGAGCGAACCTCCGTTTCAATCTTTTCCCGTCGCTCTTCCGGCCAGCAAATCACGAAGTTCTTCTTGAGCTTTAACTCGTAGTCGCGCGGCCCGCTCACCGGAATATTCCTCTTGCCCAGAAAGCGGTGACCGTCCGTTCGATTGCCTGCATTCACGCCGGCGAACGAAAAAGGCACCACCTTGCCGTTCAAAATCGCCACGATCCAACGGATTGGACGGATGAACCGAGGACCATGGGCGCCTGTCCAATACATCGAACGTGGCCAAGTGATCTCCTGAATCACTTGAGGCAGGAATTCGGTGAGAACTTTCGAAGCTAACCGCCCTTCGATCAATTGCGTCGCCGAAACGTATTCACCCTTCGGGGTATTCACAATCGCTAGCTTCGAGACCGGAATTCCCTGCTTCTCCGCGAAGCTCATCGCCGCGCGCGTCGGCTCGCCGAGATTGTCATATGCAACCGACTTCGGCGGCCCCATTACTTCGCGCACAACATCTTCCTGGCGCAAGCGAACGCCATGCGCAATCGCCGTCAGCCGTCGCGGTCCGCCGAAAGCTTCTATCCGATTACTGGCCGCGATCAAACCATTCGTCGAAAAATACTTCTCAAGTATCGCCTTAAGTTCGTTCGACGCCCTCGCTATCATCCCAGCCGGCAGTTCTTCGCAGCCAATTTCGAAAAGGAAGTCACCTACCGCTGTCGCGCTCGTCTTTCCCTGCGTTCTCCTCATGCTCGGGCCTCGGCAAGTTCCGGTTGCGATGTGACGGTGCGCTGATCCAGCCACGCTTTCGCGACCTGCGTGGCTAGCTTGCGTACACGAGCAATCATCGCAGCGCGCTCGGTAACTGAAATCGCGCCTCGCGCATCCAGCACGTTAAAGAGGTGCGAACACTTCAAGCAAAACTCATAGGCTTGCAACAGCGGGAAACGCAAGCGATCCTTCCCTTTCGCCGCAGGATACGCCGCCAGCAGTCGCGCCGCATCCGCCTCATAAAGGTCGAACTGCTTCCGGGTTGCAGCAGCATCTGCGTATTCGAAGTTATACGCGGAGAATTGCTGCTCCTCAGCCAAACGCACGGTCGCATAGCTCATCGTATCTGACCAGCGGACATCAAAGACATTATCGACGCCCTGAAGATAAGCTGCGATACGATCGAGGCCGTAAGTAAGCTCGACGGAAATAGGGTCGAGATCGAGCCCGCCACACTGCTGGAAGTATGTGAACTGCGTAATCTCGAGTCCGTCGAGCATCACCTGCCAGCCCATGCCCCAAGCGCTCAAAGTCGGCGCTTCCCAGTTGTCTTCTTCAAATTTAATGTCATGTTCCTTCAAGTTGATTCCAACAGCCGCAAGACTTTCCAAATAGAGATCCTGAACATTGGCCGGAGAAGGTTTGAGTATCACTTGAAGCTGCGTATGCTTAAAGAGCCGGTTCGGATTTTCGCCGTACCGCCCGTCCGCTGGCCGGCGACTCGGCTGCGCATAGACCACTCGATAGGGATCAGGGCCGAGCACCCTCAGGAAAGTTTCCGGGTGCATTGTTCCCGCGCCCACTTCCACGTCGTACGGTTGCTGGAGAACGCAGTTCCGACTCGCCCAATACTTCTCAAGTGTTAATAAAAGATCCTGAAAAGTCAGGCCCTTCGGCACCGGGCGTTGCGCCTGAGTTTTCGGATGCTGATTGCCGCTACGGTCGCTTTTCTTCAAGCCGGCTTCTCCAGGAGTTCTCTCGCCTGCAGCTTGCGGTCGATCTGATGCTCGATCACGTCGAGCATAACATCGCTTAGTTCTCGTGCAGCGCGCGGAGGAATCATTTCTTCGTTCAGCTTGTCGAGCCGTTCCGCCAACATTCTCCGTGCCGCCGTGAGAGCCGCCACGGAAATCACACGCAATCCCGGCACCCGGCACTTCCCGCACATCAGCGCCGACGCACTCCGCGAAAAATAAGCCGGTTCGGATATACCGAGCGATCTACCGCATCGCGCGCAAGCGTCCAATGCCGGCAGCCAGCCGCCGAGTTTCACAGTCCAGAGCGTGAAATAGGCCAATGCCAGCTCGGCCTTGCCGGTTTTCTTCACCGTCTGTGTGGAGAGCAAGAGCAGACGAAAGTTTGGATCCGACGCTTCATGCTCCGGCAAAACTGCTTCCGTCACTTCGCTGAAGATCGCCAGTGCGACACCCGAGGCGTAATCACGGAACGCATCGAGAAACGACTCAACCAACTCGCACTGATTGATGCGCACCAAATCTCGCGACGGCCGCTCGAAAAACCAGATACGCACATGGGAGAGTCGCTCGAGCGTCGAGCCGAACCGGCTCTTCGTACGCCGCGCACCGGCCGCGACCCCGCGCACTCGACCCATTGTTCGTGAAAGAAAACTCACTAACCGGTCAGCTTCGCCCAGCGGATAGCTTTGTAGAATGATGGCCTCGGATTCGTGGACTGGCATCAGGTGTCGGCGCGCCGACGCGGCAACGCGAAACAAAAATCTTTATCACAGGCACTCACGCCGCGCAAATAATAAACGCGTCCGACCACGCATGAAGCTTTAGTTGAAGCTGAACACCACACGTCAAGCGTGAAGGATTCTGTTTGAAGTAATCCTTGAATCCTTTTGTTCGCTGGCGATTTCATCTTGCGCACGTAAATTTCCTCGCACTTGTCCTCATACCTGAAGATAATCGTTTCGTGCAGGACCTTACACCATCACCCGTCGACGTCGTCGGCGTCGGCCTCAACGCTACGGATACCGTGATCCGATTGCCTTACTTCCCTACGCTCGACTCGAAGGTTGAAATCCTCTCCGCCGAGCGGCGCGCAGGAGGACAAACAGCAAGCGCGATCGCTGCTTGCCAGCGCTGGGGACTGCGCACAAGGTATGTCGGCAAAATAGGCGACGACGAATCCGGAGGGTTCCAACAAGAGGAGATGGATCGCGAAGGCGTCGACGCGCACTGGATCATGGCGCCGGGCTGCATGAGCCAGTCCTCCTTTATTTTGATTGACGAGAAGTCCGGCGAACGCACGGTTCTCTGGAAGCGCGACCTGCGAATTGCGCTGCACCCTGAAGATCTGCGCGCCGATTGGATTGCAGGCGCGCGCGTGCTTCTTATCGACGGACACGATACAGCAGCCTCCACGCAGGCGGCCCAGTGGGCCCGAGAAGCCGGCACCCTTGTCCTCGGGGATTTCGATAACCGCTACCCTGGAGTTGAGGAATTACTTGAATACGTCGATTTCGCGATCACATCGAAAGATTTCCCCGCCCGTCTCACGGGCGAGCACAATTTATTGAAGTCACTTCCCAAGATCCATGCGCAGTTCAAGTGTTGCTTGACAGGTGCAACGCTCGGGCGCCTCGGCGTGCTCCTTTGGAACGGAGTGCGGTTCCACTTATGTCCCGGCTTTCGAGTGCGCACCGTCGACACGACGGGCGCCGGAGATATTTTCCACGGCGCTTTCGCTTACGGCATCGTTCGCGGATGGCCCGTCGACGAGATACTCGAGTTCAGTTGCGCCGCTGGCGGCCTCAACTGTGAAGGGCATGGCGCGCGCGGTGGAATCGCGACGCTCCTCGAAATTGATAGGCTGCGCCGTCGCGGCGAGCGCTCTGAACGTGCTTATTCAAATGAAGAATTAGCCGAGGCGTCTCGCGCCGCAGTGTCGGCTAATCTGGGCATGGAAGTATGATACCGCTCAAGAACATGATGGTACGGCGGTCCGTGCCGGCAGTCACGATCGTCTTGATCATCGTGAACGTACTGGCGTTCTGCTATCAGATCAGCTTGTCGCACGCGGCCAACGACGCTCTCATCAGGACCTTCGGCATGGTTCCGCTGAAGATGAAACTCGCTCTCGCCGGCGGGCACTACACGCTGCTAGAGGCATTCCTGCCGCTGATCACCTGCATGTTTCTTCACGGTGGTTTCCTTCATATCCTGGGCAATATGTGGTTCCTTTGGATTTTCGGTGGCGCGGTGGAAGATAGACTCGGGCCTGTTTCATACTTGCTCTTCTACTTCATCTGCGGAATCGGTTCAGGACTGGCCCAGGCCCTTTTCAGTTGGGGCTCAAGCCTCCCATCAATCGGAGCGAGCGGCGCGATTTCCGGAGTCCTCGGCGCCTACGTGGTCTTCTTCCCCTCTTCAAGAATCTTGACTCTCGTTCCGCTCTTCGTCTTTTTCTTCACCGCGCAGATTCCAGCGATCATTTTCATCGGGCTCTGGTTCGCTATCCAATTCCTCAGCGGAGTCAGTTCATTAAGCACTCAGGG
>DATNKB010000254.1:0-2633 GCA_035603595.1 Candidatus Dormiibacterota bacterium
AACCTCGAAACCGATGATGATCTAGCCTGCCGCGTCGCTCGTCTAATTCGGACGGAACAGGGCATCACGCTCGCGGCAGTGGAATTTCTACAACCGTCGTTGCGTTTTTGGGGATCCGCGATTGCGTCATTTGGACATGAAAACTCTACGGCGGAACGAATTTCGTAGTTCCTTCACTCCCGCCTTCAGCTTGCCGGTTTTGATTGCAATCCAACTCATGAGAGTGTAATCAAACAAGCGAGCAAATCGGAGGATAGGAGCCGGCGTCTTGAAGGAATATACGGAAGGCAGTGCGTCGTCGCGCTCTGCTATATATCGACGATTCGCGATGAGGGGCGCAGCATTCGCTGCATCTCTCACGCTTTTAACAATTCTGACGGTCTCCATTTCACCGAAGAGTATTGCGGCCCAGCAACAATCGGAATCCACATCCCCATCTGCGCCGTCGCAGGATTATCTCGTCTACGTTGTGTGCGAATCGGCGGACAAAGTGGTTCTGCTACGCTTTGGCCCTAAGGGCATCAAGATCGAGCGCCAGACTCGAATTGGCCTGCTGCCGATGGGCGATATCAACGGCCCGCATGGAATCGCGGTCTCGCCGGACAAAGAATATGTGTATGTATCTCTCGGCCACGGCCAGCCGAATGGTTCTGCCTGGAAACTGAAAGCGGGAACGGACGAAGTAATTCGTTACACGCCGCTTGGACTTTTTCCGGCCACGATGGACATTTCTCGCGACGGCGAATTCATCTGGGTGGCGAATGCAAACTTTCATGGCGACATGGTGCCTTCGTCAATCTCGGTCGTAGCCACCGGTGAAATGGTGGAAGTGAAACGCATCACGACGTGCACCATGCCTCATGGTTCGCGCTTGAATCCGCAGGGAACCAAGCAATACTCGGCCTGCATGATGGACGATATGCTTGCGGAGATCGACACGCACAAATTCGACGTGTCGCGCCATTTCGTTCTCACAAAAGGCAAGGAAATGGGCATGAGCGGAGCGCCACACGGCCAGATGAAAATGGGCGAGCTCACCTGCGTCCCTACATGGGCGCAACCGTCGAACGATGGCGAAGAAATCTATGTGGCTTGCAACAAGTCGAACGAGATAGCCGTCGTCGACGTAGCTTCGTGGAAGCTGTCACGAAGCTTCCCGGCCGGCAATGGAGTCTACAACCTCGCGATGACCAAAGATGGCCGCCTAATCGCGACTAATAAGCGCGGGCAATCCGTCTCGATGTTTGACCCCAAAACGGGCAAAGAACTGGCGAAGCTCCCCACGAAACGGACAGTTGTACACGGTGCCGTCGTGTCGCCGGACAATCGCTATGCGTTCATCTCGGTGGAGGGCGTCGGCACCGACCCCGGAACCGTCGAGGTAATCGATCTTCAATCTCTCAAGACAGTGACAACGATCGACGTTCCCGAGCAAGCTGCAGGGATCGACTTCTGGAAAACCGACGCAACCCGCCCCTAGCTCTACTAGTCCGTGGGAGATACGGTTTTCGCGGTATTGTCCGCTGCCGCCGTGTAGCGCAAACTCGGTTCCCCTGCAGTCGCGGAAACAGGGTAAAAATATCGGCAAAACCGCCTAGTACCAAGGAAAACGGTTTCCGCTAAATGCTTTAATCGGGCCCCTAAGTGACGTGTTTTCAGTGTTTCATTTTGGCAAGTCAGCTGCTTCTAAACGGTTGCCCAGCCGTATTCACTGGTCGGTAGTGAGGACAGAGATGCGAAAACTATTTACGATTCTGGCACTTTTGGGGTTGGCGGCAAGCATAAGCGCCCGCGGCGCTCGTGCGGACGGCGTTACCTATACGGTCACCAGCACCTACGCGTCGGACACCTCGACGAGCGCTGTTTCCGCGCCTGACGCATCATTCACCTTCACTTTTACCGTCCCCTCGCCATGCTCATCATCGTCCACCCCTCCCTGTTCTAATTTGTCCATAGGCATTGCGAACTTCCCGGCAGAGTCGATCGACGTGACATTTTCCTCAGCTACATTGACGGGCTTTACCGCGCCTGCGACTCTTAGCTTCTTCTCCAGCGGCGCCGGTGGGTTGTTCGACCTTGAGGCGTTCCCTAGTGGGGGTGATTTCGTCTGGTCGTTTTTTGGCCCCCAAGTTTTTAACACTATTCCGAATGAGATCTGTCCTGGACCCGCGGGGACCTTCTGTATTGGCTCTTTTGCGATCATGGGAGGCACGAATGCCAGCGGCAGCTTTTTCTTCGATATGAACGACCCGGCAATATTCGGCGATCTTACGGGTGGAACAGTCAACGGAACGCCCAGCGTAGCGGCGCCTGAGCCATCCTCGCTGCTGTTGCTTGGAAGCGGTTTCCTGGCTCTCGGTGGGTTCGCGCGCAAGCGTGTGACTACCCTCTTCAACTAATAGTTCACGATTGAAGGTTCGCGGGCAGCCGCCACTGTTATCGCAGCTGCCCGTTTTTTATTTCTGCTAGACTTCTCGCTTTAAATCTCGTGCTATGCCCTCGGAGTGCATCCACATGACTCAGAATTTTGAGAACCACGCCAAATTCGTGCCGGGGTTTCACGTCGTCGTTCTGGGGATTCTTGCGATTAACCTGATCTGGTCCATTTACCGCTTGTTTCACGCGTTTTCAGC
>DATNKB010000255.1:0-14248 GCA_035603595.1 Candidatus Dormiibacterota bacterium
CTACATGCGGTGTTCGGTGCGGTGTTGGCTGCGGCGCTGATGATCGCTTTTGTCGTGCCACCAGGGATGGCGATCGAGCAGATGCCGCCACCCTACGACATCGAGCACTGGCGAGCGGTGCTGAGTTATTTGCAGAACCATCGGCAGCCGGGCGATGAGGTATACGTGTTTCCGCTGCAGCGTATCGGGATGAGTTTTTATGGGCCGAGTTACGGGATAGAGCCGCAGGATTGGACGACCGGGGTTTGCAGCCGGGATGACTCACGGGCATACATCCGTGATGTGGATCGCTATCGAGGGGTGCGGCGGTTGTGGGTGCTGTCGGCATCGTCGCGACCGTTTCGCGTGGTGCGGGAGGCGGTTCGAAAATATTTGAATACGATTGGAGTGAGGAAGGAGTCGGTGGAGTTTCCGTCGTTGACGATGACGTCTGTGAGCCTGGAACTTTACGATTTGAGCGATGCGGGTCGAATGGCGGCGGTGAGTGCGGAGTCTTTTCCTGTGGCGCCGATGCCAAATGATCCGCGGCCGGGTTGTCGCGATTGGTTGAAACCGTGAGGCGAAGAGCGCCGGCGTGCGGACGCCGAGCACTGGCGGTTGTGCTGCCGCGTTACGTGGGCGCAGGCTGAAGCCTACGCTACTAGAAAGAACGCTAGCGGGGACGAGACAAGTAATTGTGATTGTGCTGCTTTTTGGCTTGGGGCACAGGCAGGAATGCCTGTGCTACTGAACGGCGACGGCAAAAACCGGACTATGGGGTGGCTAGTTCGATTAAGGTGTTGCCGCCTAGTTGGCGGGCGTCGTCGATGCCGGCCTCGGCGCGGTTCATCCATTCGGTGACGCGGTCTTCGGTTTCATCGCCAGGGCGGGCGGTGGATTCTGCTACGACGGCGCTGATGGTCAAATCCTGTGCACCCCAGGAAGGGTGGACTGTGGAGGCGACGTGGCGGAGTTTTTCGGCGAGGGCTTTGGCGTTTTCGAAATTTGTGTCGGGCAGGATGAAGACGAGAGACCACGCGGTGTATTTCACGGCGACGTCGGTCTGGCGGACGGCGGAGGAAACGGCGCGGGCTAGCTGCTCGATGAAGTGATCGACGGCAGCGTCACCGTGCTGGCGGAGAAGCTCGCCGCCGCGGTCGACGTGAAGAACGATGAGCGAAAGCGGAGTGCCCTGCGAGCGGGCGCGATTCGATTCCATCAGCAAACAATCCACGTAGGCGCCGCGGCTGAGGAGGCCGGTGCGTTCGTCGGCAACGGCGAGAGAGCGGACGAGCGAGCGAAGGCGCGTGTGGTTGACGGAGAGTACGAGCTGATCGCCGACGGCTTGCAGGAAGAAGCTTTCGTTGGATTTCCAGCGGCGCATTTGCGACGTGCCGACGATGAGAGAGCCGGCGGGAAGCTGGGTTTCTTTGTCGGTGAGGACGACGCCGAGCGCGGAGGTGAGACCTAGATCTTGGAGCAGCGGGCTGGTGGAAACGTTGAGCTCGATTCCACCGAGCGCGTCGGGAGACATTTTCGAGATTACATCCGCGAGGGCGTTGATACGTTGCGCGCCTGCGGTTTGAAATCCAGCGGCCGCGTATTCAGCGGTCAAATGAGAGTCACTGGAACCGCCGATGGTGACCAGGCAGCGCGAGACGCCGAGATGCTTGCCGGTTTCCGTCGCGGTGGAAGTGAGCACTTCGCGCGGCGTGGATTGGCGGTACATCAGGCGATTGATTTCGGCGATGGCGGCGAGGTCGCGGTGCGTTTCCGCCGGGGCGGAAGGGTTGACTGCGGCTGGGGGAGGGGAGGGATACGACGGCATGTGGATCACGAGGGGCGTTGGTGCGGTTGGCGCCGGCTTGGGAGCGGGTTTGGGAGGCGCGCCTTTGGGCCACCAGTTGGCGCGATCGTAGAGTGAGCGGAGGCGCTCGTTTTTTTCTTCTTCGCCGGGAAAAAGTTCGGCGATGCGCTGGAGGCGTTCGACGGCTTTCGATTGCAGCGAATATTGAAGGAAGATTTCGACCTGCACGCTGAGATCTTCGAGGGCCTGTTGGGCGCGAGCTTCTTCGGTGATAGGGATAGCGCCGGTGCCCTGATCGGTGCCTGCGCCGGTGAAGCCGTCGGTGCGAGTGGAAACGGTGGCTGCCTTGGCGGCGCGGGCGAGAATATTTTGGAGAAAGACGGGATCGGCCTTGCCTTCGAGGCGCGAGATACGTTCGTGGTTGCGGTAGTCGTAGGGATCGATATCGACGAGGCGGTCGAGCGAATCGCAGGCGGGCTTGATTTGGCCTGCTTCGAGGTAGAGGTCGAAGAGGCGGACGAGAGCGTCGAAATATTTCGTTTCGCGGTTGAGCTCCTCGTAGAGGTGCGCGACAACTTCGGCGATAGGCAGCGACATGGGATACAGGGCCGCCATCTGGTCCATGTGGGCGACGAGTTCGGTTTCGCGGCGGTGGCTGCGCATTACGTCTTTCGTTTGGACGAGGAGGGTGGCGGCTTTGGCTTCATCGCCATTCAGGATGTAAGCGCCCGCCAGTTCGAAGAGCTTTGAGAAGCCTTCGGGCTTTTGCTTGTAGTAGGCTTCAAAAATTTCACGGGAGCGATCGAGGCGGTTCGTGCGGAGAAGCGCTTCGCCGAAGAGAGCCAGGAACGCGGTGTCCTTTTCATTTGCGGCGATGGGATCGAGCAGCTCGACGCAGCCCTCTGCGTCGCCTTTGCGCAGGCGCGCTTCGGCGAAGAGGAGAGCGCCGGTGCGATCGTCGGGCGAGAGCTGGTGGGCGCGGTCGAAATACTCGATGGCTTCATCGAGGCCGCCGGAGGCCTGCGTGAGTTGGCCGGCGCGAAGATAGCTGCGCGTTGCGAGATCGCGATGGCCGAGGCGTTCGGCTAATTCGCCGAGGATCACATGGCGGCCGGGATTTTCCGGGTCGAGAAGCGCGATGCTTTCGTAGCAAGCGAGAGCTTCGATATCGCGGGCCTGCTGTTGATAGAGCTGCGCGGCCGCGCCGAATTGTTCGATGGCTTCGCCGGTGCGATTCTGCTTTTGAAGCAAGGTGCCAAACTGCATCAGACGGTCGGGCGGCTGCGGGAATGTGCGCAGGAAACGGGTGAAGATGGCGGTGGCTTTTGAAGCGTCTCCCGTTTCCACAAGGCGGTCGAACTGCGTTCCGTAATATTGGGCGGCGAGGGAGGGTTCGCCGAGACGTGTATAGATATCGGCGAGCGCCTGGATCGATTCCTGATTCGAGGGAACTTCGTCGAGGACCGCCTGATATTCGACGGTGGCTTCGCGAAGCTTATTCTTCTCGAGGAGGCGCCGCGCTTTCTCGAAATGTTTGTTGACGTCCGCTAATGCCATGGGATTTTGCGCGCACTGGCGATCGGGACAGGCTGAGGGAGTCCATCCAATCGCCCTCTCCGAGGCTTTCGCCGCGGTTCACCCGGCGCGCGGGTGGAGTTTAACTATACATCGGAGAATGAGGCGGCCTCACCGGGAAATCGCGGGGGCGTTGCAATGGCAGCAGCAGCGATGGCCGGGAGCTGGGCTACGGATGGACTTCGCTGGGGAGATGGCTAACCCGTTCGCGCATGTCTTTTAGCGAGAGGCCGCTGCGCACGAGGGCTGCGAATCCCAGGAAGACGAATGGGATGTTGAGGGCGAGGAAGGCGAAAATGGAGAAGCCCGTGGCGCTGGATTTTTCGATGTCAAACCAGCCCAAGCCGAGAACGCAGAAAAATTGCCACGCGCCGATATTCGCGGGAGCGTTGGGAAGCGAGACGCCGAGGTTGATGACGAGCAGCACTACAACCGCCGCGAAGAAGGGCAGATGCAGTTTGTATCCCTGCATCACGGCCCACAGACCACCCACCTGGCAGGCTGGCATGAGCAATGAAAAGAGAATCGCGGGATAAAAGCTGGGAGAGGTTCCCATCGCGTGCAGATCTACCAGCGCGCTCATGAATTTTCCGGGCAAGCGCGCCTTTCTGCCTTCGAAAGATTGCCTGTCGCCCAGCTTCACTTCGAGGTAAAAAATAAGCGCCACGACCATACCAAGGAGAACGAGGGTGATGATCGCCAGGGTGTACACGACTTTCCTAAACGCCTGCAAATCAACCATCAGAGAAGCTACCGCGAGCGAAGCCACCGCAATCACGAGATCCACCAGGCGTTCGACACCCACCGAGCCGAGCACGCGCCCGATACTGATGCCCTCGGAGTTGGAAAGAAGGTAGCTGCGCAGGAGTTCGCCGGGCCGCAATGGAAAAACCAGGTTGGCAAACAGGCCGGCATAGACTGCGCGGATGGCTTTCGTGAGCCGGACTTTACCGAATGGGGCGAGGAGAAATTTCCAACGAGCCGCCTGCACGATATAGCTGAGGACGTCAAAACCCATGCCGAGAAGAACCCACTTGTAGTCCACGCGAGAGAGATCGCGGAGGGCCTTCATGATGTGGAAATCGTGTAAAACCCAGATCAGGCAGGCGATGGCAAGGCCGTACCCAAGAATCTTGGGAACCTGAGTGGGCTCTTGAGGCGTCGGTTCGAACATGGCTTTCAGGGAAGGCGGCGCAGGCACCGCCGGTTCCCTGTCGTTTATCCGCACTTTAGAATCTTAGGATGGTGGCGCCCCCGCCGTCACGCCCCCGGCGGGCTCAAAATCCGCTACAGCCTACGATAAGAGGTTGCCGCAGGCAATCCGTGACTTTGCCGGATGTTCGCGGGGGTGGTACGGCTGCGATTCGGCGAAATGGCTGGTATCATGACTGGTATCATCGACGCACGGAAGACTTTACCCGAAAAAGACCCAGGGGGCGAGGCAGCGATGGCTGAACCGACGAAAGAAGAGTTGATGGCCCGAATTGCGGAACTTGAGAAGCAAACCGGGTCGCGCAAACGCGGTGTAATTGATTTCAAAGTGGGCGAGAAGGGCGGAGTGAGCGTCTACGGCCTGGGGCGCTTTCCTGTGACGCTTTATTACGAGCAGTGGATCCGGCTGCTGGATGCTGCGGCGGATTTGCGGGCGTTTCTGGAGGAGAATAAGAGCAGGCTTAAGTTGAAGGATCAGCAATAGAAAGGCGGCGATCGCTTGCCGCGCGGCGTCCGAGTCATAGAGTGCGCAAATGTCGCCTGACGAAGAGCTCCTGATGCATCTTTACAATGGTTTTAACGCCCGCGACATGGAAGCGGTGCTGGCGAAGATGCATCCGGAAGTGGTGTGGGCAAACGGAATGGACGGAGGATACGTCTACGGACGCGACGGCGTTCGCAATTATTGGACGCGGCAATGGGCAATTATCGACCCACGTGTGCAACCGACCCGATTCTCGTCTGGCGCGGGCGGAGCTACGGAGGTGGAGGTTCATCAGACCGTGCGCAACCTCCAGGGCAATGTGGTAATCGACAGGATGGTAGGCCATATCTTTCGGATTGAGGATGGCCTGATCGTGCGCTTCGATATACGCGAGTGATTCATTGCAGGAACTCGCCCTGCTGCTCAACTCCTTTTGTGTCGCCCCTGAAGGCGACCGACAAAGCGGTTTTCTGCGAGGCTTTTTATTCCGCGGCTCAACCGTACAAGGCGGTTAACCGGTCTCAAAGGTATCGCCTCCCCTTCGTAGTAACTGATTGAGGAATTCGGCGGCAGTTTGACCATCGCTCCCGGCGATTGGCGGTCTATCGTAGTTGTCCAGCCATACAACAAGGCCTTCTACAGGCCCTATCGAGGCACTTATGTCGAACAGTCCGATTGTCAGCTCGGCGAACCGGCCGGCGCGGCGCAGCACGCGCTTGAGCGAAGCTGTCCTTATGCGAGTGGAAGGTGTGGACTCTTACCGCGGGCCGTATAGCGAGGAGGTTTCCACGGTCAGCGTGAGCGCGCACGGCTGCAAATATTTTTCCAAGCACCAGGTGCTATCGAATGCGCTGGTGATTCTCGAGATGAAGAACGGTAAGGCGGATACAAAACCGGTATCGGCGCGCGGCCGCGTGAAGTGGGTTGCGGGTCTGCAAGGCGGCGTGTTTGAGACGGCCGTCGAACTTGAGGATCCGGGTAACGTGTGGGGAATCGCAACACCTCCGAAGGATTGGTTGCCGTTCTGCGGTCCGCGAACGATTGAGATCGACACCTCGAAATCGAAACCGTTTGCAGTGCCGCGGCTGGAACCGGTTGCACCAGCGGCAGTCGTCAGGGAAAAAGCACCTTCCTCTGGCGAGAATCGCGCGGTCGGGTCGAGTGGGACCGAAAGCGGCGTGCGACAAACAATCGCATCGGCGACGCGCCCGGTGGGCCAATTGATGGGCGACTTCCAGCAGCAGATGGAGGCGATGCTGGGTGAAGTGGCCACCGCAGCGGTGCGCGAAAAAACGACTGCGATGCTGGACGACATTCACAGCAAGCTTCGGCTAGAAGCGAAAGACATTCTCGCCGAGACGACTGCAGCGGAAGCCGGGCCATGGATCGAGCAGGCTCTGAAGCAGATGAAAATTTCGGGTCAAGACACGGCGCAGAAGATGCACGCGCAGTGGATGAAAAAGGTGGAGCTGGATCTAGCCACATCGTTGCAACAGATCGAAGTGCGGCGGCAGGAAGTGGAAGAGCTTTCGCGCAACCTGGCCGCCAACTCGCTGCAAAAAGTGGAGAGCGTGCTCGAAGCCTCGCGGAAGGATGGAGTGGATCGAATCGTCGCGCGGTTGAAAGAACAGGTGGCGCCGGTGGTGGAAGAGACTCGGAAGGCCGCGGCGGAACTCACCCGGCGCAAAGAGGAAATCGAAAAACTGATCGGGCAATCGTTGGAAGCGACCAAGGTGAGAATGGGAGAGGAGTGCGCGAAGTTCGACAAGCAGTTCGAAACGGTGCTGCGATCGCGAATCGAAGCCGCACGACAAGAGATGGAACGCGCCGGAATGGCGGCCACGGATCTGGCGCTCAACAATTTGCGTATAACTTCGCAGCAGCATCAGGAGCGCGCGCAGGCGCAGCTTCGCGAACAGCTGAACGGGGTTTCAGAATCGGTGGTGAGAGAAGTGGGCGATCAGGCGGCGGAAGCGTCACGGCAGTTTACAGGTGAAATGAAGAAGCAGAGCCGCGAGCATCTGGAATTTGTGAGCGGTGCGATTTCGGAATTGGCGAAGGGCATCGGGAAATTGTCTAAAGAATAGGGCAGCCAGGCGGGCCGCTCTTGGGACGTGGCTATGGAAAATCTGATCGAAGCACCTTCTGAAGTTCGCCTCATCGAAGAGAGCGCGGCTTGCGGCATGACGTCGTGTGACGAGAGTGCGGCTATCGCGCTGCGCAGCAGGCCGCTGTGCGTGCGGCATTTTATTCCGGTCTGCATACAAGAGATCGAATCGCGAGGCGAGCGGCTGAAGAACGGCCTCTACGACGAGGCAGCCACGCTGGCGTTCAAGAATTTCATTTCAGCATGTGCTGAGCAGGCTAGCCGTTTCATTCAGGATGATAGCCTGACCGACGGATCGACGAAGAGCAGTCTCGAGGGATTTCTTCGCCGCGTGTCGCAGTCGGGACAGCGGCTTCGTCGCAGCCCGCGCCTGAGTTCTTCTGTGCCTATTTTTCTGCGCCGCGAGGATTCCGGGCGCACGTGGGAAGAAGAGACGTGGACGATCACGGTTAGCCAGCACGGCGCGTCGCTCGTGTGCCGCCATCCTGTGGAGACGGGTGGGGCGCTGGTCTTATCGCGGCGAGATCGCGCGAACCGGGTGCAAGCGCGCGTTGTCTACTGCCGCTATAATTCGGAAGGTTGGCGCGAGATTGGCGTCGAGCTGCTGGATCGCGACGATTTCTGGGGTTTATCGCAGGCGCCGCGCATTCAACCGTCCGTGCAGCCGGCGTAATTTCTTCAGTATTACTTCGCTATAGTTACCGAGTGTCCCCGATAGCTTGGAGTATGGCCTCTCTCATCGAAGTCTCGAAATTTGAGACAATCACTTCGCTAAGGCGCGTTTTGCGGGGATGGGTGCGCGTGAAGATTCTCGAGACCGAGCGGCTGATGTTGCGGCAGATGAGGGTCGAAGATGCTGAGTTTATCTTCGAACTGGTAAATGAGCCGGCGTTTATTCGGAATATTGGCGACAAGGGAGTGCGGACGCTTGACGACGCGCGAGATTATATTTTAAGCGGGCCGGTGGCGAGTTATGCGAAGTTCGGGTTTGGACTGTATGTAGTAGTGCTCAAGGAAACGGGCGCGGCGATCGGAATTTGCGGATTGCTGAAGCGCGATTCGCTCGAGGATGTGGATATCGGCTTTGCGTTTCTTGAAAGATTCCGACGACAAGGCTTCGCTTACGAAGCGGCTGCAGCGGTGATGGAGTATGGACGAAACTCGCTGGGATTGAAAAGGATCGTGGCAATTACTTCGCCGGACAATGAAGCATCGATTCGCGTGCTGGAAAAGATTGGGTTGCAGTTTGAGAAAATGATCCGCATGCCGGGATCAGATGAAGACACGCGATTGTTTGTGCCGCGCACCTGACCGCACGTAAACATTCTTCGAGAATCGAAATGCTGACCCTAAAAACCAAGCGGCTGATCTTGAGGGAATGGAACGGGGCAGACCGGGAGCCGTTCGCGCGTATGAACGCCGATCCGCGCGTGATGGAATATTTGGGCGAGCCAATATCGCGGGAGCAGAGCGACGAAGTGGCTGACCGAATCGAAGCGCACTTCCGGACGCATGGATTCGGATTGTGCGCGGCGGAACTGGCTGAGGGCAGCGAGTTTATCGGATTCATCGGGCTGGCTATGCCAACCTTTGAGGCTGCATTCACTCCGTGCGTCGAGATTGGATGGAGACTCGCGGCCGAATACTGGGGCGCGGGACTCGCCACGGAAGGCGCCCGCGAAATTGTGCGTTGTGCATTCGAAGAACTCGGGCTTCCGGAGTTAGTTTCGCTCACGACGATTCGGAATGAACGTTCGCGGCGCGTGATGGCGAAGCTGGGGATGACGCACGACGCGACTGAAAATTTTGACCATCCTAGATTGCCCGTTGCTGATCCGCTACACAGGCATGTGTTGTATCGGCTGACGCGCGAGAAATGGGTGAACTCGGCCGCACCCTAGCGCGGTCTGCGGCGGCAACGAATTGCTTTAAGCCTTCTTTTCGTGCTTCTTGAAAATTACCGACGATTCGTCATGAGCCTGCTTTGAGAACTCGAAGGCTTTCGAAGCATATTCCATCGCTTGTCGTGACTGCTCGTGGGCTGTGAGGTGATCTTCTTTGCCGTGGTGCGCGGCGGCGGCTTGATGCGCGTGCGCTGCGAGCATGTGAAACTCGGCTGCGCGTTGATGCGAATCGTATGTCATGAGGTCTCCCGAATCATTCGCGATTGAATTGCATGGCCAGTGTATCGCAGCGGAGGAAAGGCGCGAAGCTTGCCGGTCGCCACCCAGCGGGCCGCGACTCTCTGCGAGAGCGAAAAGGATTGCAGGCAACCGGCGCGAAGTGTATATCTCTTTCTTCTTTCCTGACGTCTCGGCCTCCGACCCAAGCAATTGTTCCGCGTGGCGGAATCTCACTTCGAGGTGAAACATGAGCGACGCGACCGTTGGAGATGTGGCTAAAAAAGTGACCGGGTGGTCGATTGCGATCAGCGTGCTGATGATCGTCGCCGGGCTCCTTGCGATTCTGCTGCCGCTCGAAGCAGGCATCGCAGTGAATATTTTTGTGGGCTGGATGCTGATCTTTGCGGCCGCGGCGCATTTTGTGTATGCATGGTCAACGCGAGGCACGGGCGGCGTGATCTGGAAAGTGCTAGTGGGAATTCTGTATGGGGTGATCGGATTCTATTTGCTGGAGCATCCAGCGCGCGGGCTGGCGACGCTGACGCTGGTGCTCGCGTATTACCTGCTGATTGAAGGCGTGATGGAAATCATTCTTTTCTTCCAGCACCGCTCAGGTCCGGGCGCGGTGTGGTTTCTGCTGGACGGAATCGTGACGCTCATTCTCGGCGGTCTCGTTTGGAAGACGTGGCCTTCGAGCACGGAATGGGTGATTGGCACGCTGGTGGGGCTGAGCATTCTTTTCAGCGGTACCACACGGCTGATGCTTTCGCTCGCGGCGCGGCGCGTTGTCACGAAGATGGCCTGACGCGTTCCATCTCGAAATTCCAGAGTTCGCGAATCTTGTTCTTGGTCGCGCGTTGCATGCGCGTACGCGCGTCTGACTCCGCTGGCCCGATGCTGTAAACTGTGGCACACTCGATAGTTTGAGAGGCGCGGCTCGAACGCGCGTGTGCCGCGGGCGCGTTTTGCGGCGCGCCCTTCGGCGAACCACAGCCTCAGAGAGAACCCGAGCAAATACAGACAATGGACCCGCAGTACATCCGGAATTTCTGCATCATCGCGCACATCGACCACGGGAAATCGACGCTGGCCGACCGGTTGCTGGAGCTGACCGGTGCGTTGAGTCAGCGCGAAATGACCGCGCAGGTGCTCGATTCGATGGACCTGGAACGCGAACGCGGCATCACGATCAAAGCGAAAAGCATTCGCCTGCATTACACGGCGCGTGATGGGCACGAGTACCGGTTGAATCTGATCGATACGCCGGGGCACGTGGATTTTTCCTACGAAGTTTCGCGGGCGCTTTCGGCGTGCGAAGGGGCGCTGCTTGTGGTGGACGCGAGCCAGGGCGTGGAAGCGCAGACGGTGGCGAATGCGTTTTTGGCGTCGCGACACAATCTCACGATTGTTCCGGTGATCAACAAAATTGATTTGCCTGCGGCGCGCCCGGATCACGTAAAAGAGCAAATCGAAAATGTGCTGGCAATTCCGGCGGATGAGGCGCAGCTGATCAGCGCGAAGAGTGGAATCGGCGTCGATGAAGTGCTGGAAGAAATTGTGCGCCACGTGCCGCCGCCAAAAGGCTCGGTGGAAAATCCGCTGCAGGCGCTGATTTTTGATTCCTGGTTTGATTCGTATCGTGGCGCCGTGGTGCTGGTGCGCGTGATGGAAGGGCGGATCACGAAGCACATGAAAATTCGGCTCTGCGCGAATAACGAAGTGTATGAAGTGGAGGATCTCGGAGTGCTCACACCAAAGCCTATCGTGCTTGATGAGCTTTCCGCGGGAGACGTGGGCTTCATCATCGCGAATATCAAACGCGTGGCCGACGCGCGCGTCGGCGATACGGTGGTGGAAGCAGACCGCCCTGCGCCGGCGCTGCCCGGTTTCGAAGCAATCAAGCCGATGGTGTTCGCGGGGATGTATCCGGTGAACGCGAGCGACTACGAAGTGCTGCGCGATGCGCTGGGAAAATTGCAGCTGAATGATGCGGCGTTTTTCTACGAACCGGAAAATTCGGTGGCGCTGGGTTTTGGATTCCGCTGCGGTTTTCTTGGGCTTCTGCACATGGAAATCGTGCAAGAGCGGCTCGAGCGCGAATTCAACATCGAACTGATCACCACGGCGCCGAGCGTGCAGTACCGCATCACGAATACGGCAGGCGAAGTAGTCGAGGTGGACAATCCAACGAAATTTCCGCCGCCGGGCTCGATTCAGAAAATCGAAGAGCCGATCCTGACAGCGATGATCATCACGTCGGAGGAATCTGTGGGCGGCGTGCTGGCGCTGTGCGAGGAAAAGCGCGGCGTGCAGAAGAAATTCGAATATCTTTCGCCGACGCGCATCATGCTGACTTACGAGATGCCGCTGAATGAAATCGTGCTCGATTTCTACGACCGGCTGAAGAGCGTTTCGCGGGGCTACGCGTCGCTTGATTATCATTTGTCGGGCTATCACGAGTCCGATCTCGTGAAACTCGATGTGCTGGTAGGCGGCGAACCTGTCGACGCGCTGACGGTGATCTGCCACCGCGACCAATCCTATGAACGCGGCCGCGATCTCGTCTCACGCCTGCGGAAACTGATTCCGCGGCAGATGTTCGAAGTTCCCATCCAGGCCGCCATAGGTAGTCGCGTGATTGCGCGCGAGACGATCAGCGCGATTCGCAAAAACGTGATTGCCAAGTGCTATGGCGGCGATATTTCGCGCAAGCGCAAACTGCTGGAGAAGCAGAAGGAAGGAAAGCGGCGGATGAAGCGCGTGGGGCGCGTGGATATCCCGCAGGAGGCGTTCCTCGCGGTCCTCAAAGTTTCCGGCGGTATTAACGACGAAGAGTAGCACTTGCCTGATTAAACCAGCCTAGGCGTCCCTTTTGTGCTTGACGGTAGCGCCGAGTTCGCCGCGCGCCAGCCGCAACGAAATATCTTCGCCGGGCGCGACCTGGTCCGCTGAACGCAGCACCTTTCCCGCAGCGTCGTAGGCGATGGCGTAGCCACGTTCGAGGATCCGAAATGGGCTGCGCTCTTCGAGTTGTAATTTGGCGGCTTCGAAGTGCTGGCGCTTCCCTGCCAGTACCCTTTCAGCGCGGCTTTCTAATTCAGCAACGCGCCTTTCCACCACATGGCGCCAGCGCGCCACTCGTGCGCGCAGATCGAGCGCTGCAAAACGGACTTGCGCCGCGCCGTAGGCCCTGCGTTTGCGCGTCATTACTCGCTCGAGCGCCGAGATCAGCGCGAGGCGATGCTGGTCGATCCTGCGGCGCACGACCACCGCGCGGGCGCGCAGGTCGAACGATCCAATCTGCGCGCCGGCTCTTGTGAGGCGCTGCCGGCTGGTGCCAAGTCGCAATCGCAATCCGATGATGAGTGACGATGAAAGCTCGTCCACTTGTTGGCAGCGCTGACGTACCAGAATTTCGAGTTGGCGAAAACCGCGATGGGTTTGCAGGTCGCGAACGCGATGGCGGCGCTCGGAAAACCAATAACGAATCTGCTGCACCAGTTGCCGCTGGTGCTCGGCAATGTGCCGCTCGAATTCCTGGCGCGAACGCACGACCAGCTCCGCTGCGGCGGAAGGCGTGGGCGCGCGCAGATCCGCGACAAAATCGGCGATGGTGAAATCAGCTTCATGGCCGACGCCGGTGATCACGGGAATTTCTGAAGCGAAAATCGCGCGCGCAACTACCTCCTCGTTGAACGCCCACAGATCTTCGAGCGAGCCTCCGCCACGCGCAACGATCAGTACGTCGGCAAATTTCGCGCGAGTGAAATAATTTACGGCGGCAGCGATTTCTTTCGCGGCCCCATCGCCCTGCACTTTCACCGGATACAGCCGCGCATGCGCGTTGGGAAAACGGCGCTTGAGAACGCGAAGAATATCGCGAATGGCAGCGCCCGTGGGAGACGTGACGATGCCGATGCAGCGCGGCAAGACGGGCAGCGGCTTCTTCCGGGATTCGTCGAAAAGGCCTTCTTCCTGCAAGCGCTTCTTCAGCTGTTCGAACGCAAGCTGCAGAGCGCCGAGGCCAACCGGCTCGATATTCGTGACGTAAATCTGATATTCGCCGCGAACATCGTAGACGCTGATGGAGCCGCGCACCGTGACGTGCAGGCCGTCTTCAGGCCGGAATTTCAGTCCGCGCGCCTGATCGCGGAAACAGATGCAGCGGATCTGTGCGTGCGCGTCCTTTAATGTGAAATAAAGATGGCCGGACTGTGCCGCGCGGAGGTTCGAGACTTCGCCCTCGACCCAGATGTCGAAGAAAGCGCTTTCGAGCAGATCGCGAATGCGGTCGGTGAGTTCGCTCACTTTCCACACGTGCCGCTCGGGCATCAAATTGAAAAGCGAGGCCTGATTCATCCTGTTGGCACCGAAATTCTACCGCCGGAACAAATTTATAGCCCATAGAATCAGCGTGACCGCGACGCTTAGGACAATGCAAGTAACGATCGGAAAATAGAAGCTGCTATTTTTCCCCTGATAGGCGATATCGCCGGGAAGGCGTCCGAGGCGGAAAGGCAACCGCCCGCCGAAAAAGAAAAATCCGCCGATAACTGCGAGGGCAATTCCGCACACGAGCAGCAGCTTCCCGAGTTCGCGCATTGGTTCCAAAGTAATCAACCCAGGAACCATTCTACTCGCATGAAACCTTCTCTGGAAAACGAGCCCAAAATCGCGCGTTGGGCGCAACCGGGATCTTTTGTAGCGCCACCCTTGAGGGTGGCAGGGTGACTTTTCGCGACGCGTGCCCGGGTTAACTTCCAAATTAAACCCTGCCGGTCCGAAGACCGGCGCTACAGAAGACTAACAGCGAGGGCTAAACGAGTTCCTCGCCTGCGAAAAAATAGCTGATCTCGAAGGCGGCGGTGTCGGGCGCGTCCGAACCGTGTGTGCAATTGTCCTGGATGCTTGTGCCGAGTTCCTTGCGGATTGTGCCAGGAGCGGCTTTCGCGGGATCGGTG
>DATNKB010000256.1:0-3728 GCA_035603595.1 Candidatus Dormiibacterota bacterium
TCGTTGAACTTGAGCATCGCGGTGACAAGTTCCTTGTTGGGAGCCGCGACCGCCTTCTCCAACGGTTCCGCCGGAGCGGGCAGTAACATCATGAATCTCATCGTCTTACCTCCTTACTGATCTACGCTACCAACAAAACTCTCTAGCTGTCCTAATTGCCTAAGATCCCCGCTTCTAACTACGCGTCGAACGGGAGGCTGTGAAATCGACATCTCCTCATTCTTTTTTTTTAGTTCTTTCACCCTGCCCGTGAAGACAGCTGCAAAAGAAACCGTTCCGACGATGATGAGAAGAAAGGCCGAAAATGATTGCAATAGCTGGTTCAGGGCTCGCAAGAACTCCGTGTGATTGAAAAGATAGGCCTGCAAGGCCTCCCGGATCGCGATACTGGCAGCGGTCAGCATCCCTAACGAGTCCACTTCTTCTCCAGTAATGCGGAGGAAGCGCGCCAGTTCGTTGGCTCCTTCAAGATTCCGAAACAGAATGAAAAACCCGAGGCCGACGAGGGCCGTTCCTACGATTGATTTGGGAACCTGAAAGTCTGCGTTCTGCCTTGCCATGACCGCCCCCCTGAAGTGCGTTTTTTCTTCCTTCTACTTCCACGTCGAACGAAGGGGCGCGAAATCGACAGGCTCGGATTTCATTGATGGGCTCCCGGCGGATCGCGATCGCGTTGTCGGGCGGGTAAGTGAAACGATTTGCCGTTTGGCTTCACTCACTTCGTTAAAGTCCTAGATCTTTTGAGAGACGCTTTTAAGAGTATTCGAGTCAGTGGGTTATACTGAATTGGACGGTGCATCCGATGTCCGCAGATCCAAACCGCAAACCTCTCTCCGGTTTTCGCAATCCCCTCCTCTACACCTCCACGCTCTTGCTCGTTGTGCTTCTCTATGTCGGCGGCACTTTTTACGTGCGCCGGCAACAGAATCGCGAGATCGAGCAGCGCGCCGCCGATGCAGCCGCCGCGAAAGAGCGCACGAACGACGCGCTCACCGTCGAACAACTCGGCGGAAGCGAATTCAAGATCCTGAATTTTTACGCCACGCCCCCGGTCGTCCACGCGGGCGAAGCAGTGCAGTTGTGTTACGGCGTGTCCAATGCGAAGACCGTGAAGCTGGAACCGCAAACGAATCCCGTCTGGCCGTCGGTAAGCCACTGCGTCGACGTGACCCCCCAAAAAACTACGGAGTACACGCTCACCATCGAAGACGGCAGCGGAAACTCGAAGACCTCAGCGCTTACTGTGCAGGTTCGCTAGCGATTCCTGCACAATTTCATCCCACTACCGTTCATCCCACTACCGGGCCCGTTGCGAACTTTTCCGACCAGCGCACTCGCGCCGTGATCTGCATGGTGATGAACAGGGTAAGAATCGCGCCGATCGTGATCGCAAGCCCCGTGAATCCTTCAAAGAAAAACGCATACGAGAACAAAATTAGATAGATCACCTGGGCGAGTCCGGCCTCGAGTGCCGCGAATCGCATTCCTACGACCAAACGCAAGTAGCTCACTAGCAACGCCACCGAAACCGCCGAGCAGATCGCGAACGCGAGGTGAATCGAAATGTGGTCCACCAGGTAAGCCATCAGCAGGTGAAAAGAAAAGAAGGCACACGCGAGAAAGAAATAGTTCATCGGATGCAGGTTGATGCCGCGAATTGTCGTGAGAACGAACAGCACGAAAAAGAAAAACAGTAGCGATACCGGAGCGAAGGCGCTGATTCGCCCAGCGAGTGGACCGGGTTGCAGTTTTTGCGGAAGCGCGAGCCCTATTTTGTAGCCGGATACGAGATTCTTGTAACTCCAAACCAGCTCCGAGCCGCGGCCGATTTTGTTTTCCTGCGTCGGCGAAAGGGTATTTCCGGGAAAATCGAAACCTCTGAAGTCCGTGGTGAGCCGCAACTCGAAATCACGAACTTGGCTCACTTCGTCGCCAAAACTGTAGTGCCAGGTATCCAAGCCCTGCGAGCGGTAACCGACGTTAAGCACCGCAATCTGATGCGGCGGAACTGTTGCGCGTCCGTACGTCTCGCTCTTCTGGTTTTCCAGCGCGAGAGGAGTGCCGTTCACGGTGAAAACCATGTCGTCGTAAATCGCCTGCTCGGCCGGCAGATGGAGCGTGAAGGTCACGTCGCGCGGCCGATCGCCGGGATTTACAAATTCGTACGCGCCCGCGAACTGCACCTGGTAGGTGCTGTACCAAAGAAGGCCCTTCCGACGGTAATCGGCATGCAGTGCCGCATTCACGCGACTTTTTTGCAGCGCGAGAGGGATATAACGCCGGTCGTCAATCGTTCGCATAATTTCTTTGCCATTTTCAACGGCGGGAACGTGGCGCCACGAACCTTCGACGTATGTGGCCGTCGGCGGAGACTGTTCCTGCGGCGCGCCCCATGACGACGCCACTTTGCCGCGAAGCTGTGTATCGGACGAATAGGTGCGGTAAAAGATGGTGCTGGCAAGGATGGCCCAGGCGATTGCAGTGCAGAAGAAGATGAAACCGATTGCGGCGACACGTTTGCCCATTACAGTTCTCCTTGAAATCGGAACAGACTTCCGTCCGCCGCAGACCAAGCTTGCCTAAATTAATTGTAATTGTCAAGTACTTTGAATTACAAAGTTAGATGAATCACCGTGGGGATATGCACGGATCGAAACGTAAATAGCATCTCGGAAACTAAGAAGGGATGAGAAACGACGGGACTAGCTGTGGCCGCCGCCGAGTTCGCGCACGATATCGCCGACGAATGACTTCGCGTCGCCAAAAAGCATGAGCGTCCTATCGAGGTAATACAGAGGATTATCAATTCCCGCGAAGCCAGGACTCATGCCGCGCTTGATTACCATCACCGTGCGCGCCTTGTCCACATCCAGGATCGGCATGCCGTAAATGGGGCTACTCGGCTCGTTGCGCGCGGCAGGGTTGGTCACGTCATTTGCGCCGATCACGAGCGCCACGTCCGTCTGCGGGAAATCTGGATTAATGTCTTCCATATCGAGCAGCTTGTCGTAGGGAATGTCCGCTTCCGCCAGCAGGACGTTCATGTGCCCCGGCATGCGCCCGGCGACCGGATGAATCCCGAATTTCACGTCCACGCCTCGCTTCGTAAGCGCGTCATACAGTTCGCGCACCTTGTGCTGCGCCTGCGCAACCGCCATTCCGTAGCCCGGCACGATCACCACCTTGCTGGCGGCTCCCAGAATTGCGGCCGCCTCTTCGGGCGTCGCGCTTTTCACCGGTTTCGCTTCTTGTCCGGCGGCGCCTTTCGCTGCCTGCTCTTGGCCAAATGCGCCAAACAGCACATTGGAAAAAGACCGGTTCATCGCCTTCGACATGTTCACCGACAGAATGAATCCGGAAGCTCCGTCGAGCGCGCCAGCAATGATCAGCAGCTTGCTATCGAGCACAAAACCCATCGCCGCCGCCGACAGGCCCGCGTAGGAATTCAGCAGCGACATCACCGTGGGCATGTCCGCGCCGCCAATCGGAATAATCATCAGGACGCCGAACAGCAGCGAGATTCCGAGAATCGCCGGGAAAAGATGCATGTGTTCGGGATGCAGTATCAGCACCACTGCGCCCACAATCGCCAGGCCCAGGACTGAGAGGTTGACGAAATTCTGCCCTTTGTATGTGATTGGCCGCTGCGGAAGCACCTCCTCGAGCTTTCCCGCCGCCATCAAGCTTCCCGTGAAAGTAAGCGAACCGAGAATCACTTCTGCCGAGAG
>DATNKB010000257.1:0-5217 GCA_035603595.1 Candidatus Dormiibacterota bacterium
CGGCAATGTACGTCTTGACCGCCTGTGATTTCACATTCTTCAGGTAAACAATGGCCGAAGGTACGGGATTTTCATCTTTGTCGAGAACCGAGCCGCGGACAGTGCGAAGTTGCAGGTCGCCTTTTTTTTGTGCGGCGACACCAAATGACACGAGAAGAGCAAACAACAAGGGAATCATGAAGCGCCGCAGGATGGGATTGCGCGTGCTGCACGTCCGGAAGAATGAAACGGATAGGACAGGTGGTAACTTCATTCGATCTCTTCTTCCTCTTCCTCCTTCTCTCCTTCCTTCACGACGCCCGCCTCCTCGTCGTCTTCTTCCTCTTCTTCGTCCTCGTCTTCATCTTCGGAAATCACGATGAGATGCACGGGGTGAGTCTGAGTGACTTCCAGCTCGACGTCACATTCCGGGCAGCTCAGGATTTCGCCTTCTTCCACTTCGTCTTCGTCGAGATCAAGTTCTGCATCGCATTCGGGGCATTTCGTCACGGCCGCACTCTCCTTCCTGGGGCGATCCTGCACTCTGAAGGGTATTATATAACGCCGCTGTCAAGCTTTGCGAAAACGGGAGCGACGTGAAAAAGTGACGGTGCGACGCGAGTATCCGGAGCGGCCGATGGTGGGCGTGGGAGGCGTGGTGATCCGCGACCAGCGGGCGCTGCTGATCCGGCGGGGAAGCGCACCGCTTGAGGGCGAGTGGTCCATCCCCGGGGGAATGCTGGAGATTGGCGAAACCATTTTAGAGGGAGTGCAGCGAGAACTTCTGGAAGAGACGGCAATCGAGGTGAGAGTACTGGATTTGATTGAGGTGTTCGAGCGCCTAACGCGGGATGAAGCCGGCAAGCTGAGATACCATTTTGTGATTTTGGATTATCTATGCGAGGCGGTGCGTGGGGAAGCTCGGGCGGGAAGCGATGTGACTGACGTCGCATGGGCGCGGGCAGCGGAACTAAATGCATATTCGCTCACCCCGACTGCGACGCGGGTGATTCAAAAAGCGTTTGAAATGGTACGAGGAAAGAAAAGTTAGCTGGCGGCAGCTTCGGGAACGCGGCCGAAGCGACGTTCACGGCCCAGGAAATCCTGGACGGCGGCAGCGAGGTCGGCAGCTTCGAATTCGGGCCACATACGCGGCGTGAAAAGGAGTTCCGCGTAGGCGCATTCCCACAGCATGAAATCGCTCAGGCGGCGCTCTCCGCCGGTGCGAATCAGAAGATCAACGTCAGAGGCGGGGCCACCAGCGTGCGTCACGTCACCGAGGCGCCGCGAGAATTCGCGCTCGGTTACCTCAAGGCTTGAAACCATCCAGCATGCAGCACGAAGAATTGCATCCCGGGCCGAATAGTCGAGCGCGATTCGCAATTCGAGGGCTCGCCCGGCGGCGGTGGCGCGCTCGGCAAAATCAATCGCTTCGACAAGCGATCGGGGAATGCGGTCGCGGCGACCGATCACGCGAAGGCGAATTCCCTCCTCGGAGCACGCGGCGGAGTCGCTCCGGAGAAAATCTTCCAGAAGGCCAAAAAGCGAAGCGACTTCGTGGCTCGGGCGCGCCCAATTGTCCGAGGAGAACGCATAGAGCGTCAGCTTGGCGATGCCGAGCCCGCCTGCAGAGCGAACAATGCGACGCACGGCTGCGACGCCGGCGCGGTGCCCCTCCGAACGTGGAAGTCCGCGCATAGCAGCCCAGCGGCCGTTACCGTCAAGCAGAATGGCGACGTGGAGGCCGGCATCGTCAAGCAGTCTAGGAGTCATTTTAGGAGTCATCGTTTTCGCCCGATTGGAACTCTTATACCAACGATCTGATCAATGCTCGCGTGTCGCCTGAATTAGAGCTTCCATGTGATTGAGATATTTTTCCAGCGCCCGGCGGCCGTTGGCCGTAAGGCGATACTCTGTTTTAGGCACCCGGCCTGAGAACGATTTCGTGCAGGCGATGTAGCCTGCGTCTTCAAGTTTCCGTGCATGAACGCTAAGGTTTCCGTCGCTTGCGCTTAGCAGCTCTTTCAGCTCGCTGAATGTCAGGGAAGCGTTAACCGCAAGCGCGCTGATAATCGCGAGACGCGTGCGCTCGTGAATGAGCCGGTCAAGATTCGCAGCAGTTGATTCCTGCTGTCGACTGCCCGAGGAAGTTCGTCTGGTCTTTTCCTCCCGCGCTTCGCGGAAGGCGCTTAGTTTAGCCGCCATAGTTCCTCGCAATTACCGCGCCAAAAATTATGTGCAGCCCGCCAAAACCAGCAGCCAAAAATGCATTGCCCCAGCTCCAAGGCCAGAAAAGAGCCACCGCGCCGAGGACGACGAAACAAAGCCCCATCAATGGAACCACGCGGATCGAAAACGCTCCCGCCGTGACAACGGCGGTTCCGTAGAGGAGCAGCCACATTCCAGGGATTGCGCCGAAGGGGCCGAGACGAAACATTGCGGCGGTGAGCAGGGCGCCCGCCAGGATCGGTGGAGCAAAACTATAGGCGAAGCGACGGGCGGGTCCTGTTAGCAAAGACGAGCCGGATCTGCGGGCCTTCGAAAGAGTCGTCCAACCGGCGATTCCGATAGCGACAGCAAGCTCGCTGAGCCAAATCAACAGCCAGTCACGGGGGCGCGACATGCGGGATGCAATCGTCGCGGCACCCAATGCGGTGATTCCGAGGGCCACCCCGCCCCAACCAGGAACGGCCGTGAAAGATCCAGCGCGCTCCATCGTTTCGCGAATGAAGCGGATATTGTCACGGGCGCGATCGTCAAGCGAGACAGGAGGGGGCGGGCGTACCGGAAATGGTTGGCTCATCAATTAAGAGGCTACAGGTCGGCCCCACATCTGTCAAGTACTTTGCGGTACAAAGTTTCCATCACAAGCCTTGTCCCAGCGCACGCTGAAGACTATTCTCGCATTCAGGTTTAGCAGCAGGGGAGACGAAGCGATGAGGACAGCGATAATTGCCACGATGGCTTTCATGTTGATGCCCATAACAGCGGCGGCTCAACAACCAACTGCTCCAGCCGCGGCCGGCGCACTGGAAATGAACCCTGTGTCGAATGCGGTGCGAAAGATCCTGGAGCGCCAGTCAAAAAACATTGTAGCGGCGGCTGAAGAGATGCCAGCCGATAAGTTTGGCTACAAACCAACACCTACTCAGATGACGTTCGCCGCACTTGTGGAACACACGGCAGGGACGAACAACTTCTTGTGCGCGCAAATCTCAGGCACGTCGTCTCCGCCGGAGGAGAAATTGAGTGAGAGCGATCCGAAGGAGAAGCTCATGAACGCGCTGAAGGCGTCATTCGACTACTGCACGCAAGCTCTGGCCAAGGTCGACGATTCGAAACTTGGCGAGTCCATTCCATTCTTTGGGGGGCGCCAGGTGTCGCGCGCGGCAGGGATGATCACTCTCGCCACCGCTTTTGCAGACCATTACGGCATGGCGGCGATGTATTTACGGTTGAATGGACTGGTGCCGCCGACAGCGAAACCAAAGGAATGAGATTGCTATTTTCTGGGCGCCGAGCAGGATATCGGCCGATGAGCTAATTCAGTCGAATGTAAACCAATCAATGAACATAATCACGAAGTCCCAGATTATGTGGACTCGCCTGGTCTCAGACGGACGCAACCGTGCGCGGACGATAGGGGCAATCATCCGCGGGATGGCTCCTGCGCGGAACCAGAAGAAGGCCACCCAAAACGCCCGAGAAGCGGCACAAAGCGGCACGCGAATAGCGATTCTCGCGTAGTGCGTCCTTCCCGTTTAATGATTCGAAGAAGTTCCTGCTGCTTGGCGGGACCGACGGGAATCAGCAGGCGGCCGCCCTCTGCAAGCTGTTCCAGAAGCGGCGGCGGGACATTCGGTGCACCAGCGGTTACGAGGATCGCGTCATACGGTGCATCGGGCGTCCAACCTTGCGAGCCATCGCCGGTTTCGATCCGAACATTGTTGAACCCTAGCTTGGCCAGCCGAGTGCTCGCTGCGTCAGCGAGCGTTCCCTGTGATTCGATCGCGATCACTACACGAGCAAGCATCGAAAGAACAGCCGCCTGGTAGCCCGAGCCGGCGCCGATTTCGAGCACCTTCTCAGAACCCTCCAGTAAGAGTGCTTCTGCCATCGCGGCGACCATGAACGGCTGCGAAATCGTTTGGCCGGCGCCAATAGGAAGCGGCGTATCGGCGTAGGCGTCGCCGATGTGTTCGAGAGGAACGAAAAGATGACGGGGAACCGAGTTCATCGCTTCGAGCACTCGGGGTGAGCGGATATCGCGCTTGCGAAGCTGGCGCTCGACCATCTCGCTGCGGGCCGATTCCAGCGCGCGTGAATCTGCACTGTATCCAGCACGGTTACCGGATCCCGCGTTTACATCGTGGTTTGGGTTGTTCACGGGCCGGCGCGCGAAGAGGTCGGCGAGCTTCATCACCACCGAAACTATCACAGGCCGCAGAGGCGCTCCAGCGTTTGCCGCATGTTTCCCAAATTGCATCCAATAGAAGCGTTGGATAGGATGGCTAAGAGGCAGAATTTGACTTCAGTTCGGGGCAGGACGCAAGTTCGGGCCCGGAATCCAGGAGGATCAAAATGAAAATACGAATGGCCCCGCCCGTCTTCGCGTTTGTTGCGGCTATTTTTGCGGCGAATCCGACGCTCGCACAATCGGGAGCGGATGGGGCACAGAAGGCGCCGGAACAGCATCAGCCTGGCGCGACAGCGAAGACTGCGCCAGCGTCGCAAGGAGACGTCAACGCTGGTGCGCGCACGCAATCGTCTGATGCAACAGCAAAGCTCGATCCCGCTAAAGACGCTGCGATCCGCCACCTGATGGATATCACCGAAGTGTCCAATATGGGGCAAAACATACAGAACTATATTACGCAGCAGGTCCAGGACGTGGCAGGCCGAGCGGTCGGAGCTGGCAAAGTGCAAAAATTTATGGAAACTTTTTCCGGGCAGTTCAACGCCAATGCGTCGCCGAGTGCCGTAACAGATGCGATGGTGACGATCTATGCAAAGAACTTCTCAATGGAAGATATTCAGGGCTTGATTCAATTCTACGAAACGCCTCTCGGGAAGCGCGTGGTGAAAACCTTGCCGGAAGTCAGCCAGCAATCTCAGCGAATGGGAGTGGAGATGGAGCAGAACGCGGCGCTGACCGTGCTGCGCGGGATGTCGAACGAATATCCGGAGATCAAACCGATGTTGCCAGCGGACGACGGCAAACCGGCGGAAAACGCTCCG
>DATNKB010000258.1:0-6383 GCA_035603595.1 Candidatus Dormiibacterota bacterium
CCGCTTTTCGAGCACGAAGTCCTGGGAAAACAGCGGCTCGAAGATCTCGCACAGGTGCTGTATCCTGGGCAACAGGATCCGTCGGTGGTGACGCGAACGGAGAAATCGTACACGTTCGCAAAACGAGATGGGGGCTATGAAGTGCGGGTGCTCCTGCCGTTTGCCACAAAGGGCGAAGTGGCGCTGTTCAAGAAAGGCGACGAGCTCGTGGTCGAGATCGGCACGCTACGCCGCCACGTTGGCCTTCCACGGTCGATGGAAACATTGCTCCCGGGCAGAGCGAGGCTTGAGAATCAGGTCCTTACGATTGAAATGAAGGAGGCTCAGTGAACGAACCAAATCCGAACCAGCAAACCGCCAGCGAACGCGGCCATCACCAGGGTTGTCTCTGCTGCGAAGTGTTGGATCATCTGAACGAATGCTTTCATGTTTCGCCTGCGGTACGAGAACACTTGGCAAATTCGCGGATTGAATTCCTAAAGGCGATTCGTGGAGTGATCGATTCGCGCATCGAGCGCCTGTCGCATTCCGGTCCACGTGGCGCCAAGATTGCCGTCGAATAAATAGACCTGCTGAAAGCCTGCTAGCCGGAAAACTGCGCGGCTGTGCCCTGATCACGGCTCGCGGCAAAAGACGGGCCTTCGCCCGATCTCTAGCCACGAGGCCGATCCCACCTTACTGATTATTCTTTACCACCTTCGCGCCTGGTCGCACCCGGAAGAGGCTGCGGATGCTTGCCGTCTCTCGGACGAACCCGATAAGTGGCTTGATTTAATCTGAAGCGGAGAAGATATAGACCATCATTGCGAATAGAACCGCGAAGCCGATGAAGGCAGCAAAGACTATAACCGGAAGGTCGGCGCTCCGCGTCTCGACGGGCATCTGGCGGCGCCGTTCCAGCTCGTACGCCAAGCGTTGTTCTTGAATTCGCATAGACGCTACGTATGTAGTAAGAGTACCGTTGTTCATTAAATTGTCCAGTACCGAAATTGGAAAACCAAAGTACTACACGCTCTTTTGAGTTTTGTTTGCCCGACGATCCCTCAGGTCCTCAATTTCATAATTCTCAAATTGAGAAGCACCGAGATATCTTGCCACCGGGGCTTCGCTACATAAATTCCGCAACAGATGCTCGCGAAGGGCCTAAAATGAAAGGTGCGCAGCGAATGCGTGTCGGTCCAGCCCCGAGGATTGGATGATCCGTTGGTAAAGTGGGGGAATACGATGATGACGCGTCCTCGCATGAAAGCGGCGGTTCTAGGCTTGGTTCTCTGGCTCGGCGGCATTGGCGCCGCCCGCGCGCAGAACACCAATCAGGTGTTGGGTCAGGTTAATTTTGAAGGTAAGACGAACATCGACAAGAGTTCGGGCGTCTGGGTCGATGGCCAGTACCTGGGTTATGTGGACGAACTAAAGGGCAACAAAAAGCTCTTACTCGTGCCCGGCAAACACGAAATCGCCGTCCGGCAGGTGGGTTACAAGGACATCAGGGAAACGATCGAAGTGAACCCCGGTGGCACAACAATCATCACCGTGCGGATGGAGAAGGATCCCAACTCCGTCAATGCAACTGCCACCGGAGAAGTGAAACTCAAAGTAACTCCGGACCGGGCTGCTGTATTCGTCGATGACAACTATGCCGGTTACGTGCATCAATTCGGCGGAGTAAAGCGGGCCATGCTCATCGCCCCTGGAAAACACCATATCAAGATCGCACTGCCCGGCTATCGCGACTTTGAAACTGAGATTACAGTGCGAGCCAATCAAAAGGTGACGGTGAAAACCGAACTGGTCCCCGCAAGCATCACGGCGGAAGCCCCCGAATTGAAATAGACATGGACAAATCCGCTGTCACGTCACTGGGTGACGGATTGGCAACGGCGGCGCGGACTTGTTACAATGGGCGATGGTCGGAACGAAAAACTCCGGCCTGTGTTCCGGGGTAACTCCCCGCAGGTGAAAACTACCAACCGTATGGCTCCTCGCACCCTGTTTGAAAAAATCTGGGACGCGCATCTGGTGCGCGAAATTCCCGGACAGCCGTCCATCATCTACATCGACCGACATCTGATTCATGAAGGAACTTCGCCGCAAGCGTTTGCCGGCTTGAAAGCCGCCGGCCGCAAAGTGCGGCGTCCTGAGCTCACCTTCGCCGTGATGGATCACTCCGTCTCGACGAAAAACCGCCTGCTGCCGGTGCTCGACGCGGATGCCGCAGGTCAATTCGAAGCGCTCGCGCGCAATTGCGAAGAAACCGGCGTGCACCTGTTTGACATGCACAGCAAGAATCAGGGAATCGTGCATATCATCGGCCCGGAGCTCGGCATCACACAGCCGGGCCAAACGATCGTCTGCGGCGACAGCCACACCTCGACTCACGGCGCTTTCGGCGCCCTCGCTTTCGGCATCGGAACCAGCGAAATCGAGCATGTGCTCGCCACCCAGTGCCTCTCGCAGTTCAAATCGAAGACCATGGAAATTCGTTTCACCGGCAAGAAACCGCGCGGTGTCACTTCCAAAGACATGATCCTCGCCGTAATCGGCAAAATGGGCATCGCCGGCGGAAACGGAAGTGTTGCCGAGTACACCGGAGAAGCGGTGCGCGCTCTATCGATGGAAGCTCGCATGACGATGTGCAATATGACAATCGAAGGGGGCGCCCGCGCTGGAATGGTGGCGCCCGACGACACCACCTTCGCGTATCTCGAGGGCAGACCGTTCGTCCCGCGCGGCAAGGAATTTGACGAAGCGGTGAGCTACTGGAAATCACTCGTCACTGATCCGGACGCGAAATACGATTCCACCGTCACGATCGAGGCGGACAAACTCGCGCCGATGGTCACCTGGGGAACGAATCCCGGTATGGTGACCCAGGTGACAGACCGCGTGCCCGACCCGCATTCGTTCAAAGATCCCGTAGATCAGAAAGCGGCCGAAAGCGCGCTCGTTTACATGGATCTGAAGCCGGGAATGCTGATGGAAGATATTGCGCTCGACCGCGTATTCATCGGCTCGTGCACCAATTCGCGTATCGAGGATTTGCGCCTCGCTGCAAAGGTGGTCGCCGGGAAACACGTGTCGAAGGACTTGAAACAAGCGCTCGTAGTTCCAGGTTCGCGTCGCGTAAAAGCTGAAGCAGAAGCCGAAGGCCTCGACAAAGTCTTCACCGAAGCAGGATTCGAATGGCGCGATGCGGGCTGCAGCATGTGCATCGGCATGAATGACGATGTGCTGCAAAGCGGCGAGCGCTGCGCGAGCACCTCAAACCGCAATTTCGAAGGCCGCCAGGGCAAGGGCGGACGGACGCATCTAGTGAGCCCGCTGATGGCTGCAGCGGCAGCGATCGAAGGGCACTTTGTCGACATCCGCAAATGGAACAATGTAGACGGCGCCGAGTAGAGCGCGAACGCGGCCGCAAAAACTTAAAACTCACAGCGCAAAGAATCACGGAGATCACCGAGGAATGCAACCGTTCACCAAGCACACAGGGTTGGTAGCGCCGCTCGATCGCGTAAATGTTGATACGGATCAAATGGTGCCGAAGCAGTTTTTGAAATTCCTCACACGCGAAGGCTATGGCCGCGTGCTCTTCTACGACTGGCGTTATCGTCAAGGAGAAAAGCCCAATCCGGATTTCGTGCTGAATCATCCGCGCTACAAAGGCGCTTCGATTCTGCTGGCGCGCGCGAATTTTGGATGCGGCTCGAGCCGCGAACATGCCCCCTGGGCGATACTCGATTACGGCTTTCGCGCAATTTTGGCGCCAAGCTACGCGGACATTTTCTACAACAACTGCTTCAAGAACGGAATTTTACCCGTCACACTTTCGAACGAGCAGATGGACGAACTTTTCCAGCGCACAGAACAGAATGCTGGCTATCGCCTAACGGTGGACCTCGAAAATCAGGTTGTGACCGACGAAAAAGGACTGCGCTACTCCTTCACTGTCGATCCCTTCCGCCGCGAATGTCTATTAAAAGGTCTCGACGATATCGGCCTCACGCTGGTACATGAAGCTGACATTTCCTCATTCGAGCACAAAAATCTCCGCCATCCCAAAATGTACGAGCCGGTAGACGTGAAATTTCACAAGCAGCCCACTAACTAGCGCTCGCTACACGTTCACTCAAATTGCCCCGGTGCGACAATCGGCTCCGGCGATTCTGGCGCAATCGGCGCAGCGCCTTTCAGTTCTGCCAGCACAATTCCCAGAAGAATCAGCCCCGCCCCAAAAAGCACTCGGCCACCCAACCGCTCATGCGCCACAATCCACGCCGTAATCACTGCAAACACCGGCTCAAGGCTGATGAATATCGCCGTGTGCGTCGGCGTGGTGTACTGCTGCGCCCAGGTCTGAAACGAAAAACCAATCACCGTCGAGCCGATTGCCGTAATCAGCACCGCGAAAATAAGCTGCCCTGACCATACCAGCCGAGGCGCTTCCCATCCCGCCGCGGAAAGTAGCGGAACCGCAAACGTCGCAAGCACAGCCGTCGTCGCCACCTGCAAGAAGCTGAGCGCGCCTACCGAATGCCGCTCGACATACTGGCCAATAAAAATCACGTGCAACGCGAACATCACCGCGCAACCGAGCGCAATCGCATCGCCTCGATTCAAGCTGCCAAATCCTTCAGGCGGAATCATCAGGAAGTAAAGGCCGGCGAGCGCGGAAAACGCTCCAAGCCAGATCCATATGTTGATGCGGCGGCGTCCGAACGCCGCGAGAAAAACCGGCACAAGGACCACGCTCGATCCGGTAATGAACGCAGCCTTCGATGCCGTCGTGAATTTCAGCCCGGTCGTCTGAAACGCATATCCGCCAAACATGAAAAACCCGATCTGTACTCCCGCCCAAATCGTGTGCCGATTCAATTCTCGCAGCGCTCGCCAAAATAAAATCGCCATAACAACAGCTGCAAGCGCAAAACGAACTGCGAGATAAGTGAAGATGGAAACGTCCGCCAGCGCGTCCTTCACTACGATGAACGTTCCGCCCCACACCAGCGAGCAGAACAGAAGCGCAAGATCAGCGCGGACACGTTTACTCAAGATATTCCCCCAACTCCACGCCAAATTCGATTCCCCGCTCCATCTTCTCTCCACTACCGTCCACAAGCGAAACGACGAGTCTAAGCATCCAGCGAATTTGCCGCAACGACGGAGGCCGCATCAAGCCTGTCGCCCAACCGGCCATTATGTCCGAATCTGAAACCGACCGGAGTCTCTCGATTGACGCGCGTAGCGGTATAGTAGAAACTTCGTTAATCGGTGTTCCAACGCATGTCGCGACGAATAGCTGCGATTTTCTGCATTTGTGCCACGCTCTGGATTCTGCCCGGCACGCCAATGCGTGCCGCCAGACACGACGCCTGGGTCGAAGTGCGCTCGCCGAATTTCATCATCGTCAGCAATGCCGGCGGAAAGCAGGCGCGCAGGACCGCAATCCAATTCGAGCAGATTCACACCCTATTCCGCGATGGACTGGCCGTCGCGCAAGGTCATCCCAGTCCCCTGATCACTGTTTTCGCCCTCAAGGATGAAAAATCGCTCGGCGAGCTATTGCCCGAATATTGGACCAGGGGCCACATGCACCCCTCGGGCGTATTCGCCTACCGCATGTATCAATACTATGCGGCGGTAAATCTCGAAGCGCAGGGCACGAATCCCTTTGCCACCATGTACCACGAGTATTACCACTCGCTGACGATGCCGTATTTTCCGGAATTGCCGATCTGGCTGAGCGAAGGGCTCGCCGATTTCTTCGGCGAATCGCAAGTGAACGGAAACGTTGCAACGATGGGCATTCCGGATCCCGCTCTGATCGAAGAGCTGCGGCATAACAAGCTCATTCCGCTGGACGTGCTTTTTCACGTGGATGCCTCCTCGCCTTACTACAACGAAGAAAATAAAGTTTCCGTTTTCTACGCGGAGTCCTGGGCCCTCACTCATTATCTAATGCTCGGTGACAAGCAGGCGCACCGCCAGATGCTACTCGACTACGCCAGCGCGTTAGCTTCGGGTTCATCGCCTGACCAGGCCGCAGTAAAGGCCTTCGGCGATCTGAAAAAATTGCAGGACGATCTTTCCCGCTACATCGGCAAATTCTCATTCTCCTATTTTCAAATGAAGGCCCCCGCCGAACTGGCGCCTGCAGAGCTTCAAGTTCGCGAACTTACTGACGCTGAGGAAGAGGCATATCGCGGAGGTTTCTTCGCGGTTCGCAGGCGTCCGGAAGCGAAGCAGATTCTTCAGAACGCCGTGAATCTCGATCCCAGGCTCGCGCTTGCGCACCAGAATCTCGGCATCGAGGAATATCTGGAAGGAAACCGAGACTCGGCGTTAACGTCCATTTCCGAAGCGGTGAAGCTCGATTCGAAAAACGG
>DATNKB010000259.1:0-13242 GCA_035603595.1 Candidatus Dormiibacterota bacterium
TTTAAGGACGGAGCGCAAGCCCTTGTTGAAGGGCGCATGAAGCCCGATGGCCGTTTCGAAGCGGAGCAGATACAGGCCAAATGCGCATCGAAGTATGAAGCCACCCCCAACCAGGCGCCCGGCGCGTCGCAGCCCGGGCAAACGTCAAATAATGTACCCGGCGGAGACGGAAAAAGCTGAAGCTAGGTCAAGGTACTTGTCCGTTTTAATGTCGATTTTGAGTCCCAACTTAAGCTCTGATTTGAACTCCACCACGAGTCGCAAGCCCGGCCTTCGCTCCACGGAGAAAATGTAGTGGATATCTTCGGCTCCTTTGCGCTGCTGCTGGCGTTCATCGCCGCCGTCTATGCGTTTAGTGCGGGGATTGCGGGAATAGTCACGCGCCGTACGCTGCTAACGAAGAGCGCGCAGAACGCGGGGATGGCGGTCTTCGCGCTTGTTACCCTCGCCGTTGGGTCGCTCGAATATTTCTTTCTCACCGACAATTTTTCGATGGAATACGTGGCGGCGCACAGCAATCGGGCGCTCCCTGCTTACTACAAATTCGCCGCATTATGGGCCGGTCAGGAGGGTTCGCTGCTATGGTGGAGCTTCCTCCTATCCACTTACGTGTTCTTCGCGCTGTTCCTGAATCGCAAGAAGCATCCGGAGCTGATGCCCTACGTAGTAGTCATCTGCGCAGGCGTCCAGATTTTCTTCCTCACCCTGAATAATTTCGTCGCCAGCCCGTTCAACGTCCTCGGCGGACCGGACGCGACCGGCACGATGCACCTAGCCACGCTAAGCGACGGCCGCGGCCTGAATCCGCTCCTGCAATACCCGGAAATGGTAATTCATCCCCCCATCCTGTACCTCGGCTACACGGGATTCACCATCCCCTTCGCCTTCGCACTCGCGGCCCTTTTGGGCCGGTATCCCGGCGAAAAATGGATTCATATCACCCGCCGTTGGACCATGGTGGCATGGGGATTTCAGAGTGTGGGGATCCTTTTGGGGGCGCACTGGGCTTATGCGGTTTTAGGGTGGGGCGGATATTGGGCGTGGGATCCGGTGGAGAATGCGTCGCTATTGCCGTGGATTACGGGGACTGCGTTTCTGCATTCGGTGATGATGCAGGAGAAGCGCGGGATGATGAAGGTGTGGAACGTGTGGCTGGTGTTCACCACCTTCATGCTTTGCATTCTGGGGACATTGCTTACGCGCTCTGGTGTGGTGAGTTCGGTGCATGCGTTTGCGCAGTCGTCGATCGGGAATTGGTTTGTGGGTTTTCTGGCGCTGGTTTTTATTGTTTGCTTCTGGGCTTACTGGCTGAACCGGGATTACTTGCGCAGCGACAATCAGTTGGATTCGCTGGTGTCGCGCGAGTCGAGCTTTCTCTTCAACAATCTCATTCTGCTTGCGGCTTGCTTTTCGGTTCTTTGGGGCACTTTGTTTCCGGTGCTTTCTGAATGGGTTCAGGGGACCAAGATCAGCGTAGGGCCGCCATTTTTCAATAAGGTGAACATTCCGATTGCGCTCTTTCTGCTTTTTCTCACGGGCGTGGGGCCATTGCTTGCTTGGCGCAAAACTTCGCTGGATGCGTTGAAGCGGAATTTCGCGTGGCCTCTGGCTGGCGGGATCCTGGCGGGCGTGATCGCGGTGATATTTGGATTCCGCGAATTCTACGCTGTGATTTGTTTGATCCTTTCTGTATTTGTGACGCTGACGATTGCTTCGGAATTTTATCGGGGCGCGCGGGTGATCGCGTCTCGCGACCATACGAATCTGCTGACGGCTATCGGCGAGCTCACGATGCGCAACACGCGGCGCTATGGTGGCTACATCGTGCATTTTGCGATGGTGCTGATTTTTATCGGCGTGGCGGGTTCAGCTTTTAATCGCGACGTGCAGATGGAGATGGGCGCTGGGCAATCGATCAAGATCGGGCCGTACACAGTGCTGTGCCAGAACTTCGATCGTATCGCGAACAAGAATTTTGAGTCGGAGCGCGCGACGCTCGAAGTTTTCCGCAAAGGCAAATCGGAGATGATGCTGTATCCCGAGCGCCGATTCTTCCTGGCGAGTCAGGTGACGGAGACAATGGTGGCGGTGCAGACATCGCCGATTTGGGATTTGTATGTTGTGTATGCCGGACGCAGCCCCGAAACTGGGAAGCCCGTAATCCACGCGTACTTGAATCCGTTGGTGAAATGGATCTGGTTCGGAGGAGTGGTGCTCGTGCTCGGTACCATACTTGCGATGCTTCCGAATAGGCGGACGGCGCTGGTGCTTCGTCCTGTGGAAACGCGGGAGCCTGCCTGGAGCGAACCGGGCACGTCTGCCGTAGGTGTAATTGCTCGATCGGATGCTCATGACTGAGAAGCGGAGTCACACGATCGCACGACGCCTGCGATCCACCATTTGCGCCCTCGGTGTACTTGCGCTCGCTGCGATTGCGCCGCTCGTTCCGGTTGCCAGAGCGCAGGACTCGCCGCGCGCGAAAGAACTCGGCCAGAAGCTGATGTGCGTGTGCGGCTGCAATCAGATTCTTGGCTCGTGCAATCACGTAGGATGCACGTACTCGCACGACATGATGAAGGAGTTGGAGGATCGTATCGCACGCAACGAGCCGGACGATTTGACCCTACAGGCGTTTGTGCAGGAATACGGACCGACGGTGCTTTCCTCACCTCCAGCGAAGGGATTCAACCGGATCGCGTGGATTGCTCCGATTGTGTTTCCCCTTATAGCGCTGGTGGTCTTATGGGACGTTGTGCGCCGCTGGAAGCACAAAGGTGCCGTGGCGACTGCTTCGGGGCCGCGCGTTTCACCAGACCTGATTGCGCGTGCGCAACGAGAATCTGACAAGGATGAGGAAGCGTAAGAGTTCATGAGCAGCATCGATATCGCCGTGGCTTGCGCGCTTCTCGCGGTCGCTAGCCTTTATTTCATTTTCAACGTCCGGCCGGACGCGTCAGACTCGACGCCGCACCGCACGAAGCTCGACCAATTGATGGAGCGTCGCGACGCAATCTACGAGAACCTTCGCGACTTGCGATTCGAATACCGGGCGGGGAAGTTTTCCGAAGCTGATTACGATGAAACAAAACATTCTCTCGAAGTGGAAGCGGCGAAAGTGCTGGCGGAGATGGACGAGCTGACCGGCGGCACGCCTACTGCGGCGACACGGCAGGCAGCGACCGAAAGGCGGCATTCATGAAAGGTTTTTGCGGCGCTGGCAGTATTTCAGTCGCAGCGATACGGGTCAGCGCGGCTCGTTTAGGGGCGCTCGCGATTTTAGTCTGCTGTGCGTCGTTGATTGCTTCGGCCGGAACGCTGCAGGGAACTGTGCGCAATGGCACCACCGGGCAGGCGGCTGCCGGCGTTGACGTAATCCTGATTCAACTGCAGGGCGGCATGCAGCCCGTGGGAAACACGAAGACGGACGCGCAGGGACACTTTGAGTTCACTCACCCTCAGATTGGCGCGGGGCCAATGCTGGTGAGGGCTGTTTATCGCGGCGTGAATTACCACGAGCCGATTCCGCCGGGAAAAACCACCGCTGAGGTTCAAGTTTTCGAGCCGACGGACAAGGCCGGCGCATTCGCAGTTGCAGCGCGGGCGGTGATTCTACAACCCAATGCGAGCGACCTCCTGGTGGGCGAAGAATACAGCATCGAAAATAAGACGCAGCCTCCGATGGCATATTTTCATCAGAACGGCTCCTTCGTTTTCGCGCTTCCCGACGGCGCTGAGTTGAGCCAGGTATCCGCTGCGGGTGCTTCAGGTATGCCCGTGGTGCAGGGAACGATTGACAAAGGAAAAGGGCTCGAAGCGATCGATTTTCCATTCCGACCCGGCGAAAGCAATGTGCGCGTGTCGTATAAAGTTCCGTACGCGGGGAATGAAACGAAATTGCGCATCTCGTCTCCGTACCCCGTTGCTCGGCTGGCGGTGTTTGCGCCACCCGGAGTAACCGTGACCGGTGATGGCTTTGCGCCCGCCGGCCAGGAGCAGGGTTTTAACGCATATATGCGTGAATCAGTGCCTGCGAATACGCCGCTGATCGTAAAGATATCCGGAACCGCTCCGATGCAATCCTCGTCGCAAGACGGCGGAGCGGGCGGAAGTGGTGGACGGCCATCGAGCGGAGCGGGAAATGCTGGGTCGCAAGATCCGTCAGTGAATTCGCGCGCGGAGGCTGGAGGAGATGCCGCAACAGCGACGGCCACTACAATCCCTGCGCGGCTCGACAGCTTGAAATGGATTCTGGTGGGCGGGTTCGCTGCGATTTTTGCACTAGGGTTTGTTTATCTTCTGCGACGCCCACAAGTGGCGCCGGTTACGGTCGGCGGCACCATGGCTCCTGATGCATACGAAGCGCCGTCTCCCAAGAGAGCGGCAAAATCATCTTTGACCGCGTCGGCGTCTGCCGCAACGGTGACTGCGGAAGTTGACCGCGAGGTGCGGGGTAGCCTTGACGAGTTGAAGGATAGCCTGTTCCGCCTCGAACTGCGGCGCCAGGCGGGGACCATCAGCGAAGAGGATTATGCCCGCGAGCGAGAGCGCATTGACGCAACGCTCCGCAATCTCGTTCGTGGCTGAGCAGATCGCCTTGGGCGAACCGCGCGCCAATTCCCAACCCTCCGAATGCGGGCCTGCTGGAAATTCAATTGGAATTGCACTTGAGAGTGTCGAGAAGCGCTTTGGCTCGCTCGTCGCTTTGAGAAATATCTCGCTGAAGATTCGTGGCGGAGAGTTTGTGGCTCTTCTCGGAGCAAACGGAGCAGGGAAGACGACTCTGCTGCGTATGGCGGCGCAATTGATGAAACCGACGACCGGCAACGTTGCTCTTACCGGGACCACATCAAAATCTGAAGATGTGCGACGATTCGTCGGCTTCGTTGGCCACAGCACGTTTCTCTACGAGGAGATGTCTGCGGAGGAAAATCTCCACCTATTTGCGCAGCTCTATGGCCTCAGCGATGCGAAGGCTCGTGCGGCAGAGGCGCTGACAGCCTGCGGACTTTCCTCGCGAGCGGGAAGCCTGGTGCGCACATTCTCGCGCGGGATGCGCCAGCGTCTGGCGATTGCGCGAGCGCTTCTGCACGATCCGAGACTACTCCTGCTCGACGAGCCCGCTGCAGGACTCGACCGGCAGGGATTGGCATGGTTCGGGACGACACTCGAACGGCTACGCGCCGAGGGTTGCACGATCGTGATGAGCACGCATGCACGAAACGAATCGCTCGATCTGGCGACGCGCGCCGTGTCGCTCGCTGCCGGGCGAATCGAGCGGGACAGTAGCACTGAGGGAAACCCGACGAAGATGCTCGCCGAACTTCGTTCCGCCCAGGGCGGCGAGGCGTAAGTGACGACCTCTCGCGCCGCCGCGATACTCCTGGCCAAGGAGCTTCGGCTCGAATTCCGCACGCGCGAACTGCTCACCACCACCGTTATCTTTGCGCTTGTGGTTGTGGTGCTGTTCAGCTTCGCGTTTGAGCCCACGGCGGCCGAATCGCGGCGCTACGGCCCCGGACTTTTGTGGATTGCTTTTCTCTTCGCCGGCTCGCTGATGCTGAATCCTTCGTTCGCGCGGGAACAGTCGAACGAAACACTCGACGCATTGCGAATGGCGCCGATTGCGCCGTTCGCGATTCTACTAGGCAAGATGTTGGCGAATTTTGTTTTTCTGGCTGTGGCGGAGGCGATTCTCGTTCCTGTTTTCGCCGTGCTGTACAACGTATCGTTCAGCGGGGTGGCGGGGCGGCTGATATTGGTGCTGGGGCTTGGTACCTTGGGGCTGGTCATCACCGGAACGGTTTTCTCCGCGATCTCGGCGCACGCGCGCATGCGCGAACTGCTTCTGCCTTTGCTTCTGCTGCCGATCCTGACGCCGCTGCTGATCGCATCCGTGGAAGCGACTGCGTCGCTCCTGGCGGAGCAGCCGGAGCTCGACCGCACGTGGGTCGCATTTCTCGCCGGATTTGATATTGTGTTTCTGACCGCGTCATGGCTGATGTGCGATTACCTGCTGGAGGAATGAAGCACCAATGAAGGGCCGTATCGCACTCGTGTTAATCGCAGCCGCGCTGATGGTGTTCGCCGGCTACGCGGCGCTGTATGTAGCGCCCGACGAAAAGACGATGCACGCGATCCAGCGCATTTTCTATTTTCACGTCCCCAGCGCCATCTGCTCGTTTGTGGCCTTTTTCGTCGTCTTTATCGCGAACTTCGCTTATCTCGGCACGCGCCAGCCGAAATGGGACTGGCTCGGAGTGGCAGGTGCGGAAGTAGGCGTGGTGTGCAGCACGATTGTGCTGATAACCGGGCCGATCTGGGCGCATCCGGTGTGGGGAATCTGGTGGACGTGGGACGCGCGGCTGACTTCCACGTTTGTGATGTGGTTGCTATATACAGCCTATCTTCTTCTACGGGGCTTCCTCGACGATCCGCAGCGTAAGGCGATGTTCTCTGCGGTCTTCGGAATTTTTGCTTTTCTGGACGTGCCGCTCGTTTACTTCTCGAACCGGCTGTGGAGAACTCAGCATCCCCAGCCTGTGATCCTGGGTGGTTCGAATTCAGGACTCGATCCTGTAATGGGTAAAGTGCTCCTGATTTCTTTTGTGGCCGTGCTGTGCATTACAGCGGTCCTGATCACAGATCGTTACAGGCTGGAGCGGCTGCGCTCGGAATTTGACGAGCTGCGATTTCGTGCCGAATCGCGCGAGGCCGAACGAGCGAGCAAAATTTTGCATGCGGCGCGGGAAGCGAGGGTGGAATGAAAAACTTCGAGAGTCTATTCGCAGCCTGGATGGTGGTGTGGGCCGTGTTCTTTTTGTACGAGGTGACGGTGGCGCGGCGAATCTCGAAGTTGCAGGACGATATCGATCAGTTGAAGCGGCAGTTGCGCGAAGGCTAATCGTTGCAATTTGTGCGTGCGCGATTTTTACCCACAACGCGACCTGACAAGCGCAATGCGATTCTGGTATCGTACGAATAGCGCGGGCAGTGCCAGGCTGGCTTCGGTGAGGGCTCCCATGGGTCCAAAGAGAATCGCGATCATCCTGTTTCAGTTGGGCGGTCCCGATTCGCAGGCTGCCGTCGAACCGTTCCTCTATAACCTTTTCTGCGACCCGGACATTATCAACTTTCCCGGCGCATTCCTCGCCCGCAAGGCTCTCGCGAAACTGATTTCCACTCGCCGGTCTAAAGTCGTTGGCCAGCACTACGCTGAAATTGGCGGAGGTTCGCCGATTCGCCGTCTTACCGAACAGCAGGGGCGAGCGCTCGAAGCCGCTCTGCGCCCTCACCTGAACGTGCGCGCCCTTGTGGCGATGCGCTACTGGCACCCTGACACGCATGAGGCCATCGAGGCGCTGGAGCGCGTTCCCTATGACGAACTGATTCTGCTGCCGCTATATCCGCACTATTCTTTTGCGACGACGGGCAGCAGCCTGAAAGAGTGGAACCGGAACTACGCGGCGAAGGTGCCGGTTCATTTGATCGACCATTTTTTCGATCATCCCGACTACATCGCGGGAATCGTCGAGCGGATTAACAGTGTGCTGCGCAAGGTGCCGCGTCCGGATGAGGTGCAGTTGGTTTTCAGCGCGCACGGGCTGCCGATGACGCTCGTTGAAAAAGGCGATCCGTATCCTCGGCAAATCGAGCAGACGGTGCAGATGATTCGGCAGCTGGGCGCTTGGCCCAATCCGCACGTGCTGTGCTTCCAGAGCAGGGTGGGGCCGCAGAAATGGCTTCAGCCGTCGCTGACGAGCACGATCGATAAGATGGCGCGCAGCGGGATCAAGCGCATGCTGGTGATTCCGATATCTTTCCTTACCGAGCACATCGAAACGCTGCACGAAATCAATATCGAGGCTCGCGAGGAGGCGGAGGCTCTGGGCGTCAGCGAGTTCTACATGATGCCCGCATTGAATGATTCTCCGCTGCTGATCCGGGCGCTCGCCGACCTGGTATTACGCGCGGTGGGAATGCGGTCCGGCGTAGCATCTTTTGCATGACGGTTCGCGGTCGCGTTCCTGATTCTTTTCGCCCTGATTGTCACTTTTCCTTGACACTTTCTTTCCCGCGTCATATAACCGCGTGTTCGCAATTTTGAGTGGAGCTGTTGTGAACTTTATAAGAAGTTGAGGTGCAGCCTAGCTTTCAAACGGGCCTATGCCAGATACTCCCGAAGAAAAAGTAGCCGGAAAGTCCCCTGCGCCTGCCGCATCGCAGGGGGCGAAAGCATCCCCAGCGGCAGACGCTAAAGCGGCCGTGAAAGACGTGAACACGAGCAGACGTAGGCTCGTGTGGGCGTGCATCTGGGGCTATCTGGGCGTGAATTTTCTGATGTTCCTGCGGTTTTTCTTTCCTCGCGCGCTATATGAGCCGAATACCGTTTTCAGTGCGGGATTCCCGTCCGATTTTAGCCTGGGGATCGATCAACGCTATCTGATGACGAACCGCGTGTGGATTGTGCGCGAGCCGGATCGGATTTTTGCGATCTTCGCGCGCTGCACGCATCTGGGCTGCACGCCGGAGTGGAAGTCGGCTGAAAATAAATTCAAATGCCCATGTCATGGCAGCGGTTATGACAGCGAGGGCGTGAATTTCGAAGGCCCGGCGCCGCGTCCGATGGATCGGGCGCTGCTGAAGCTGGATCCGACGGGGCAGATCGTGGTGGATACGAGCCGGTTGTTTGTGGACGACCCGCGCGCGGGCGTGAATCATTTTAATGATCCTGGAGCGTTCTTGAACGTGTAGCTCGCGGCCTGGCGAGTGGGCGGGCTGGCTGGCGCTTGAGCTTGGGCGGAACTTGAAGCTGGGAAGGGGTCAGGCAGATGGCGGAAGAGAACGGCGACAAGAATAAGACAGGCGTTCTCGACAAAGTGAAAGAGGACGCTGCCGCTCTTCGCAAGACGCTGGAAGAGAAGGCCAAGCAGCAAGTTGAAGACCTGAAGCAGCCTGAGAAGACACAGCTGTATCGCTCGATGTTCCGCGTGAAGCACGACGACGAGCCCCGGAATCGGGCGCTGAGTGTGCTGTCCAACGTTTTTTTTCACCTGCATCCTGCCAAGGTTAATCGCGACGCCACGAAATACAATTTCACCTGGGGGATGGGCGGCATCACGTTTTATTTGTTTATCGTGCTGACGTTTACCGGCGTTCTGCTGATGTTTTATTACCACCCGACGAAAATACAAGCGTTCCGCGACATTCTGTATCTCGAGAATGATGTGCCGTTTGGCAAGCTGCTGCGGAATATGCACCGGTGGGCCGCGCACTTGATGATTATCGCGGTGTGGTTGCACATGTTCCGCGTGTTCATGACGGGCTCGTACAAGCGGCCGCGTGAATTTAACTGGTGCGTGGGCGTGCTGCTGATGGTGTTGACGATGCTGCTTTCGTTCACTGGATACCTGCTGCCGGACGATCAGTTGGGATTCTGGGCGGTGACCGTGGGAACGAATATGGCGCGGGCCACTCCGTTCTTAGGACATGAGGGGCCGGGAGGCGCGCAGCTAGGAATGACGCCCTATAACGACGTGCGATTTGCGCTGTTAGGCGGGTCCATCGTGGATGCGAATGCGCTGTTGCGCGCTTACATCTGGCATTGCATCGCGATTCCGCTGATCGCGGCGATTTTCATGGGCGTGCATTTCTGGCGCGTGCGGAAAGATGGCGGCATATCGGGTCCTGCGCCGGTAATGCTGGAAACGGAAATCAAGGAAGAGCGTAGCCCGCGGCCCGTGGTGCTGCGGCCAAGCGGCATGGGACAAGGCGGCTAATCGCGATGGGTTTCGACTGGCGCCAAATTTGGGAAATAGCGTCGTCGCCGGACAACGTGCCGATTGTGGCGCTGCTCTTTCTTATTCCCTTTTACGTCTGGTATGCGATCAGGCAGGGAATTGCGAACGACAAACTGATCGCCATTCTCGAAGGTGACGCGCAGGCCGCCAAGACGAGATACCGCAAGACGCAGCCCTGGGATCCGAAGTGGGACCGCGAAGTTCATACCTGGCCGTACCTGATGCGCATGGAATTCCTGGTGGCGATTATTCTCACGATTTTGCTGATGGTGTGGTCGCTCACTTTGAATGCGCCGCTCGAAGAGCCGTCCAACCCGAACGTCACCATGAATCCGGCGAAAGCGCCGTGGTATTTCCTCGGCTTGCAGGAAATGCTGGTCTACTTCGACCCATGGATGGCCGGCGTGGTGATGCCGACGCTGATTATCGTTGGGCTGATGGTGATTCCATATATCGACGTGAATCCCCTCGGCAACGGCTACTACACATATCAGCAGCGCAAGTTCTCAATTTGGACTTTTCTCGTGGGCTTCATCGGCCTGTGGGTATTGATGATTGTGATCGGTACGTTCATCCGCGGCCCCGGATGGATGTGGTTCTGGCCGGGCCAAACCTGGGATGCGGAGCGCGTCGACTATGCGGTGAACCGGAACCTTGACCAGGTATTCGGCATCGATGGCTCGTGGCTTGCGGCGATGACGCACATGTCAAAGGATCAGGCCGCGATCTGGGCGCGCGTGATTTTCGGAGTGTTTCCCACGGTGCTCTTTTTCATTGCCGCGGGATTCCTGGTGCACTGGATCTGCATGCGCACGGAGTTTGCGCGCAAGATGTACAAGCGCATGAGTCTCGTACAGCTGATCACGATGTATACGTTCTTGATTCTGATGATTTCGCTGCCGATCAAGATTCTGTTGCGGCTCGTCTTCACGATTAAGTATGTCTGGGTGACGCCTTGGTTCAGCATTTGATGCCCCGCCGCGGATCGTTATCCCGGGAAGTGACTACGTCGAAGGAGATTTTGGGTGCCTGAGATTCCTCCCGCCTCACCGCCGCCCTCAACGCCACCGGACGACCCGATCACGAGCTATTCGTTCACGTTTCCGCTGTTGATCGCTTCGCTGCTGCTGATCGTCACTGTGGCGTGGTCCTTTTGGGATGAAGTTTATGGCCTGCGTCCGTGGCGCAGCTATCAGAGCCGGTTTTCCTCGGCATACTCGAAATATCTGGATAAGGCTGTCCAGAACCAGAAGAAGCAGGAAGACGCAGTCTATTCCTCGCCTGAGTACAAGAAACTTTCTGCGCAGGTTGACGACCTGCAAAAATCCACGAAGACGCAGGACGAAGATATTGCCAAGCAAATCGCCCTGCTCGACGAGCAGCGCGCCGCGCTAGGTGACGCGTTCAAGGATGCTCGCGGCAAGATTGGCCACCTCGTCTACCAATACGAAATCGTTCCAGCGGAAGACAAGAACGCAAAAGCGAAAGCCCTAAAAGAAGTCACTGACGGCCGCAAGGAGATTTGGAAGGTGGATTGGCCGCTGGGCGATGGAAAGATTCAGCAGGATAAGCCCTTCACGGCCGACGAGCTGAACGACACGTTCACTAGCATCATGGCCCAGCGCGCAACTCTAGTTGGCAAGCGCGCAGAAATCGATAAGCCCGCCAAGGAAGCCAGCGACACCCTAGCGCTGTATGTTTCTGAGAAGTTGCCGGGACTGAGCTCAACATCGCTCGATAGTTTGCGCCGGAGCATGAAGGATTTCGACGAGCGCATCATCCAGATCAACGTGAACCCTCCCGGCGCTTCGCTGAACAATCTCGGCGGGGCCGGACTCGTCGATCGCTGCCAATCGTGCCACGTGGGCACCGATCCACGTTACGTGCCTCCGCAGATCACACTGACGAAGGCCGATCTGGGCATGGCCAAGAGCACAGACGCGCCGTTCACGAGCCACCCGGACATCGATTTGTTGAAATGGCATCCCCTTGAGAAATTTGGATGCTCTCCCTGCCATGGCGGGAATGGCCGCGCGATCGATTCTGTTCGCCGAGGCCACGGCCGCTACGAGCACTGGCTATGGCCACTCTATTATCGGGAGAATTTTGAGGCCGGTTGCCAACAGTGCCATGCGGGAGACATGGTTACCGAGCACGCTCCGGTTTTGAATGAAGGCAAGCAGCTATACCGCGCCAAGGGCTGCGTCGGCTGCCATCGCTTCAACGGTTTTGATAATCAGGACGAACAGCTCGTCAGCGCGCGCCAGCGCATCCTGGCCATCGAAAAGACGAAAGGTGATGACGAGCAGGAAATTCCGCGCCTCCAAAAGCTAGGCGACAACGCTCCCGACAATGTCGCTGCAGAGAAGTTTTACGGACAGGCGACGAATCTCACCGTGGAAATCAGCCGCATGGACGCGGAGCGCGAAGCCCTCGAAGGCCGCAGCCACAATCTGATTCAAGAGATCAAGAAGGTAGGCCCGGATTTGAAGGAAGCGCGCCAGAAGTTGCACAAGGAATGGATTCCTTACTGGGTCGCGCACACCACCGAATTTCGTCCGACAACAAAGATGCCGCAATTCCGGTTCGCCGCCGGAGACGTGGAGGCAATCTCCGCGTTCATTTGGCAAAATGCGCTTACAGGGCCTGCGCTCGACCACCAGCAGCCGGGAAATTCTGCACACGGCAAACAGCTCCTCGAATCCCGAGGTTGTCTCGCCTGTCACTCAGTTGGCGAGGGGTCGAACTCCGTCGGCGGCACGTTCGCTGCAAACCTGAGCCGCGTGGGCGAGAAGGACAATTACGATTATCTCGTTCGCTGGGTGCACAACCCGCGCCAGCGGACGCGACCCTACTGCTCATATGAGAAGCGCGACCTCGGGCCAGAAGATTACGCGAAGCACAATTTGCCTTTCGTATTCGACGAGCAGCACTCGCGCTGCCCCAACGACAATCACGAATTAGTCGTGGAGCAGCCGACCGTGATGCCGAGCCTGCGGCTATCTCCCGATGATGCGCGAGACGTGGCGAGCTACCTGATTACGCTGAAGCATCCCGACGCGACCTACGCCGATGCGAGTTTCATGGACGATCCCGCACAGGCTGCCAAGGGCAAAGAGTTGGTCCGTCACTACGGCTGCGCCGGCTGCCACGAAATCAGCGGCTTCGAAGACGAAGGCCGCATCGGCACCGAGCTGACGAACGAAGGCTCGAAGCCGATCGAGCGTCTCGATTTCGCGCTCTTCACCGAAGACGCCAAGCGCGGCATTTTGCCGGACGGAAAGAAAAGCGAACGCGGCGCATGGTTCGATTCGAAGGGCTTCTTCGAAGAAAAACTTCGCAATCCCGGCCTCTACGATCAGGGCAAGTATCACGCGAACCCGATGGACGCCCTGCGCATGCCCAAACCGAATTTACAATCAAACGGCGAGCTCGAAGCACTCGT
>DATNKB010000260.1:0-16581 GCA_035603595.1 Candidatus Dormiibacterota bacterium
AATCGGTAACGAGCTGAACTGCAGCTCGCGTTGATCGGGTTGAAAGGCGCGCTTGCGCGCGCAAAGCTTGTTGCGCGGATGATGCTGCGCAAGTGGTATAGACCGCGAGCGATAAATAAGGCTGCGCCCTTCGTGTCTCAGAGCAGGCAAGTGGTGGGGAGCTGCGGTCGGTCGTTTACGGAGGGGATGAATGCCCTTCCTGACGCGGTTGCAGAGTCAAATGCAACGGCGCCGGCCGGAGGCCAGCGGTACGAAGTGCAATTGCGCGCTACGGTGCGGGTCGTAATCGGGTGTTGCGCGGGTGAATCAGCGCAAGTGGTAAAGAATCGAGAGCGACGAATGAGGCTGCGCCCTTCGTGCCTCAGGACAAGCAATCGGTGGGGAGCTGAACTGTGGCACGCATCAGTCGCGTTGAACGTGCGCGGCTGCGGAATCGCGAGAAGTGTGGGCGCAAGCATCGTTGCTCGGGTATTATCGCCTGCAACGGTCGGCTCAAGACGAGGTGCAACCCTGAAGCGAATCGCAATGATGCTGCTTGTGACGACGATCTCTGCCGCCGGAATCCCGCCGTTCGCGCGCGCGGCTTGCGCGCAGGTCACGGACCATTCCGCGAAAATGGACGATCCTGCCGAACAGGAGATACGCAAGCTCAATGCCCAGGAAGTCGCAGCCTTTCTCCAGAACGATCCGAAATCAATGGCACGCTTGTGGTCGGACGACTTCGTGGTCACCAATCCGCTGAATAAATTTGTAACGAAGCAACAGGTCCTGGGAATGGTCGAATCCGGTTTCCTGGTGATTACTTCCTACGACCGGCAAATCGAATATGTTCGGTTCTATGGCGACACCGCGATTGTGGCGGGCAACGAAACGGTGAAGTGGGGCGGGCGGATGCCAAACGCCGGCAAGACCGAGCACCTCCGCTTCACCGCAGTGTGGATGAAACAAGCGGGACGCTGGCAAGAAGTGGCCCGGCACGCCAACATTGTGCCTGAGCAATAGCGATTCGTATTTCACCGGCGCCAAGCGGCGGGGTCGCGTCACATTGCGATTGCCCGGCAAGCACTGGCGCAACTATTATCGTTGGCAGCGATTCTCGGACGCAATCCACGAGGTGCGCAATGAAACGCTTCAGAGCTTTTCTCGTCGCAACATTCTTAATCGCAGGTGGAATTTCGTTGGTCGCGCAATCTGTCGCGGCGCAGGCCTGGTCGCAGCCCTGGGCGCTCGAACGGCTTGAAAAATCGCCGCGCCATCACGAATGGGTCACCGTGAAGCACGGCGGACGCAGCGTCGAGCTGTTCATCGCCTACCCGGAATCGAAAGAGAAGCGCCCTGTGGTGCTCATCATCCATGAAATTTTTGGCTTGAGCGACTGGGCGCAGGAACTCGCTGACGAAGTGGCCGCGGCGGGCTACGTGGCCGTCGCGCCGGACCTGCTGACCGGCATGGCGCCCGGCGGCGGACGCACCAAAGATTTTCCCGGCGACTCGGTAACCGAAGCCATCGGCAAGCTCGATCCCGACCAGATCACCGCGGACCTGAACGCCGCCGCCGACTTCGTCCTGAAGCTCCCCGCGTCGAACGGCAAATTGTACGCCGGCGGATTCTGCTGGGGCGGCGGCCAGACGTTCCGCTACGCGACGAATCGTTCCGATCTGGTAGCGGCATTTGTATTTTACGGGCCACCGCCGCCGAAAGAATCCATGTCGAAAATCACCGCGCCGGTCTACGGCTTCTATGCCGGCAACGACGCGCGCATCGGCGCCACCATCCCCGACACGATAGCCGCGATGAAAGCCGCAGGAAAAAAGTACGAGCCGGTCACCTACGAAGGCGCGGCCCATGGCTTCATGCGCTCAGGCGAAGCTCCTGACGCCACCGAAGCGAACAAAAAAGCCAGGGAAGACGCGTGGAGGCGCTGGAAGTCTCTGTTAGCGCAGTAAGGTACGACGCGACCCTCACCCCAAAATCCCCACCCTTCGCACACACCGTCGAAGGATGGGGCACCCGGCAGACGAATGGATATCTCTAGGATAAGTTTAATGAGGACTAAAATAAACTGTAAGGTTAAATACAATAATGGTATAATGCACGGTAAGCGCGCTGTCGACGCGCTAACGTCGGGAGGCTAAATTATGTCACTGTCGCCTGCGCCACCTCCGACGCCCGTCGGTCCCGGTACCAGAAGCAAATCCCTTCCCACAGATATCCCCGAGTTGGTGTTGGGCTGGACTGTGAATTCTGCCATGGACCCATGTTTTTGGCTTTCGGAAGGCGCCAAACCGGGAACGCAGTCCCTAACAGATCTCGTCACTGTTTCAGCGAAGGATACTGCGTACCATTCGGTCATCGTAGCCCAGTCCGGATCCGGAAAGTCCTTCTTTCTCGGTCGCCTTCTCGAAGAGCTAGCCCTTAAGACTCGAGGGCGACTAATCGTGCTTGACCCGAACGGTGACTTTCGCCGGTTCGGTGACGTGGTCGACGAAGATCATTGGAGGCAGGCCGGGTATGCTCCCGATCTTAAACGTTTTCGGGTTCCGCACGAAGAGTCTCGTGATAAGTTCGAGCCGAGATGGAAGTCAATGCATCCGGAAGTTCTATTTGGGCCATACTTGGCTGCCGAAGGGGTTATTCGCCACAGAGTATCCTGGGACTCGTTCCCAGTTGCGTTTCTAACCGAAGACTTGAATGCAATCGCTAGAAGCCAAGTTTATCATTGTCACGAGTTTGTAAGGTCGATCGCTTTTCTCGAGAGGGAACGCCAACAGCAAGATGAAGCGGGGAAAGGCCGAACTAAATACGATTATCCATTTCACAAAGCCCAAAAGTTGTTGCAGCGCGCTCGACATGAGGGTGCGAGGCAGACCTTAGAAGAAGAATTTCCGACCCCATTCGGGGCTGGGATAAAAGTATCGCAAATTAGTTCTTTAACGAAATGGCTTGGCCAGCTCCGGCAAACAAGAAGTCGCCAGGCTCGCGGGCGAGCGATTTCTGCTGTTGAGTTTATCTCGCCAGAGATTGAGAGATATTATTTTGGACGTGCTGAGGAGTATGTAGCGGCGGAAATCGTAGCTAAGTCTACCGCCGACGAATCGAGTGGAGTTCAAAGTGCGAAGATTCGAGTAGTTGATCTTCCTTCGTTTAGGGATCCATGGACTCAGCAAATCGTACTCAGTAGCGTTGTTGCAAGTGCCTGGGACCATGCCAGGAAACAATGGGCCGTGGCATTCGGAAAGGATTCGGAAAGCGACGAGCGAGTGCCGCTGTATATAGTATTGGAAGAGGCCCACAACATCGTTCCCCATAGCGCCCAAGGGGTGTCAGCGAAAGCACTTCTGGAACAGTTTAGGACGATCGCTGCTGAGGGAAGAAAATACGGAGTGTTTCTGATTCTTTGTACGCAGCGGCCGGACAAGATCGACCCAACGATTATATCGGAGTGTGAGAATAGAGCTGTCATGAGGATTGGTTCCGAAAATGTTTTAAACAAGGCAAGCGAGCTTTTGGGACTTGAGTCTGTTCCGAAAGAACACTTGAACAAGTGTCTTGAGTTCAAGACCGGACGATTCTTGCTTGCGGGTCCCTGGGCGGGCAAAGGCGTTAAGCTCGGTTACGGCGCTATGCGAAGGACGGTCGAAGGAGGAAGAAGCTTGCGAGAGAAGCATTGGGCGGTTCCGGAACCGATTGAACCGCGTGAAGCGGCTCCGCCTGCCTCGTAGGCCAATTCCCCGCATTAGCAGTATTGGTACGGCGAGACGGCCACCCACGACCGAAAATACTCTGCGTTCTTAATCGCCGGACTGTGAGTTTTCTACCTTTCGAGATGCTTCCGGCGGCGGTCTCCCACTAGGATTGGCGGGCAGACGCTGTAACCGAAACGGCGACGGCTTCGTGCGCATCGGCGAAGCTCGAGGCAATGATACGAATGGTATCATTCGCTGACACGCTGTTTAGGGGACGCCTTGCTCCACCTTCAGATAATGCTGGTCATAATCTCCATCGCCGGACTCGAATTACGGAGCGAGCCAAATCGCGTGATGGTTGGCTTCGAACGCACAAACCTTGGCGACTCGGAGATTGGCGAGAGCCAGCAGGCGGATGACGCCGATGCTGCGCAGCGCCACTATCAGGCGGGGCTTGCCGCGCTCGAGAAAAACGATCTGGCTGCTGCGGAAGACGAGATGCAGGCGGCGGCGAAGCTTGCGCCGAAGAATGCGCTGATTGTTTACAAGCTGGCGGTGATTCAGTCGAAACGCGATGAGTGGCAGCCCGCATTGAAGAATATAGATGCCGCGCGGAAGCTTGGTCTCCCGAAGAACCTGGAGGATGAGGCGCTTCAACTGGCGGCGGACGTGATCACGAAACAGTTGCAAGCCAAAACAGCTGAAAACAACAAGAAGTTTGCATGGTTTGACCAGATGGAATGGCTTCAGGGCAAATATATCTTCACGAAAATGCTGAACCATGACTCCGAGTGCGTTAAGGATTATCACTGGATCGACAACATCCTGGATATGAAGCCGGAATATGACAAGAGCGAGTTTTCAGGCACGCTGACGCTGCGGGAGCGGCATACCGTGAGTGAGACTGGCGCCGCTGGCTGCGCGGACGCTTCAGCGGGTTCTAGGTCGTCCTCTGGGTCGTTGTCTGGGTCGGGCGGGGAATCGAAGGGCGACTCTGCAGCGGCGAGATCGAAAGCGGAAACGAAAGCGGCGTCGAGCAAGGATTCGTACCGCGAAGCTGTGTTGCGCGTGGTGGTGAAGCGCGACGACGGAATCAACGACGGCAAGATCCGGATGTTTGCGACGCTCGAATCGTGCAAGGGGAACGCCTGCGACACGCTCGAACGCGAAACGACGGTGTATATCGTCGAGAAAAGCGAGGGCGGCAGCCCGCAGATTTCCATCAGCGTTTTGAGCGACGGCGACGAGGATGGGCGCGTCGAGGAGCAATTCAGAAAGCAGAGAGGAAACCGTTCTTAGGGCATGGCCGATGGAGATTTGGTAGCGCTGCGCTACGCGAGCAGAGCTTGAACGCAGTCGGCCAGTTTCTGCATGCCGTCGCCTTTGCTGATCACTGCGTCGGCGGCCAGACCGCGCGGGAATGCTTTCGCGATCGCGTCGGAATACATGGTGAATAGGACGATGCGAACCTCTGGCATCATCTCTTTCAGGACTGACGCAGCGACAATGCCGTTGGTGCGGGGCATGGCAACGTCGAGAAGGACCAGGTCGGGCTTCAACTCCCAGGCTTTCTCGATGGCCTCTTCGCCATTCACGGCTTCGCCGCAGACGTCGAGATTTCGCTGCGCGGAGAGATACCTTGTGAGGACGCCGCGCGAGGTGTCGCTGTCGTCAGCAACCAGAATGCGCTTGGACTCTACCATCATCGTCATCATGGGCGCTCCTGAAGATCCCGTTGCACATTGGCGAGTGGATGAGAGGGGGCCGGCCGATTGTCGCCAACAATCAGCTGCATGAGCGTTACGGGCTAGGGGATGGGGAGCGCGGACTCCGGCCCACCACTGTCGGATACCCTACAGAGACCTGCGGAGCTAATTAATAGGGTAAAGACTGTATAGGAGGTGCCGAGGAACCATTAGGGGCGTGGCGAAACAATCTTCGCAAAACGCCACTTCTGGATCCTCACTTCACGTTACTTCACGAACGTGAGGCCGTGCGGCACCAGGTGCGGGAAGACGTAGGCGTAGAGCATCACGATGATGCCGACGATCGAGCCGAGCGCGATCGAGTGCCAGAAAACGTAGCGGAAGATGATGCCTTCGTTGCCGACTTGCTCGGTGGCGGCGGTGGCGATGGTGATGGATTGCGCGTCAACCATTTTGCCCATCACGCCGCCGGCGCTGTTCGCGGCGGTCATCAGAATCGGGTCGATGCCGAGCTGCTGCGAAGTGATGCGCTGCAGGCTGCCGAAGAGCGTGTTGGAGGAAGTGTCGCTGCCGGTGAGCGCGACGCCCAGCCAGCCGAGAAACGTGCCGAAGAAAGGATAGAACCAGCCGGTGCGGGTGAAGGCCAGGCCGAGGACGGCGTCGAGCCCGGAGTAGCGCGTGACGAAGCCGAGGCCGAGCATGAACGAAATCGCGATCATCGCGAGGCGCATGCGAACGAGCGTGCGCCAGAAAGTTTTCATCAGCGCGATGGGACTCATGCCGAGAAGCAGGCCGGAGAGAAGCGCCGCAAGGAAGCAACCGGTGCCGGTGGCGGAGAGCCAGTTGAAATCGTAGCGCGCGGCTTCAGGCGTGGGCTTCGCGACGACGGGGACGTTGCGCGAGATCAAGCCGTGAAGGTAGGGCCAGTCCCAGCCCGGCGCGCCTTTGCGCACCGTGCCGTCGGCCAGCACAACTTTGAAAGCGGGCGTGGTGGCCTGGTTCATGGCGAGCTTGATTTTCGGCAGGCCCCAGAGCAGAACGAAGACCGAGAGAATCGCGAACGGCATCCACGCTTTTAACACAACGCTGGCGGGATATTTCGTCGGCGCGATGTAGCCGTCGTACTCCTTGGCGGGCCACTTGCCGCCCATGTCGTCGGCCACGTTGGCAGTGGGAGCAGTGGGAACCGCGGTGCCTTCGGTTTTATCGTAATCGAAGCGCCAGATTTTTTTCGGTTTCCAGACCAGAAGAAAAGCAATCGTCGCGAGAATGGAGACGACGGCGCTGGCGATGTCGACGAGGTTGCTGTCCACGTGATTCGACCAGAGGAACTGCGTGATGGAAAACGAGATGCCGACAACGAGAATGGCCGGGAGAACTTCGAAAGTTTCCGCCCAGCTGACCATCGTGCGCACGAGCCAGAAGGGAACTATGACCGCTGTGAAAGGAAGGATGCGGCCGACCATTGCGCTGATGTCGGATTCGGGAAGGCCGGAAACGGCGGCGAGCGCGTGGACCGGAGTCCCGATTGCGCCCCAGGCGACGGGCGCGGTGTTGGCGATGAGGTTGAGCGCAGCGGCGTGGAACGGGCGGAAGCCGAGGCCAATCATGAAAGCGCCGGCGATGGCGACGGGTGCTCCGAATCCGGCGCAACCTTCGATAAACGCGCCGAAGCAGAACGCTACGAGCAGAACTTGCAAGCGGCGATCTGGCGTGATTCCGGCGATGGATTCCTTCATGATTTCGAACTGGCCAGTTTCGACGGAGATGTCATAGAGAAACACCGCGGCGAGGACGATCCAGGCAATTTTCAAAACGCCGTAGGCTACACCGTAAGCAAAGGCCGAGGTAGCGAGAGCCGCCGGCATGTGAAAAACGAGAATGCCGACGACGATGGCTGTGAGGGCGCCAGCGATCGCGCACCAGTGGGGCTTAACTTTCAGTCCGGCGAGCAATGTGAAGAGCACGATGATGGGCAGCGCGGCAACGAGCGTCGAGAGCCACCAGTGGCCGAGGGGATCGTAAACCTGGGTCCAGTTCATGAGGTGCTCCTCCGGGCGAGTGCGTGCACACCAGCACGCGGTCTGCGCGGTCATATATCCTTGGCAACTGCGAAAGTCAAGATGAACCATGAGATACGCTGGACTTGATGCAGATCGAGCGATAAACGGTCACGCCAATTATGGCGGTCGACTAGGAGAGAATTAGAATTGACAACGCTGGCGGCGCGTGCAGATAATACGCTCGTTGACGCGTTTGGTTTGCTCTGGAGCCAACCATTCCCGCGGTTCTCAATTCCGGCACCCGCTCCGAGAGCCTCGCTGAACTCGAAATTTCCGCGTGGCGCTTCCTGCAATTTATTCCTACCAAGAATCCTGTAATTTCAGATCCTTCGCGATCTTCATGTCACTTGATTTCGCCGGCGGACATCTACTTGGGTTGGAGATGAGTCTCAGGCCACTTGAACACTGCTTGTCGAGCCATTAAAGGGCGATTAATCGGAGGATCGAAGATATGGAGACGAGTCGTCGAAACTTTATAAAGATCGCGGGGCTGGGCGGAGCTGCGGCGACGATGTTCGGCTTCGACTTGAAACCCGTGTACGCGGCGGTTCGCGAGCTGAAGATTTCGCGCGCCACGGAGACGCGTTCGACTTGCCCCTACTGCTCAGTGAGCTGCGGCGTGCTTATCTACACGCTGGGCGACAAAGCCAAGAACGTGACGGCGCAGGTGATTCACGTGGAAGGTGATCCCGACCATCCGATCAACCGCGGTACGCTCTGCCCCAAGGGTGCTTCGCTCGAACAGGACATATTGAATGAACGGCGGCTGCTCAAGCCGCAGGTGAGACGTCCGGGCGGGACGGACTGGGAGGATATTTCCTGGGACCAGGCGCTCGACGAAGTGGCGGGGTGGACCAAGAAGACGCGCGATGAGACTTTCGTTGAGAAGGATGCGAACGGGAAGACGGTAAACCGCTGCGAAGGTATCGCGTTTACCGGCGGCTGCACGGACACCAACGAATTCAACTATCTCGTGGTGAAGAGCATGCGCAGCCTGGGGGTCTGCTACCTGGAAAACCAGGCCCGTGTTTGACACGGCCCCACGGTCTCAAGTTTGGGACCAACGTTCGGACGCGGGGCGATGACGAATGGATGGGTGGACATCAAGAACACCGACATGATGTTGATCATGGGTGGCAATCCTGCGGAAAACCATCCATGTGGATTCAAGTGGGTTGTTGAAGCGAAACGCAATCGCAACGCGAAGATCGTCGTAGTGGACCCGCGCTTCACGCGCACCGCATCGCAAGCCGACCATTTCTGCCAGATTCGCGCGGGAACGGATATTGCCTTCCTGGGCGGACTGATCCACTACGCGATTGAAAATAAACGCTTTGCGAAGGACTACCTCGTCAACTATACGAACGCGTCGTACCTCGTGAAGGATGGATTCAAACTTCCTGAGGATGGCTTGTATTCCGGTTTTAATCACGACACAAAAATCTACGACAAGTCTTCGTGGAACTACCAAGAAGGCGGAGACGTGACCGGGAAGGCGCCGGTTGCTGAAGCGCCCTCTCACCAGGCTGCCGCTGTGGTACCGGTGAAGGCTTCTTTGAAGCCGGGCGCGGCCTCATCTGGTGGATCGGGACAGAGCAAGACGGGAGCCGGTGGAGGAACGGAAGGGCACGGCATTCAGGCTGGCGGGCCCGCGGGTGCGGCTGTGCCGGCCGCTCCCACGCTTCCGGGGAACGTAGCCTATGATTTGTCCCTGCAGAATCCGCGGTGCGTGTTCCAGCTGATGAAGGAACAGTATTCGCGTTACACGCCGGAGATGGTCGAGCGGATCACCGGCATTCCGAAGGACCAGCTGCTGAAAGCGTACGACATGTTTACGTCCGTCCGCAAAGACGGCGACATGAAGAAGGTTTCGACGATTATCTATGCGGTTGGTTGGACACATCACACGTTTGGCACGCAGATCATTCGCACGGCCGCGATGGTGCAGTTGCTGCTCGGAAACGTGGGGCGAGCGGGGGGCGGCGTGAACGCATTGCGCGGCCACTCGAACATTCAGGGCGCAACGGACATGGCGGGCGTTTTCGATACTTTGCCCGGCTACCTGAAAATGCCCAACCCGAATGACGTGGATCTGGCAACGTTCTTGAAGCGCATCACACCCACGGCTTCCAAGCCCGGGGCGTGGGATTCGTTCAACTACTATTCAAATACTCCGAAGTTCGCGGTGTCGCTACTCAAGGCTTTTTACGGCGACGCCGCGACGAAGCAAAACGATTTTGCGTTCAATTACTTGCCGAAGATCGACAAGAATTACTCGTGGACGCAAATCTGGGACCAGATGTACCGCGGACGGGTGAAAGGTATTTTCGCGTTCGGGATGAACGGCGTGATGATCGGGCCTGACACGCAGAAGAATATCGATGCCCTGAAGAAGGCGGACTGGCTTGTGGTGGGCGAGATCTATCCCGATGAAACGAGCGAGTTCTGGCGGGCGCCCGGCACCTCAACTGAAGAAATGAAGAAAATCAACACCACGGTGTACCGCTTGCCGTGCGCCGGCTTCGCTGAAAAAGACGGAAGCATGACGAACTCAGCTCGCTGGCTGCAGTGGAAGAATGCTGCGGTTCCGCCTCCGGGCGATTGCAGGCTCGATCAGGACATCATCGCGCAGATATATCTGAGAGTTCGGGCGCTGTACCAGAAGGAGAGCGGGAAATTCCCCGACCCGGTATTACACGCAACATGGTCATACACGGATCCACAACACCCGTCGCTCGCCGAGGTGGCCAAGGAGGTTAACGGCAAGGCTTTGGCGGACCTGACAGATCCGGTTACGAAAGTGGAGTTGAAATCCGGGCAGCAGTTGCCCGGTTTTGCGTGGCTGAAAGATGACGGAACGACTTCCTGCGGTAACTGGATATATTCCGGGTCCTTCACCGAAGCGGGAAACGCGATGGCGCGCCGCGGAACGGACGATCCATCTGGTCTGGGGATCTATCAGAACTGGGCGTTTTCATGGCCGGCGAATCGGCGCGTTCTTTACAACCGCGCATCCTGCGATCTCGACGGGAAACCGTGGGACGCAACGCGAAAGCAGGTCTGGTGGAACGAAGGCGCTCAGAAATGGGTGGGGAATGATGTCCCGGACTTCAAGCCCGACTCTCATCCTAAAGATCACATGGGCCCGTTCATCATGAATCCGGAGGGCGTAGGACGATTGTTCGTTCCGATCGGCGCGGTGACTGATGGGCCGTTCCCGGAATTTTATGAACCGTTCGAGAGCCCCACTAAGAATTTGCTCCATCCCGAGCAGCAGAATAATCCAGTGGTGAAAAGACTTACCACCGAACTGGATAAATTCGGCACGCCGGATCAGGGATACACGGTGGTTTGTACGACGTACCGGCTGACCGAGCAATACCACTACTGGACGAAGAACAATCCGATGAACGTGCAGTTGATCCCGGAACCGTTCGTCGAGATACCTGTTGAGCTGGCGGATGATCTGGGCATCGGGAAATCGGAAAAAATCAAAGTCACCAGTGCGCGCGGGACCTATATAGCGAAGGCGTTCGTCACGCGCCGCATCAAGCCGATGCAGATTGATGGCAAGAAGGTTTATCAGATCGGGCTGCCGATTCACCAGGGATTCCGCGGGATCAAAGAGGATGAAGGCAAGGATGCGCGTACGCCCGCGAATTTGTTGTCTCTAACGGTGGTGGACCCGAATGCGTACACCCCTGAATTCAAGGGTTTCCTCGTAAAGGTAGAAAAGGCATGACGCAAGTAAACCTCGAAGTCCGCGCAATCTCAGGACACGCCGGTCCGGCACCGGGCACGGGACTCAAACGCGAGTTTGAAGTCTGCAAGCTGATTGATACGACCACCTGCATCGGATGCAAAGCGTGCGAGGTGGCGTGCCTGGAGTGGAACGGATATTCGTTCAGCGAAACGGTGTTCGACAATTCCTACCAGACCATGCCGAATACGGCGTGGAATTACTGGAATCTGATCCGGTTCAACGAGCACGAGGATCCCGAGCGCGGAATGATGCTGCTGATGCGCAAGGATCAATGCATGCATTGCGAGGATCCCGGTTGCCTCGCAGCGTGCCCGGCGGATGGCGCGATCGTTCAATACGTGAACGGAATCGTTGATTTCCAGCAGGAGCATTGCATCGGTTGCGGGTACTGCATGACGGGTTGTCCGTTCAACATTCCGAAATTCAGTCCGGGGGCGCGAAAAGTATTCAAATGTACGCTGTGCGTGGATCGCGTGAGCGCCGGATTGGAACCGGCTTGCATCAAGTCGTGCCCGACCGGCTGCCTGCACTTCGGCACGAAGGAAGATATGAAGTTCCTGGCCGAGAAACGGGCGAAGCAACTTCGCGACGTCTCGGGATTCAAGGATGCGGGCGTGTACGATCCGGCCGGCGTCGACGGCACGCATGTGATTTACGTGCTCCATGATGCAAAGAAACCTGAGCTTTACGGCGGACTGCCTTCCGATCCGCACGTTCCATGGAGCGTGAAGCTCTGGAAGCAGCCGCTGAAATGGCTCGGCAATATAGCGATGATCGGCGGCGTGCTCGGTGTGGCGATTCACTATTTGCGATTCGGCCCGAAGGTGATCCAAGAAGATGAACCCGAAGTGCTGACACCGACGCCGAGGCCGGGCCAGGAGCCTGGGCCCAGACCGGGAGAACACGTATGAGCGAGGCCTATATTCTTCCCAAGGGAAGGGTGCTTCGGTACACGTTTCACGAGAGATTCATTCACTGGATGGCTGGCCTCTCCTATGTGTACCTGCTGCTTACGGGGCTGGCGTTCTGGTCTCCGTGGCTCTTCTGGATCGCGGTGATTTTTGGCGGCGGAACGATCGCACGCGAATTGCATCCCTGGATTGGGTTGATATTTATCACTGCTGTGTCGCTGATGTTTTGGATGTGGTCGGCGCAGATGCATGAGACGGCCGTGGATAAACAATGGTGGGACGCGGTGGGGCACTACATTCGAAATGAAGAGGACAAGGTGCCGACCGTTGGCCGCTTCAATGGCGGGCAAAAGCTGCTTTTCTGGGGATTTTTCTTCGGCGGAATCCTGTTGTTTTTGAGCGGATTGGTTTTGTGGTTTCCGCAATTGATTCCGTGGAATCTGCGCGTTGTTCGTTACATCGCTGTGCTGGTGCACGCCTCGACGGCACTGATCACGATTGGGCTCTTTATCATTCACGTGTACATGGGTGTGTTGCTCGAGCGAGGATCGTTCGGTTCCGTGATCCGTGGGGACGTATCGGCGAACTGGGCGAAGCGATACCACGGCATCTGGTATGACCAGATTACGCGCGAAAGCTCGGCGAGGAAATGAGGAGTGGCAAGTGGGACGTTCGGATTTCCCGCTCGCGTGATCTGGCGCTGAAATATCCATCCGCGGCCGAAGGACTCCGTTTCTACGGGCACATCGCCCAATTTCAAAAATCGCTCTACGATGAATTAGAAATCGAGTGCGGCAAGGAGACGGTGGCACGCCTTCCCGGCATGTTGCGGCAGGAACTCGATCTCTTTATTCTGCTGCCGCGGTTTGCCGCCTTTCTATCGGTGGTAGAAAAAACTGGGCCTGCGCCTTTGGCACAGGATGCCGCGTCGCTGCGGGCGAGCGGCGGAGCACGCTGGCAGCAAGCGCTCACTGATTACTGGCAAGCTGATTTGCAATCGGGCGCCGAACTTGATGCTACGCAGGCGCTTCTGGCGTGGGCGTTCCTGCAGCCTTATGCGGAATATCTGGCCGATTACACCGCTCACGCGCCGCTGCATGCAACGCCGGCGATTTGTCCTCTGTGTTCTTCGCATCCGGTGGTGGGGGCGCTGCGGCCGGAAGGTGACGGAGGCAAGCGCTGGCTGATTTGTTCGTTGTGTGCGCACGAATGGGGATATCGGCGGCTGGTGTGCCCGAGCTGCGGATCGGAAGACGTGCACAAGCTGCCGGTTTACAGCGCGAAGGAAATTGCGGGCGTGCGCGTGGAGGCGTGCGACATCTGCCATCACTACATCAAGACGGTGGACATGACGAAAGACGGGAACGCGGTGCCGGTGGTGGATGAAATCGCAACGATCGCACTGAATCTCTGGGCCGAGGAACACGGCTACACAAAAATTCAAACGAATCTGCTGGGCATCTAGACCGCGGGCATCTGGAACGATCTGTTGCACTCTCGACTGCCCCGACAGGCAAACCGCCGCTTTGAACTGGCCGGGCAAAAATTGAAACCGGTTGAACCCCAAACACATCTATATGATTCTAGGTATTGATGAGGGTTTAGCGTTTCGCGTTCCAAATTGATTCCGGCGCGTGGCTGGAATTAACCGCGAAGATCGGATAGCGGGACGACGAGACAACGTTATACAGAATAACCTCAGCAGATTGATCCAACGGGACAGGTGTAATCGATGTGGATAGTTCGACTTGCGCTGCGGCGGCCGTATACATTCGTGGTGGCCGCGATTCTGCTTTTAATTTTGGGGCCAGTAGCAATTCTGCGCACACCTACGGACATTTTTCCAAACATTAATATTCCGGTTGTCAGCGTGATCTGGAACTACGGCGGGCTCGAGCCGGAGGAGATGTCGAACCGGATCACGTACATTTATGAGCGCGTGCTGACCACGACGGTGAACGACATCGAGCATATTGAATCGCAATCGTTCAACGGAATCGGAATCACGAAGGTTTTCTTTCATCCTGGCGTGCAGATTGGCAATGCCGTCGCACAAGTGACCGCGATTTCTCAGACGATTGTGCGGCAGTTTCCGCTGGGAACCACGCCGCCGCTAGTGATTCAGTACAACGCGTCGACGGTACCGATTCTGCAGCTGGCACTCTCAGGCAAAGGATTGAACGAACAGCAACTCTTCGATGTGGGCGTGAACTTCATACGCACCGGATTGATCACAGTGCCCGGCGTAGCCATTCCGTATCCTTACGGAGGCAAGCAGCGGCAAATTCAGATCGACTTGAACACGGCGCAACTTCAGTCGAAGGGGCTTTCGCCGAACGACGTGGTGAATACCATCACGAATCAAAACCTGATTCTGCCCGGCGGAACTGCGAAGATCGGGTCGTTTGAATATCAGGTGGACATGAACGGGGCGCCCGTGACCGTCACCGATATGAACAACCTGCCGATCAAGAGCGTGGGCGATTCGACGATCTACATTCACGACGTGGGGTTCGTGCGTGACGGTTTTCCGCCGCAGACGAATATCGTGCGAGTGGATGGTTCGCGGTCGGTGCTGATGTCGGTGCTGAAGTCGGGCGATGCTTCGACGCTCGACATCATTAACGGAATCAAACAAAAGATTCCGGTGATTCAGAATTCGCTGCCGACGCACGTTGACATTCATCCGGTGTCGGACCAATCGCTGTTCGTGCGCGCGTCGATTCAAGGAGTGGTTCGCGAAGGGGCGATTGCAGCGGGGCTTACAGGTTTGATGATTTTGATTTTTCTGGGGAGCTGGCGGAGCACGATCATCATTGCGGTTTCGATTCCACTGTCGATTCTCACCTCGTTGATCGTTTTGAGTTCGCTGGGCGAGACGATCAATATTATGACGCTCGGGGGGTTGGCGCTGGCGGTTGGGATTCTTGTGGATGACGCGACGGTGGAAGTGGAGAACATCAACCGCAACTTCGATCAGGGCAAGGAAATCGTGCAGGCGATTCTGGACGGCGCTTCGCAGATCGCGGTGCCTGCGCTCGTGTCCACACTTTCGATTTGCATCGTGTTCGTGCCGATGTTTTTCCTTTCAGGCGTGGCGAAATATTTGTTCGTGCCGCTGGCTGAGGCGGTGTGCTTCGCGATGCTTGCGTCTTACCTGCTATCGCGAACTCTCGTGCCGACCATGGCGCGGTATCTGCTCGTGGCAAGGACGGAGGACGAGCGTCGCGAGGCGTCGCGGACGTCGCGCAATCCGTTTGTGCGAATGCAGGAAAAATTCGAGGTGGGTTTCGAGAAGTTTCGCGAACGCTATCACCGTCTGCTGGACGCCTCGATTCGGCACCGCAAGGCATTTATCGTGATTTTCTTGCTGGCTTGCGTGCTTTCTTTCGGGCTGATTCCGTTCGTCGGACAGGATTTTTTCCCCAGCGTGGATAGCGGGGAATTCAAACTGCACATGCGCGCGCCAACGGGAACGCGTATTGAGGATACGGCGGCTCTTTGCGATCGCATAGAAGACGAGATACGCCAGCAGATACCGCCAAAAGAATTGGTCACGATCATCGACAACATCGGGCTCCCTTACAGCGGAATCAATTTGTCGTACAGCACCTCGGCCCCGATCGGGCCGGCGGACGCCGATATCCAGGTGGAGCTGTCGAAGGATCACCGGCCGACGAAAGAATACGTTCGCGAATTGCGTATGAAACTTGCGCACGATTTTCCCGGGGTTACCTTCTACGACCTGCCCGTTGATATCGTCACTCAGATTCTCAATTTCGGATTGCCGGCGCCGCTCGACATTCAGATCGTCGGCCGCAACCTGAATGCGAACCGCGCTTTTGCGGAGAGCCTGATTAACAAGCTGAAATTCGTTCCCGGCGCTGTCGATTTAAGAATTCAGCAGCCATTCAATTACCCGAAATTTCACATTGAAGTGGACAGGACGAAAACGAGCCAGGTGGGATTCACGCAGAAAGATGTGGCGAACAACTTGCTGATTTCGCTGAGCGGAAGCTCGCAGACCACGCCCACATTCTGGCTCGATCCGAGAACGGGCGTGAGCTACAACGTCGCGACCCAAACACCGCAATATCGCGTCGATACGTTGCAGGATCTTCAGAATATTCCTATCACGAATGGCGTGGCGCCGCCCCAGATTCTTGCGAGCCTGGGTAGTTTTACGCGTGGGTCAGAAATGGCGGTCGTTTCTCATTACAACATTCAGCCGGTAGTCGATATTTTTGGATCGGTGGATGGACGCGATCTCGGCGGCGTCTCGCGTGACATAGCCAAGATCATCGATCAAGCCAAGAAGGATTTGCCGCAAGGCTCGCAGATCATCGAACGCGGGCAGGTTCAGACCATGCGATCGTCCTTCATCGGATTGCTGGCCGGTTTGGCTTTTTCGATTCTTCTCGTCTACCTGCTGATTGTGGTGAACTTTCAGTC
>DATNKB010000261.1:0-7524 GCA_035603595.1 Candidatus Dormiibacterota bacterium
ATCGCATCTCTCGGCCCGCGCGCAACTTTCAAGCAAGGAGAATTCGGATGCCATCGTTCCCCGGAGTCGACTACCTCGACTTCGACTCAGTCCTCAGCGATGAGGAGAAACTCGCTCGCAATACCGCGCGGCAGTTTGTCGACGCTGAAATCATGCCCATCATTGAGCAGTACAACCGCGAAGGAAAGTTCCCCGTGCAACTCGTCCCACAGATGGCCGAACTCGGACTTTTTGGCGCAAGCCTGAAGGGCTACGGGTGCGCGGGCATGTCCAACGTCGAATACGGTCTCGTCACTCAGGAGCTCGAGCGCGGAGATTCCGGACTGCGCAGCTTCGTTTCCGTGCAATCAGCCCTCGTGATGTATCCAATTCACGCCTTCGGTTCCGACGCGCAGAAAGACAAATGGCTGCCGCTTCTTCAGCAGGGCAAAGCCATCGGCTGCTTCGGCCTCACCGAGCCGCAATTCGGCTCGAACCCCGGCGCCATGCTCACCCGCGCGGTGAAGAAAGGAAACGAGTACATCCTCAACGGCGAAAAAATGTGGATCACCAGCGGCTCGCTCGCCGACGTCGCCGTAGTCTGGGCGAAATGCGAAGACGATAAAATCCGCGGCTTCCTCGTCGAAAAAGGTACGCCGGGACTTAAAGCCTGGGATGTTCACGGAAAATATTCGCTGCGCGCTTCGGTCACTTCAGGACTCGCTATGAACGATTGCAAAATCCCGGCGGCGAATCTGCTCCCCAACGTGGAAGGCCTGAAAGGACCACTCTCCTGCCTTAATCAGGCGCGCTACGGAATCGGCTGGGGCGCCATCGGTGCGGCCATGGCTTGCTACGACTGCGCGCTCAACTACTCCAAGCAGCGCAAGCAATTCGACAACAAGCCCATCGCGTCACACCAACTCGTGCAGGAAAAATTAGTCTGGATGATCACCGAAATCACCAAGGCGCAATTCCTAGCCTTACAGGTGGGCCGCCTGAAAGATCAAGGCAAGGTCCACCCTTCGCACATCTCGATGCTCAAGATGAACAACGTCTGGATGGCGCTCGAAACCGCCCGCAGCGCCCGTTCCATCCTCGGCGCCAACGGCATCGTCGACGATTACCCCATCATGCGCCACATGAACAACCTCGAATCCGTAATCACCTACGAAGGAACGCACGACATCCACAAACTCATAATCGGTGAGCGCATCACCGGAATCGCGGCCTTCGCATGAAACCTCCCCGCGGCTTCTTCACTCGTCAGGGCACGGCTGAATCCGCGCCGAGGAATAGGTTTGAAAATGCGGCTTCAGCCGCTGACGGGACCTCGCCCGAGCATGCCCGTTTCTTGACCCGTCCTCATAGGCGCACGGTTTTAGTGGCACAGGCAGTCCTGCTTGCCCTGAGCACCGCAGGCTCTGTACTGTGGCGCGTAGGGCCTGTGCTCTTGCTAGTTGCGGCAACCACCGCCAAAACCGCGTACCCACAAGCAATCGCACAAAAACCCAAAATCCGCGCAGTCACAGCTTTCATCCACCTCGATCGCGCAAAATACGAATCCCAAATCCAGGAAACCCTAAAATTTCTCCGAGCCGCGAAATCCGCATTCGAAAAATCCGGCTACGAAGTGGAGGGCATCCGCATCACTACACAGCCATTCCCAGAATACACACAAGGCATGCCCAGCGCCGACGCCCTCGCCTTCTTCCGCGCCTACGACTCGCTCGCCGTCAAAGAAGGCTTCGACGCCTCCATCGGCCCCGCCATGACCAAAGATTCCGACGACCCGCGCTATGCGGACCTGCTCGCCCAAATTATCGCCAATTCCAAAATCCTCGAAGGCAGCGTCAGCATCGCCGGAGAAGATGGCATCCACTGGAAATCAATTCACGCCACCGCCGGCGTCATCGAATACCTCGCTGCACACACGGCGCACAGCCAGGGCAATTTCAATTTCACCGCCGCCGCACTGGTTCCACCCAATACGCCGTTCTACCCGGCATCCTTCACCGGCGAAGAAAAGCATTTCGCGGTCGCGTTGCAATCAGCAAACGTCGTCGCGGACGTTTTCGCGTCGACGCACTCCCCCGACGAAGCCGCAACGCACCTCCGCGATACGCTCGGCCGTTTCGCGCAGGAAATCGAAGCCACCGCGAAACAGGTCGACGCACAGACAGGCTGGAAATACGGCGGAATCGATCTCTCGCCCGCGCCCCTCAAGGATGTCTCCATCGGCGGCGCCATCGAAAAATTCTACGGCGCCCCGCTCGGCTCGAGCGGCACCCTCACGGTGGCTGCAATCATCACACGCGCGCTGAAAGAAATCCCGGTCACTCACGCTGGTTATTCCGGCCTCATGCTGCCGGTCCTTGAGGATTCCGTCATCGCGCAACGCTGGAGCGAAGGCCGCCTCACAATGGATTCCCTGCTTTCCTATTCCGCGGTCTGCGGCACTGGACTCGATACGATCCCACTTCCCGGAGATATCTCCGAAGACCAGCTCGTACGCATCCTCGGCGATGTCGCCAGCCTTTCCGTCAAATGGCACAAGCCGCTTTCAGCGCGTCTACTGCCGATCGCCGGAAAAAAAGCCGGCGACCTGACCGAACTCGAAGATCCCTTCCTCGTCAACGCCAAGATCCAACCGCTGCCATGACGACTCTGCGCTCGACAATCATCGCTGCCTTTGGATATAAGATAGCGGCAACGGGACGCGCCCTCGCCCCGAGCTAGCCTCGAACTCAGGAGCCATCATGGAAAAAGAACTTAGCCTGGAATTTCTGCGCGTTGTCGAACGCGCCGCCATCGCCTCCGCCCACACCATGGGTCTCGGCGATCGCCACAAGTCCGACCACATGGCTGTCGAGGCAATGCGCTCGGAGATGGACACCGTTCACATGGACGGTACCATCGTGATCGGCGAAGGCGAACGCGACGAAGCGCCGATGCTCTTCATCGGAGAAAAAGTCGGCGCGGCAGCGAAGGACAAATCGCGCAAATATCCCGAAGTCGTCATCGCCGTCGACCCACTGGAAGGCACCAATCTCTGCGCCACCGGCGAACCGAACGCGATCGTCGTCCTCGCCGCGAGCGAACCGGGCGGCTTACTCCACGCGCCCGATCTCTACATGGAAAAAATTATCGTCGGCCCGTCCTGTAAGGGCGCCGTCGATCTCGATGCTCCCGTAGCCGATAACCTCCATGCCATCGCGAAGCGCTTGAACCGGAGGGTCGAAGATCTTGTCATCATCGTCCTCGACCGCCCGCGCCATGAAAAGCTGATTGCCGATATCCGCGCCACTGGCGCCCGCATTCGGCTGATTTCCGATGGCGACCTTTCCGCCGGCATCAGCGCCGCCGTCATCGGCACGGGCGTCCACGCGGTGATGGGCACCGGCGGCGCGCCGGAAGGAGTTCTCACGGCCGCGGCTTTGCGCTGCCTAAACGGCGAAATTCTCGCCCGGCTCGTGGTTTCAAAGCCCGAGCATCACGAGCGTATCGGCCAGATGGGAATCAAGGACCCGAAGAGGATCTACAAGACCGACGAACTCGCCCCGGGCAAGAAGATCATTTTCGCGTGCACGGGAGTCACTGGCGGCAACCTGCTACGCGGCGTGCGTTTCTTCGGCGAAGGCACTCGCACGCACTCGTTGATTCTCACGTACGACGACCGGCAGGTGCGGTTCATCGATACGGTGCATCTCTACAAGCGCGACGACATCAAGGTCGTCTTCTACTAACCGCTGTAGCATGCGCCGACGTCAACGCCGTCTTCTACGACCCGTAGCTCAGGTCCCTCCCGATCGGTGTTAGATCGGGATGACCTGAGGCCTTTGAGCCCGACACATTGCTCTCGCGTGGGAGCGGCACAGCGCACATTGGGGACCTGAGCTGCGACGCTCATCGAAGGAAACTTTTCGCACCCGTTTCGCGTATCTTCAAGCGAGAAGCACGCAAGGGGTGAAGTATGTCAACCGCACCAATAGGCCCGCCTAGCGGCGGATCTGTTCCGCCACAACCACCTCCTCCCAAACGCAATGACGCGGTCCTTTGGATCCTAGCCATCGTCGTCGGCGGTTTCGTCGTTCTCGTGCTCGGCGGCCTGCTCGTCGCCAGCATGTTGATCCGCCACGTTCATGTAAGCCAGACCGGTAAGCAAGTCGAAATCGAAACGCCTGCGGGCGCATTGCGCGTAAACGGTGACCAAGTCCATGCCACCGGCCTGCCCGTCTATCCCGGCGCGCAACCGGATAAATCGGAAGGGTCAACGGTAGAGCTCTCGGCAATCAGCGGCGCAGGCCTGGGGCTCGCCACAGAAAAGTACGTCACGTCTGACGATCTCGACGAAGTCTCCGAGTGGTACAAGCAGCAACTGGGCCCCAGCTACAAGCGCGAAGAACACGGCTCAGCAACGCATCGCGAGCGTGTCAGCTCCGATGCAGACGTGGCTTACGTTTACGAGAAGGGCGACACCACGCGCCTGGTAGCGCTGACGAAAAAGTCCGCCGGAGTCGAAATCGAGCTCCTCCGCGTCGGGAAAAAAGAAGTCCAATAAAGTTTGCCCGATTAGATTTTCTTAGGAGTGGACTGCGGGATTCGCCGTTCGAAACTCGTCCCGGCGACTCGAGTCGCCCGGCTTGTCGCCGGCGGAGCCAAGCATCGTCCGCCGTACGGGTTGGGCCGGGCTGACCCAGATCTCGTTGTGTGCTTCTAGTCCTCTGCGATTCTCAACTACCGCTGAATCGCGGCCGCAAGGTGGCCAAGGTTCTGTCTTCGAGGCATCGAATGCGCCGAGTGCGCCGCCATTCGGTCCGAAGCCTGCGCCACAAGCGGCCGCGAATGATTCGTGTTCACGTGTTCGCTGATCGCTTGCAGCCTCTTCAGAATGCCCTGCCACTGTGCCCAATCCAGCTGCCGCAGGAACGGCCGAAGACCCTGAATGAACGGATCCTCGAGCACCGTCTCGCCATTCGTCTCCGGCACGAAAAACCGGTTCAGACCAACTCCCAGCGCTTCGGCAATCTTTTCGAGCGTGCCGAGGCTGGGCGTCATCTGCCCGCTCTCGATTCGGGACAAATACGAGCGTGACACGCGAGAGCGCGCCTGCAATTGGCTCTGTGTCATCCCGCGCGATTCCCGCAACTGCCGGATTCGCTGGCCGATGTTCTCGACAGTCTCGCGATTCGGCCAGTTCTCGAACAACTGGCGGTCATCACCAGGTAGATCCTGCGGCGACGGCGTCGGAATGACGAACGCCACCTTAGGAGGCATTAAGCGCAGGCAACGACGGCAGTTGCCAGTGCGTGTGCGGTATTGCACCAGTCCGCATACCTGACAGCGAATCACTTCTCGATCGAGTTCCATACTGGTTGCTACTGCATCTTTATCTGCCACCGGATCTCCTCGCAGACTATTCCGGCGATGCGAAAGGGAGGAACGTCACAACAGTGGGAAGGCAGGACTGGCGCGCGAGTGATTCTCCCCATCGTGCCACTTCTTGTCAAGCGATATTTATGCCCCGGAATGCCCGTACAGTCTAGTCATCCCGCCCACGACGCACAAATGAAATGACTTCGCATCTGCTCGCCGTGCTTGAATCGGTTCTAAATTTCTTCGCCTGACATTTCGCGTCTTACCATCCCAGCCAAAAACTGACTACTTCTTTCCTGTGTGACAATTTCCGTACCGAAACTCATTCGACATCAGCCTTGCTCGTTCACTTAATGCAATCGTCATGCCACGCAATTTTCTGAATCTCTCACCCTGCTTTTTTCGGCCGCTTCGCCCAGGTTTGCCCTGCATTTTCCGCTCGATAGCCTCCAAATCGCCTCCCAAACCCCGTGTGTTCAATACATGACGAGAACAAACGCCGAAAATCATTTTGCGACAATTACCCGGGTCCCGTCTCAAAATGGTACGCCGCGTCTCACCGGGCCCCTCCGCGTCTCACCGGACGCCTTACCTCGTCGTGGGACCCTGCCTCGGCTATTGTGTCTGCCGTAGAACACCGTCACGCAGTTGAATTAAACTGATTCCCGAGGAAAAGATGCCGAATCGAGACGACGCCTGGAATCTGCTCTGCGAATACACCCAAAGCGAAAGCCTGCGGAAACATGCCCTCGCCGTCGAAGCCTGCGTTCGCGCCTACGCCCGAAAGCTCGGTGGCGACGAAAACACTTGGAGCCTTGCCGGTCTCCTCCACGATTTCGATTACGAGCGCTGGCCCAACGCCGAACATCACCCGACGAAAGAGCACCCCTACGAAGGCTCGCAAATCCTCCGCGAGCGCGGCTACTCCGAAGAAGTCATTCACGCAATTCTCGGCCACGCCAGCTATTCCGGCGTGGCGCGCGTCTCGCCGCTCGATCACACCCTCTTTGCTTGCGACGAGCTCGCCGGCTTCCTCACCGCTTGCGCGCTCATCAAACCGTCCAAAAGCATCCACGAGGTGGAAACAGCATCCGTGAAGAAAAAGCTGAAAGATAAAGCGTTCGCGCGCGGCGTCAGTCGCGACGACGTCTACAACGGCGCTCAAGAACTCGGCGTCCCTCTCGACGATCACATCGCGTTCTGCATCGAAGCCCTTCGCGGCGTCGCTCCACAGCTCAGCCTCAATGGTCCCGCCAGTTCCTGAATTGCAGCCTGCCGCAGAGGCAGCCCCCAGTACTCGGGGTCGCATATTTTTGTCCACCGAGTGGCGCGATCTTCTGATGCTCAATTACGAAATCGACCCGGCTCTGCTCCAACCATTTGTTCCGCGCGGCACCGACCTCGATTCTTTCGAAGGGAAAACTTACGTCAGCCTCGTCGGCCTTCGCTTCGCCCGCACCAAGCTCTACGGTTTAATCGCCGTTCCCTTCCATTCGGATTTCGACGAAATTAATCTCCGCATCTACGTTCGCCGCCGCGAAGGCAGCGAAATCCGCCGCGGCGTAGTGTTCATCCGTGAAATCGTTTCGCTTCCTGCCGTCACGCTCGTGGCTCGCCTCGCATACGCAGAAAACTATGTGACTATGCCGCTGCGCCATTCGATCAATCTCACGCGCCTGGGAGGCTCCGTCGAATACACCTGGAAATCCAAGCAGCAGCGGTTTAGCATCCAGGCGCAAACGGACGGGAACCCATCCCGGGCCGCCGACGGCAGCCTCGAGCAATTCATCTCCGAACATTACTGGGGCTACTCGCGGCGACGTGACAGCAGCTCGCTCGAATATCACGTGCAGCACGAGCCATGGCGAATCTGGCGTGCGTCGAACGCCACATTTGAAGGCGACGGCGCCGCGCTTTACGGCTCCGAACTCGGCAGCGTTCTCTCGCAGCCGCCGCGCTCCGCATTCATCGCCGACGGTTCCGCCGTTCTTGTCCACGCTGCTCGTCGTATCGACTGAACTGCTCGACAGCAAAAGCAATCACAAAAAAATTTCCACGCGCACTTGTGCTAGAATCCGCAAACTCTATGGAGAAGGCCGGACAACTTCTCGGCGGTACACTGCGACGCCTTCATCGCCCCGAAGCCGCCCTCGCTTGGCTCGTAAGCTC
>DATNKB010000262.1:0-3791 GCA_035603595.1 Candidatus Dormiibacterota bacterium
GGAGAAGTGGTGTCGGCGGGAACGTCGATGAGATTTGCTGAGCGGTTCGCTGCAAAACGGAATTCGTTCACTTTTCCGCCCGAGAATGTATGCACCCAGGTGAAGCTGCCGACCTGCGTACGGATGGAATCGGAAAACCCGGAGCCGAGAGGAACATTTCCTCCTGTAGATGCTCCTTTATTGATCAGGAAAGGATACGCGTCGCGCAGATCGTCAATTATGTACACGAACGACAGGGTGTCCCTGCTCGTCAAGTTGTGATCGAGGTGCACGACGCCCTGGTCCTCGTCAATTTTCGCGGTGGGGAACGATATGAATTGGTTCGTACCCACGTTGGCGTGCGGGAGATACTTGTTGATGTAGTTTTGAATAACCGGATTCACGAGGCCGGCAGTGGCCAAGTTATTAAAGGGAATATTGTTGCCAGTGGTGGGGTTTATCAGCTGAGTTCCGTTCGGGTCGGTGCAGTCTCCGCCGCCGCTGTAGGCGCTGCAAAGCTCTCCAAAATCCCCAGTACGTTCAGGATCGCTTAAAACGTCCAACAATCCCGAGTTCTGGCCTTCGCGCCGCCGCGTCCCCTGATAAGCCGCAAAAAAGAACGTCTTGTCTTTCTTGACCGGGCCGCCGATCGTGCCGCCGAATACGTTTCGTTTGAAATTCTGTTTTGGTTCTCCCTGGGGAAGGAAAAAATCTTTTGCGTTTAGCACGTCGTTGCGAAGGAATTCGAAAAGGTCTCCGTGATAGCTGTTCGTTCCGGACTTCGTAATCTGATTGACGATACCGCCGGACGTACGGCCGTATTGCGCGTCGTAATTATTCGTCAGGATTTTGAATTCCTGCACCGCGTCGGGGTTGGGACTGGCAATGATGTTGTTATTGAGAAAATTGGTGTTGTTCGCGCCGTCCAGCAGGAAGGTCAGCGATTCGGACCGCTGACCGCTAACGGAAAAAGGGTTTTTAGAACCGTCGTCGGGGTCAGGCGAAAAAACCCCCGCTTGCAGTAATCCCAGTTGCAACGTGTTGCGATCGAGCAGCGGCAGGTCTTGAATCATTCGCTGGTCTTCGACCTTACCGAGCACCGCGCCCGTCGTATCCACCTGCACCACGTTGCCTTTCACTTCGACGGTTTCAGAGCCCGAGCCTATTTTCAGATTCACGTCGAGGCGGCCGTTTTGGTTCAGTTCGAGGACGATGCCGGACTGGACATATTTGGCGAATCCGGATTTTTCCACGGTGACCGAATAAGTGCCCACTGCAACTGGATCGAATACGTAGGCGCCATCGCTCGCGGAGTTTGTCGTTCGCGAGATTCTGGTGCCAGTATTCGTCAGCGTGATTTTTGCTCCACTGACGACGCCGCCGGATTGGTCAGTTACCGATCCGCGCAACGACGTGGCTGTCTGCCCGTGGATCGAACCGGCGGAAAAAACAAATGCGATTAGCGCTACGGCGCACAAAAATAGCGAGCGAAACCTGGACACAGGATACCCCCGATGAACACTGTGCTTTCCTGACACGTACGCGCGCCCAGCGCATTCGGCGGGAGAAATGGAAAAGCTGCGGATGAACTAGACGTCCCGCAAACGTGTGTTGCCGCCCCGAATCGCCCGACCCACGCAACCCCGATGCGCTTTCTATAGAACTACGCGTAGGCGAAGTCAAGGCAGTTTGACTTTATGGCTCACATAACAATTGTTTCTGACTGACTTGAGGTCAGCTTGAGGCTAAAAAGAAGAAGCGGCCGGTGGGGGAGCCGGCCGCTCGGGGCATTGGGGTGTTGGAGGAGCAGAAACTCGAGGTTGCCATCCAGCAGCCAGCGCTCATGGGGGGTGAGCGTTTGCCGGCCGCCGTACAGTCCCCGAATCCACAGTGATTGTGCGCTGGGACGCCAACCGCGTCGATAGACCCTCGGTTCAGTTGGTGCCAGTACGAAGGTACTTCCCTTTCGCTTTCGAGCAATTTTCGCCGAGAGCAATCCCCTCGGATGTTCGCTCTTGCCGTGGCGCGTCCCATAAGCGAACGGCTATCATTCACCTTCGAGTAACGCCATGACTGCTAAATGGCGCTCCAGCATTTGCTTAAACGATGCCCTGCGATGGGCGGGGATATGCTTTAATCATTCCAAATTGTCCTGGAGGTGCGCGGATGAGCTCGCTCTGGCAAGACGTCCGATACAGCCTGCGCATGATCGCGAAGGCGCCCGGGTACGCCGCAATCGCCGTCTTGACGCTCGCGCTCGGGATTGGCGCGAACACCACGATTTTCAGCTGGATCAACTCAACATTGCTGAATCCGATTCCCGGGCTGGCCAGCCCGAACGAGGTGGTGGCGCTGACGCTGGGCCGAGGCGACGCTGCTCCGTTTCCGTTTACTTACCCGGATTTTGAGTCCATGCGCGATGGGCAGCAGAGTTTTGTCGGTCTCACCGCTTCGAACATCGCTCCCATGAGCCTGACGGGAAAAGGCAAGCCAGAGCGCGTGTGGGGGATGATGACCTCTGCGAACTATTTCGATCTGCTGGGCGTTCGGCCGATCCTGGGGCGCGGTTTTCTTCCGGAGGAAGACAATAAGCCGGGCGGAGCGCCGGTAGCCGTGATCAGTTACCGGCTATGGCAGACGCACTTCGGCGCGAATCCGGATGTCATTGGGCAGACGCTTGAAATCAATCAGCACCCCTACACGATTGTCGGCGTAACGCCCGCGGTATTTCAGGGGAGCCAGACGGGGCTGCGCTCTGAAATCTGGATTCCGATAATGATGGAAGAGCAGTTACTGCCTCAGGGCGACCTGATTCATGACCATCACTATTTTTGGCTGGGCGTGCTCGGGCGGTTGAAGCCGGGAGTCCGCCCCGAACAGGCGCAGGAGGAGATGACGCTGCGGCTGAAGCGGGAGGCCAAGAATTATCCGGAGGAGCACAAAGGGCACGACAGCGTGAGCGTGTATCCCCTGTGGCGCAATCCGTTTGGCGCGAATCAGTTTCTTTCGACGCTGCTGCCGATGTTGATGACCATCGCGGGACTGGTGCTGCTGCTAGCGTGCGCGAACGTGGCGAATCTGATGCTGGTGCGGTCAGTGGCGCGGCGGCGCGAGATTGCGATTCGTCTGTCGCTCGGCGCGAACCGCTGGCGGCTGGTGCGGCAGCTGTTGGTGGAGAGTTTAATCCTGGCGCTTGCGGGCGGGTTGGTTGCGTTTGCGCTCACGTTCTGGACTGCAGGAACATTCATGAAATTCGTTCCGAAGACGGATTTTCCGATCTCGCTCGGAATGCGAGTGGACCACACCGTGCTGTTGGCGACGATCGTGATCTCGGTGCTTACCGGAGTGATCTTTGGGATTCTTCCTGCGCTACGGGCTTCGGGCGAAGCGCCGATCGCGGTGCTGAAGGAAGATACGGGGAGCGCATCGGGAGGAATGCGCAAGGCGCACCTCGCGAGCTCGCTGGTTGTGGCACAAATTGCGCTGTCGCTGCTTCTCTTGATTTGCGCGGGGTTGTTCATTCGGAGTTTCATGAGCGCGCAGCAGATTAATCCGGGATTTAACGCACATAACGTGCTGATCGCCACCTATGATCTCTTTACCGGCGGATATTCAGAGGCGAGCGGAGTCGAATTTGATCGCCAGTTGGTCGCGAAACTCGAAGCGCAGCCCGGCATTCAGTCGGTGGCGCTTTCGAGCCGCGTGCCACTTGGATTTGGCGGCGGCTCGACGGCCGTGAACCCTGAGGGCTACGTTTCGCAGGCGAATGAATCGATGGAAACGCAGGTAGCCATCGTCACTCCGAATTATTT
>DATNKB010000263.1:0-5385 GCA_035603595.1 Candidatus Dormiibacterota bacterium
GGCTTCCGGCTGCGACGGTTGTGCGTCCCGGAAATCCTTGCCGCAGGCTTCGCAGGGGCAAATTTCGCGCAGATGCTCGAAGCTGTAGATTCCCGTCGCATGGCCATCCGAAAATGTTATCTGCAAAGCGTAATTGCCCATGGCCTGCGCGCTCTTTGCCATCACGCGTGGCTTGAACATGGGCAGCTCAACAGACGCGACGGGCGAAGTCGCCAGCCGCGCTTTCTTTTCGCGTTCGTCGTTGCACAACGCGCACGGGCACAAATCGCGCAGATAAGAAAACGGGTAGTGGCTCGTGTGCCCGTCCGACCAGGCGATATCCACTCCCTCCCCAGTCGAGACGCGTACCTTTACGTCGGTCGGTTTTTTACGGACATCCTGCGGTATTGGCATCCACTTAATTCTAACAGAGACCGGCGCTGCGCTAGCGAGACGGACAGCAGCGGCCTGGCGGAATCGGATTGCCGTGCGGGCAGGTCTGAGGATGACCGAGGAACGCGCAGATGCGTTGGTCGAGCTCGGGGCTAATGATGTGCTCGAATTTGCAGGCGTGCGAGTCGGCTTCGGAATCGGCGATCGAAAATGTATCGGTCAGCAGGCGTTCTGCCAGGCGCCGCCTGCGCACGATATCGCGCGCGCGATTTTCGCCGTGAGCCGTGAGCGAGAGTTCGCTGCCGCGCAATTCGAGTAGTTTCAAATCCGCGAGGCGCGAAATAATTCGCATCGGGTCGGGACCGCTTGATTGCCGGATTTTTTCGAGCGCGGGCGCGATTCCCTCTTCACCGCAGATCCACACTTGCTCGAGCAGATGATCGAAGCGGATCTCATCTTCTTCCGAGAATTCCGAAATCTGCACGATTCGTCCGTGCGCCAGATCGATGCGGCGGTCCGCTAGCTGGCCAATCTCTGGGTCGTGCGTGACCATCAGGATTGTGTGCCCCTGGTCGTGCAGTTCGCGGAGCAGACGGATTACCGTTTCGGCGTTGGCTTCGTCCAGATTGCCGGTGGGCTCGTCGGCGAGAACCAGCTTCGGGTGATTGATTAGAGCGCGGGCTACGGCAACGCGTTGCCGTTCACCGCCGGAAAGTCGCGAAGGAAGATGTTTCAAACGGTCGCCTAAACCAACGCGCTCAAGAGCGGCGCGCGCTTCACTTTCGTCCGTCGTGCTGTGGAAGTATTGAGCCAGCATAATGTTTTCTAGCGCCGTGAGGTACGACACGAGATGGAACTGCTGGAAGACAAATCCGATTTTCTCGGCGCGGAATCGCGTAAGGCCCGCTTCATCAAGGCGCGCGACATCTGTCCCATCTACGATCGCCTGTCCTGAGGTTGGTGTGTCCAGGCCGCCCAGGATATTGATCAACGTGGTCTTGCCCGAGCCCGACGGGCCCATAAAAGCAATCCATTCGCCTGCGTTCACCTGAAACGAAACTCCATCGAGCGCGCGCACATGCCCGTACTCTTTTCGCAGTCCCTCCACTTGCACGAGCGTGGTCACTATTCGCCTCGGAAGATCACGGCAGGTTTCACATTTCCAAGCATTCGCAGCGGAGAAGCGCCTGCCAGGGCCACCGCGATCATCAGCGCGATTGTCAGCGGAATTATTTCCCAGCGCATCGAAATCGTCGCCTCAAACACGCGATGCCCCATCCAGCGCGTTAACACCATCCCTACGATGGAACCTATCGTGCCGCCCACAGCGCCGAGCACGCCTACCTCGGCGAGAAATAACCCCACGACTCGCGAGATGGACCCGCCTAACGCTTTCATCAGGCCTACATCCTCGCGACGTTCAATCGCAAGCGCCGCCATAGTGGCAAGCACGCATAGCGACGTGAGCACTAGAATCAAAGCGACCATGGAAAAAATCAACAGCCGGAGCCGGGCGAGGAGCGCTCCTTCTGCCGCCGCCACCTGGCGAATCGGATGCACATCGTAGTCCGGAAGCGCAGCGGCCAGCTTTGCCGCGACGTCCGCCACATTCTTCGAGCCTCCCCCGACGTTCATTTGAACGAGCCCGATTTGGCGATCTAGATTCGATAGCTGCTGTGCTACGACAAGATTCACGAATACTTGATTGTCTTCCGCGCCGCCTGAGTCAACGATGCCCGCGACCGTGAGCTTCGCTGTGCGGCCCAGGTAGTCCAGTGCGATTTCGCTGCTGGGCGCGAGATGAAGCTCGCGTGCGACGTTCCGCCCAACGAGCGCATGCGCCTGGTCGTCGCGCGATTCGACTCGGTTCCCTTCGATTTTCCATGTCGGCGAGAGTCTCTGAGTTTCGTCAACCCACGTGCCGGCGACAACCACCGGAGTTTTGTCAGCGCGGGCAATCACGTAGAGGTACGGCGCCGCGACAACTTGCGCTGTCTTCACCGATTTCATCTGCTGGAGAACCAGATTCTCGTCCATCAGCCCCGGAGCGCTCAGCGAAGCGGCCACATTTGTCTTTGCCGGGCTGCTTCCTTGCGACTGACTTGGAGCGATGACGACATTCGCGCCTAGCGTGCGGAATTCCTGCGTGAGCTTGGAGCCGACGTCAAGGTCGAGATTCAGCAGCGCAGAAATCACGGCGGCGCCACTTACTATCGCGATCAATGCTACCGCTAAGCGCCCGCGGCTTCCGCGCAGCAGTTGTAACAGCAAACGGCCGAACATCATTCGCCTCGCAAAATCGCCGCTGGCTCGAAGTGCGCGGCGCGGTGCAACGGAAACAAGCTGCCGAGAATCGCTACGAGTGCGGCCAGCCCCAATACCACGGGAAACAAAATCATTCGCGGCGAGCCCGGCACGCCGAATACGCTTTGTCCCAGTGCTCGCGCGAGCAATATGCCAAGCAGATAGCCCGCTGCTCCTCCCACCACGGCGAGCAGTAGCTGTTCAGCTAGAAAAATTCCGCCCACGATCATATTTCGCGCGCCAAGCGCTTTCATCACGCCTACCTCTGCACGTCTCTCGAGAACGGTAGTCGCGGACGTCGCCGCTACCGCCAAAGCCGCCGCTCCTAGCGCCGCTAAAGTGACAATCCATAGCAACGTACTGATGCGCGAAAGAATCCTACCTTCTGTGTCGGCCACGCGGCGAATAGCGTGCACGTCGACGCCGGGGATTGCCTGGCCGATTTGGTAGCTGATCGAGGAAATGTAGGGGGAGCAAAACCAACGGTCGTATTCGGTGGGCGTCAAAGATTGCGGATCGCGGATCGAAAGCGCGTCAGCGGGCTTCGTGAGCGCGCTCAAAAAGAGCTGCCTGAATTGGCCGGGATGATTCGAAAGTTCCTGAGCAACCGAGAGAGGAACCAGCACCGACTGATCTTCCGCGCCGCCGGTCGAAACAATTCCGGTCACCAGAAGAGGAGTTCTAACCTGCGAGACTATCGACGACCCAATTTCGATTGGCTTCCCGACCTGAATAGCATCTGGATGCGCAGCCGCAAGATCGGCTCCTACCACGCACTCCTTTGCGTCGTCCGCAAACCATTTGCCAGTGACCTTCCACGAAGGGTGAGTGGCTTTGAGCCCAGTGCGAAAGTGCGTCCCGTCGGGAACCGGCACATCATGTTCGTACCACGTACCGATGACCGTCGTTGCCACCGGCGGTTCGGAAACATCCAGGATTGCCGGCACGTCGAGAAACGGCGTGAATCCGAGAATATTGTGCCGCCAGAAAATCATCTTCAGCTTGCCGAGATCGGCGTCTTGCAGATATGCGCCCTCGTCGACAGGGCGATAATCCACGCCACCGATTTCCACCGGCAGCGTATCCGATTGGGGCCTCACGAGAAGGTTCGCGCCGAGGCTGCGGAATTCGCGCGCCAACCGGTCGCCGGCATCGAGCGCGATCGTCAGAGTTGCCGTCGCAACGGCCATGCCTACCACGAGCGCCGCAGCCGTGAGTATTTTGCGGCGCGGATTGCGAACGAAGGATTCTCCTACGAGGCGGGCAAACATTCTATTTGGCGTGAATTGTCGAGGCCGCGTCCATCAGCGCCGAAAGATCGACCACCACTTCTCCCTTCTCCACTCGCGATTTCACGGCGATTGGATTGCAGCCGCCCGATTGTCCAATCGACGGGATGTAAATCGCTGCACCGCAATTCCGGCAGATTACGTTCTGGCCTTCCTGCCGGTATCCGACCGCGCCGCAAATCTGGCAGGCATCCAGAGCGGTTGCGTAATCGCCGCCTGATTTGTGAATTACGACGAATCGTATGTCAGCCTGATTCACTTCGGCAGTGTAGTAATGAAGACTCGAATCCATCAACTGCGAGAGCGAAATACGCACCTCGCCGTTCTGCGCCACGAGCGCCGTGGCTTGTACAGGCGCGTTCACGCTGCGCGCATATACAAATTCAGCCGTCAGCGCCAGCACGACGAGCAAACACAAGCTCGCGGCCGCAAAACTCCACGCGCGGCGGCGTCGAAATTCCCACTGCAGCTTTCTTCGCTCCGCTGCGTTTGCTGCCTGCTCGGCGACGGGCGCCTTCGTTCCGAACCATTCTCGCAGCACCACAAGCGCCGCAGCGCCAAGGATCACGATGAAGAAGAAAACTTCATTGCGCACGATGGGACCAATCGTTGCCATCTCCGTCTTACTCGACGGCAACCACATTGCCTCGCTCAATTCGTGCAGCCCTGTAAGAGCCAACTGGAAAGCGACAACCATTAAAATCACGCTCGTTGCAGCAAAAAAACGGTGCAGCGGAATCTTCAGCGTGCCCTGGAAGAAGAAAAGCCCCACCGCGACCGCAAGTCCAATTCCCAGCAGCGTGCCGATCCAGACTTCCACGCCCGCGCTCGATAGTTCCACCGCTCGCAGGATCAGCACAAGCTCCGCGCCCTCCCGCACAACCATCAGAAACACAAAAGCTCCGACTCCCCATCCGGCCGCGCTGGTGGATTGCTGCGCATATGTTTCAAGCCGCGATTCGATATCCTTGCGCAGCGTTCTCGCCACGCGGTTCATCCACACAATCATCGTCACCACGAGCGCCGAGGCCACCAACATCAACAATCCTTCAAAGCCGTCATCGCTTACCTTCCAGCGATCGAGCAGGATGGCCGCCACGACGCTCGCTGCAGCCGCAAGCGCAACCCCAGCCCAGACGTATTTGGTGAGCGCACGCCGGCCGGTTCGGTTCAGATACACCAGGACGATGCCGACAACGAGCGCGGCTTCGACACCTTCACGAAGGGCCACCAAAAGAGCGGAAAGCATGGAGTTTCCAGTTGAAACACAGTTACAACTACGATTACAAGTCTAGCCCCTCCGTATCGTTAAAATCAAGGGCTTTCGGCCACTCCACGGGCTGCACCGCCATCTTACTCCTGTAGAATGGAAGCTCTTATGTACAACCGGCGAGGGCTTGCTCGAATTCCCGTTGTGGCT
>DATNKB010000264.1:0-11952 GCA_035603595.1 Candidatus Dormiibacterota bacterium
CCGCAGTGACAACACTGCCACCGACATGATGTTCAAGCTCGTCGGCGCGGACAATGTCCGCTCGTTCATTTCCTCCATCGGTCTCACGAACACGCTCGTTCCCGACAGCACCCGCGCCCTCACCGCCTACGTGTTTGGCGCTCCCAACTATCTCACCATCAGTTGGAAAGACCTGCAGAAGTATGCCAAGGAAGGCAAGCTGGCCCATCCTTTTCTGAATGATGTTGAGACGCTCGCCTCCTCAGCCGACGATTTCGTTTCCTATTATTCACGCGCCCTCCAGGGCCAATTCTTCGAGCACGCTGCCACGTTGAACGAATTTCGCCGCCTCCTCACACTCTGCGATTTCATCTACTTGATCCCCGTGCCTCTCGGCGTGAGCGCCTACGGCAAGAGCGGTAACGTCGATTTTCCCAACTTCCACGCCCGCTCCTTTGCCGGCGGCATGTTCTCGGGCGACCGCTGGTCCTATTTTGCCTTCATAATCAATTGGGACGCGGCGGCCCCCGAAGATCACCAAACCGTCCACCAGTTCTTCGCCGCCATAAATCAAACCCTCACCCTGATAAAAGACTCGCTGTAAAAATAAAAGACTAGCTGTAAGCCCAACGCCTTTTGCCCTGTAGGTCACGGCTTTTTACCCTGACAAAGGAAGGGCAGCCGTGACATAAAAAATCCCCACAGATGCCTCTATACCGCTTGTTTACCCTGAGCTTCGAAGGGCGCCGCATCACCCGCGCAATCTCCTGTCGCCTGGTCGCAATCCGAACCATTACTTCCCATCGAACGTCCTTTCAAAGTAAAATCAACTCACACTTGCTAAGATGAAAATGAACTCCCTTGTTTTTGCCTTCAGAACTCTGACACTCCTCTTTTTTCTGCTTATCCCGCTCCCCTCGCCCGCTCAGCAAACGATTCAATCAGGCCCCAGCCCAGAGACGCAGTTCGCCTCTATCGCAGGACAGGTGCTGCAATCCGGTAGCGATCAACCCCTTAAGAAAGCCCGAATCCTGCTCACCGCCGCAGACGACAACTCCGCCCAGCCTTACATCGCTGCTTCCGATGCCGATGGCCGGTTCGTTATCACTGATGTTCGGGCGGGTCGCTACAAGATCGAAGCTGACCGCGACGGTTTTCTTTCCGAGTTTCATGTGGGAAATAAGTCCGGAGACACTTCTTCGATTCTGTCGCTGAATGCTGGCCAGAAAATCACTGACCTGGTATTTCGACTTCAGCAGTGTGGGGTCATAACCGGGCGCGTTTTGGATGAGGACGGCGATCCTGTACGGTCAGTGACGGTAGTTGCGAGGACGCGCACCACCCATCGTGGGAAGGTCAATGCGCTCTATGGCGGCTCTGCTACTACAAATGATCTCGGTGAATATCGCATCTTTGACCTGCGGCCTGGATCGTATTTTGTCACCGCGCTGGTCGTATCGGAAAGCGGGATGGTTATGATCGGCGGCAACTTCGTGAATAACTCCATTCTCTTGTCTCAAGGCGGATACGCTTCCACCTATTACCCAAGCGCCTCAAATGTTTCCCGCGCTTCAACCGTAGACCTCCAAGCTGGCACCGAAGCGTCCGGGATAGACATAACCATGTTGCGTCAACGCTCCTATAAAATTCGTGGCAAGGTAATTAACGAGGCCGTCGACCGCCCACTCTCAAGATTTGAAATCTCCGTTTCCGCGGTTCCAGGTGAAACAGACTCCGAAGATTTCAGTGCTTATCACGCTGGTGTGGACCGTAAAACCGGCGAGTTTGAAATCACGGGCGTGCCTGCCGGAAGCTATCAGGTCACTGCCTTGCTATATAACGAAGGTAGTCATTTTTACGGTTCTGCCCAAGCAGAGGTTGTGAATTCGGATTTAACTGGCATGCGTATAGTCATCGGTCCGGGGGCGCAAATTCACGGACGTGTCATCAAAGAAGGCAACCTAGCCGCGTCCTCGATCGTTCAGGTCGCTATTAGTCCAAGAGATCCTAAGACAGGATTCGTCGCGGGAGGAAAAGTAAACTCTGACGGCTCGTTTGCTCTGTTGGGTGTGGCAGATGGCCTCTATGACATCGGCATTTCTTCCCGCGACTGCGGGACCTGCTTCGTAAAGTCGGCGACGGCTGGAGGAGTTGATATCCTTGACGCCGGCCTCACAGTAAGTTCTGGCTCCGCTCCGTCGCCGGTTCAGTTGATTTTTAGCACTAAGAGCGGCACCCTTGATGGCACTGTCAGACTTGATGATGGCTCACCAGTTTCTGGCGCGACGGTCGTTCTCGCCCCCGATCATCCTCATGGGCTTGAACGGGACTATTGTCCGAGTGCTTCTACGGACCAATCAGGTTATTTCTCGATTCCCCGGGTTGAACCAGGGAACTACCACATCTTCGCCTGGCGCGGCGTAGACAGCGAAGACTTGCTGGACCCCACCTTCCGGCAACCATTCATTCCCAAAGCCCAAGCATTCTCAATCGCCGAAGCAGAGAAGAAGACCCTCCATCTCACTCTCCTCCCGCTTCCATCGACCCGCAATAGCCAGTGGCGCCGTTTTACCCTGAGGCAAGTGTGACGTTCGTTGCTTGCGCCAGGTAGTAGTTGAGACCAAACGGTCTCTTCTTGCATCCAAGAAGGCGGCGCTAATTGCTTCCGCAGGCGCTGAGGTCGCAGGCAACGAATGCGCACTCTGTCGGAGTCGCTAAGGAATAGGGCCTCCAGGCCTCCAGCTCACTGGAGACCCTGTCTCCGTTTCAACGGTCAACTCCCTGCGACTTTCAGCGCGCGTCGTCAATCCGTAAAACTGGTCCAAATGAAAGGAGTTTTCTAATGCGGCAGTTACAGTTCATCGCTCACGGCGAACCCTCGGATGTCATTCAACTCAACACCATCCCCGAACCGCCTCTCGGTCAGGAGGATGTTCTCATCTCGATGGAAGCGGCCCCGCTCGATCCATCGGACTTTCTGTTTGTCCGCGGCATGTACGGCGTCCAGCCGTCCTTCCCATCCTCGGTTGGCGCAGAGGGTGTCGGGCGAGTCGCAAAGATCGGATCGAAGGTTGATGCTGCTCTGCAGGGCAGGCGAGTCCTGATTCTCCCCACCTACGAGCAGGGCACTTGGGCGGACCAGATTGTCGCCCCGGCGCGTAACCTCGTGCCGATGAGCGACGAAGCGGATCCCCTGCAACTCTCGATGATCGGGATTAACCCGGTTACCGCCTATCTCTTGCTCAACCGCTACGTTTCCCTGATGCCCGGCGACTGGATCGGTCAAACGGCAGCCAACTCGGCCATGGGGCAGTACATCATTGCCCTCGCGAAGCTCGCGGGAGTCAAGACGCTGAATGTCGTGCGCCGGGAAGAGGCTGCCGAACAGGTGCGTCGATGGGGAGGCGATCGCGTAGTCCTCCAAGGCGACAACTTACACAAAGACATTGAGGAGGCCCTCGACGGGAAGAAGCTCAGTCTCGTCCTCGATACGGTGGGCGGAACTCCCGTCGGCGAGGTGGCCAGGTCGCTCAAATCTGGCGCGTCGGTTGTCGTCTACGCCCTTCAGAGTGGGCAACTCCCAATCATCTCGCCCAAAGACTTAATCTACCGTGGTCTTAGCCTCCACGGATTCTGGCTCATCAACTGGATACGCAACGCGCCTCGCGCAGAGATCCAGGAGATTTACCAGAAGCTGGGCGACCTCGTAGCGGATGGATCGCTCTCCGCCGTAGTCGAGCATGTCTACCCGCTGGAGCAGTTCAAGGAAGCCATCCAAAAATCCTTGAAATCAAATCGCAGCGGCAAGATTCTGTTCAAGTTTTAGCGACGACGGCTCGACGCTCGCGACTGGGTTACAAAAGAGGGGAGCCCAGAAGGCTTAAGCGGGCACAAGAACGATGCCACGGATCGGAGTTCGAATGTAGCACCGGTTTATCCTGAGGCACCAAGGGCATCCTGCGCGCGGTCCGCATCCCAACGAACTCTTACCTTACATACTGCCCGCTTCTGGCTTCGATACGAGCAGGCTTTCGCAATTCACAGCTCGTTGACTTGTCGTAACTTACCATCTACCATCCGGGCACCTAGGCGGTATCTTCCCCCATGATTGGCGAGACGCTCGGCCACTACGGAGTCATCGAAAAGATCGGTAGTGGTGGAATGGGAGAAGTATACCGTGCTCACGATGAGCAGCTCGATCGTGACGTCGCTCTAAAAGTACTACCCACCGGCAGCCTCGCCGATGAAGCGAAACGAAAACTCTTCCGCAAAGAAGCTCTGGTTCTTGCAAAACTCAATCACCCCAACATCGCGACAGTCCACGAATTCAATCGTCAAGGGGGTGTGGATTTTCTCGCGATGGAGCTCATTCGAGGAAGATCGCTGAGGGAAGTTCTCAAGGAGGGCCCTCTACCGGAGAAGGAAATTCAACGTCTAGGTCTGCAATTGTCAGAAGCATTGGCTGTCGCCCACGAACATGGCGTTGTCCACTGCGATCTCAAGCCAGCCAATATAATGATTACCCCTGATGGCCGCCTGAAAATTCTCGACTTCGGCTTGGCAAAGCTCGTGCAAGCCCCGAGCGCTGACGTAACTCAAAGCTCCACGACTGCGCAGAGTGTGCCGGGGACATTGCCATATATGGCTCCAGAGCAGTTGCTGGGAGAAGGTGCCGATACGCGTGCAGATGTCTATGCCGCAGGCGCGGTGCTGTACGAAATGGCCACCGGCCGGCGCGCTTTCCCAGAGAGCAATGTCCCACGTTTGATTGATTCGGTTCTTCATAAGCTTCCGCCCTTGCCTCGAGAGGTAAATGCTCAGATCTCTAAGGAGATGCAAACGGCGATTTTGAAGGCGATGCAGAAGAATCCGGACAAGAGGCAACAATCCGCGAGGGAACTGCTACTCGATCTGGAGAAATTGAACAAAGTAGCTCCAAATACCCCTTCCGACGCGCTTGAACAATCTAACGCACCCCCACTCGAAATTGCGCACGTTCTCTTCATGGACATTGTCGCGTATTCGAAGATGGCCATGGATGAGCAGCGGCATCGCCTTCGGGAGCTTCAACAAACGGTGATGATCACCTCGGAATTCATCCGCGCGAAATCTGTAGATCAACTCATTTCGCTCCCCACGGGCGATGGCATGGCTCTTGTATTTTTTGAAGATCCAGAGGCGCCTGTTCGCTGCGCCGTAGAGCTTTGTCGCGCATTGCGGAGCAAAGCCGAGATCAAGCTTCGCATGGGAATTCATACGGGACCCGTTTACCGCGTTGCGGATATCAACGCCAATCGAAATGTGGCCGGTGGCGGCATCAACACAGCACAACGCGTAATGGATTGCGGGGACGCCGGTCACATTCTCATATCCCAAGCCATGGTTGATGTGCTCGGTCAACTCACGCGGTGGGATTCCTCGCTCCACGCCCTCGGTGAAGCAACAGTCAAACACGGTGTGCACATTCATCTCTTCAATTTGTGCACGCACGACGTGGGGAATCCCAAGATACCAAGCAAGATCCGGACGGCAAGAGCCGCACGAAAGTCAGTTAGCGCCATCGCAAAGCAAGGGAAGGGTTCGCGCCCAGGTTCGGGCCTATATCCAAAATTGCAAGGTCCACCGAATATTTCGGTCAGCTCCGAGGTTCCGCAGAGTTCAAGCGGCACTCACACCGTGCAGATTCATATACCTCGGATAAGAAGAAGAACTTGGCTTCTGGTGGCAGGTTGCTTCTTGGTGATAATCGCCTTGGCATTTGCAACGCCAAGGGTCAGCAGCTGGATTTCGGAAAATCTTTTCGGTCGTTGTAACCCGCCGACAGGAATTCCATGCTTAAAAGATGGGAAACACCTTGCTGTGCTGCCTTTTGTTGTGGAAGGTGATCGAAACACATTAGGTTACATCGCTGAGGGTTTGGGCGAGGAGCTTTCTCGTAAATTATCAGCGTTACAGAAAATACAAGTCGTGTCTACGGCGGCAAGCGAAGCAGCAGCAGCTAACCATGGAGTTGACCTGAAGGGCCCGTCTGAGGCTATCGCTCGCAATTTAGGATCTAATCTCGTGGTCCAAGGCACGGTGCTGGAAGCTGGGGGATGGGTTCATGTCAACGTTAGTTTGCAGGACATCGCCGGTCGCCGCCGGCTCTGGAACCGAGACTTCTCCGATGCTGTTGCGGACGTGAATCTCTTGAATCGAACCGACGAGATTTACACTCAGATTGTCGAGCGCCTCAAGCTGAAGCCCACGCAAGAAGAGCAGGCACGCGCTGCGCGTCCCACCGACAAAAGCGAAGCCTATGACCTTTATCTTAAGGGTCGCAACGCCTCTCGTGGCAAGCGCGATGTACCTGCGCTCAGGAATGCAATCGAGTTTTATGATGACGCCGTGAAGAAGGATCCCCACTTCGCTCTGGCATACTCAGGTTTGGCAGATGCAAACCGCGCCATGTATCAGGAGACAAAAGACGTTTTTTGGGCAAATAGAGCTCTGGGAGCGGCTCAACACGCGGAATCATTGAACAATAGCCTTCCTGAGGTCCATCTGACTCTTGGCAACGCCTACCGAGTAGCTGGAAAGACTGAACAAGCGATCGCGGAATTCGAGCGGGTCAAAAAGCTTTCTCCAAATTCCGACGAGCCTTGGCGCCTGTTGGGTAGAACCTACATGGAAGCGGGCCGAAATGAGGAAGCCATAGAGGCGTTGAAGAAAGCGATCACTGTCAACCCATATTCGCTAGTCAATCAGAACGCGCTTGGCCAGGCGTACCTCCAAATTGGGCAATACGACAAGGCACTAGCTGCTTTTGAGCACGTCATTGAACTCGATCCCGACAACTACTTGGGTCATCAGAACACGGGAGATATCTATTTTCAGCAAGGGAAATATGACGAAGCGATTGTGCAATTTCAAAAGGCAATCGAACTTCAACCCGGTGCCGACCTTTACTCCAATCTTGGCGTGGCGCTGCTGTACCTAAAGCGGTATCCGGATGCCATCGCAGCTCTCGAAAAATCGGCAAAGACGCATCCTAATGACGAAACAGTTGTGGGGAACCTGGCTGACGGATATCGCTGGTCCGGGCAACGAGAAAAAGCCAAGGCGACTTACGACAGGGCGATCTCTTTGGCGATAGCGAACCTCGCCGTCAACCCTAAAGATGCCGATGTCTTGGGGGATTTGGCACTCTACTATGCTAAGACAGGGCAGCCTTCGCTGGCGGATTATTACATCGGACAAGCGCGGTCGATCGATGCCTCTAACCCAGAACTAATCTATGACGAGACTGTAGTGAGGGTACTCGCGAACCAGCCGGCGCAGGCCATGAAGAGCCTGAGGACGGCTTTCGAGAAGGGTCTCTCGCCCGGGCGGGCAGAACTTGACCCCGAACTCAACGCCCTTCATGCCAAACCCGAATTTCAAATGTTAGTGGCTGAGTATCTCGATAAGAAGATCTAGCTGTCCGATTTCGACGCGTGCCGCTCTCGCCAAAACCAGACACCACCCAGACCCATCAGGAGCAATGACATTGCTCCCGGTTCAGGAGCGGCTACGATCGGGGTGACCGTAAGTTTGCCTTCCCAGTGCGTCGTCTTCCCTCCCTTGCCGCCCTTGCCCGCGTCATCATTCAAATTGATGAAGAAGTCCTCGCCAGGAATGATCTCTCCACCAGAAAGCGTGATAGTAACGGACTCTTTATTCTTTGTGATTCCACTTAACACTGAGTTGCAGAAATTAAAAAGATTGCTTGGGTCGGAAGTAGTACCGTTGCACGCCAGGTCGCCGGGGCCAAACATGATCTTCCCTGGTTTGGCGGTTCCAGTGATGATAAGCCCGATCCAGTCTTGACCGCTCGTATTTACACAGTTCATCATGTGGTTGATATTCGCGTTGATGGTAAAATCAGGCAATCCGCAACTGAAGGGGTCACCCCCTGTACCAACAATGATTCGAGCATCGTCTGCGTGCGCCCCACTGGCGGTGAACAACACTAAGGCCGCAAAAGCCAAGACCTGACGAAGATTCACGAGACACCCCCCTATGCCACTTCAACTACGCATTCCAGCAGCCATACATTACCATGGCTGGTTACTAATTAAATGATTCAGTATCCTGTGTCAAACGAATAATTTCTTACACATAGTGCCGCGGTATTGTGTCTCCTCCGTTTCTTTGGCATTCATATGCAAATATTTGTATTTGAGCTAAACACCTTGTCTCCCATTTAAGGACTTTGCGTTATCCGCTAGGATCGATATTCCAAAAGACAGCAGAAATCACGATGTAAGGCTGTTTCTCAATGCCTTTGTTCTTCTGCACGCTCGCAGCGAGAACTCATAGTTCGATTCTCCAGAAAATCCTAATGCAAACAACCGTTGAATCGCCCTCCGCACTATGCTACCGTCATCGCGGACTTATGAAGACTGACCGCCAACTCGGCAGTAAGGCGCAGCACTCAAGCAAGCACGCTCTAGGCTTGACCCGAGGGCTACGACGGGCCTCAGTGCCGCGACCGCCTACGCCTACGGATTTTCTAATCGCGAATCTGGAATTAGAATTCAGTTCAACTCATAGAAAACACAGCCCACTAAAAATTTCTAATCGCAAATTTTTGCGTGTTTTTCGTTCCGATTTCTCGAATTTGACCATAACGTCACCCAGCCGCTCGGTCTCCGAACCCTCGAATTCCACGCTCTTGCCGGTTCGCTCTTCACCCGGCTGCCAGCCATCCGCCACTGCACTTTTAATCCACGGTTCCGCGATTAAAACTCCTGCTAACCCACAAGGATTCAGCAATGTGCAATTTTCTAATAGGCGGTAAAACCGGGGTAAGCCGCTCGCTCGCGGTCCATGTTTTCGACCGCAATTCCCCTCTGAAGCAATGTGCTCGTCGGCCTTCGGGCGTCCGCCAACTCGACTCGATGCCTCCGTGCGTCTTTGGCGCAGCATCGTCATCTAATCGACATAACCGCTTCAAATTGCACTCAAACGAGAGGATTTAGCATGGCTACTGCCGCCGCACCAAAAGTGTTTGAGAATTACATCAACGGAGAATGGGTTCCCGCGCGCAGCGGCAAAGCCATCGAAGATCGCAACCCCGCGAACACGGGCGAGCTCGTCGGCATGTTCCCGGCATCGAGCGCCGAGGACGTCAACCAGGCCGTCGACGCCGCGAAGCGCGCCTTCAAAGATTGGCGGCTCACGCCGGCGCCGAAACGCGCCGAGATTCTCTACCGCGCCGCCGAAATTCTCACCCAGCGCAAAGAAGATTTCGCGATCGACATGACGCGCGAAATGGGCAAAGTGCTCCCCGAAACGCGTGGCGACGTGCAGGAAGCCATCGACATGACTTACCTGATGGCTGGCGAAGGCCGCCGCCAGTTCGGCCAAACCACTCCGTCCGAGCTGCCCAATAAATTTGCGATGTGCGTGCGCTCGCCAATCGGCGTCGCAGGACTGATCACGCCGTGGAATTTCCCGATGGCGATTCCTTCGTGGAAAGCGATTCCCGCGCTCGTGTGCGGCAACACGGTGGTCATCAAGCCGGCCGAAGACACGCCGCTCTCGACTTACAACCTGATGCAGGTGCTCACAGAAGCCGGCCTGCCGCGCGGGGTGATGAACGTCGTGTTCGGTGACGGCCCCGACGCAGGCGCACCGATCCCAAGTCATCCGGATGTCAATCTCGTCAGCTTCACCGGCTCCACCGAAGTGGGCCGCATCGTGAGCAACGCTTGCGCGCCAACTTTCAAAAAGTGCACCCTCGAGATGGGCGGCAAGAACATCATCATCGTGATGGACGACGCAAACATTGATCTCGCCGTGGACGGCGCCATCTGGGGCGGTTTCGGCACCACCGGCCAGCGCTGCACGGCAGCGAGCCGCGTCGCGGTGCACAAAAAAGTGTACGGCCAGTTCGTCGAAAAATTTGTGATGCGCGCACAAGCCCTGAAAGTGGGCGACGGCTTGAACCCAGCCACCGAAATGGGCCCGTGCATCAACGAGCAGCAGCTTCAAACCGTGATGAAGTATGTCCAAATCGGCAAGGACGAAGGCGCAAAGCTCGCCGCGGGTGGAAAGCGCCTCGAAGGTGGCGGCTACGCGAACGGCTGGTTCCACGAGCCCACCGTCTTCATCGACTGCGCTCCGAAGATGCGCATTTGCCAGGAAGAAATTTTCGGTCCGGTCGTCTCCGTGATTCCTTTCGAGACCTTCGATGATGCGCTCGCCATCGCGAACGATGTGAAATACGGCCTCTCGTCATCCATCTACACCCGCAACGTGAACGACGCGTTCCGCGCGCAACGCGATCTCGAAACCGGAATCGTCTACGTGAACGCGCCTACGATCGGCGCAGAAACGCATCTGCCATTCGGCGGAATCAAGAATACGGGCAACGGCCACCGCGAATCCGGCATGGCCGCTCTCGATTTCTACTCCGAGTGGAAGACGCTCTACATCGATTATTCCGATCGCCTGCAGCGCGCGCAAATCGACAACGCCGACTAACTTTTTTTCAGAACGCGCGGCAACCTGTACGAACGAACAGGTTTCCGCGCGCGCATACCTGAACCTTTTCTGGATTGCCTCGGCTCAACTCGTGCGAATAAAGTTGTCGTACGTCAGCCATCCTGACGACCCTTTCGAATCGAACGAGGAGGCACCATGTGGACCAAGACTCAACCCGAAGCGCCCGGCTACGCGCCACCATCGGGGCAGGGAAGCGCACCAGCATCAAATTTCAATAGCGCAGCAAGCGCGACGCGCTTCAACGCGCCGGCTACGTCTACGCCGACGGCGCCAACGGCGCGCGGTCTTTCATGCCTGGGCGCGAGCCTGGAAATCAAGGGCAAGATTTCCGGCGAAGAAGATCTTCAAATTGACGGCAAAGTGGAAGGTTCGATCGCGCTGCAGGGGCAGCGTCTCACGGTGGGACGCAGCGGCCAGTTGAATTCAGAAGTGCAGGCGCGCGAAGTGGTCGTCTTCGGCAAAGTGCAGGGCAACCTGCGCGCCAGCGATCGCGTCGAGATAAAGAAGGACGGCTCGGTGACGGGCGACATCACCACTTCGCGGATCAGCATCGAAGACGGCGCTTACTTCAAGGGCCGCATCGAGATCGATCGGTCGAAGGGCTCGTCAACGGAAGAGTACGAAGCGGTTGGCGCTTCGTCGTCGGCGAACTAAATCCTCACCGGTTCCTCCTCGGGTTCCGGGGCTGCGCCAAAATCCTGGGCGAGCGCGCAGCTCCGGAATTCGTTTTTCCGAATTCCGCTGTGATCCAACGAAAAATAAATCAGATGGGCTGAAATGCGCGGCGCAAGGAAAGGCTCACGCCGCGAGAGTGTGATTTCTTAGACGGAGTTGGCGACGAGATCGCCGATTTCGGCGGCTTCATCGCAGGCGGAGCGGAAATTCTCGTACCAGGTTTCGGTGAAGGTGTTGACGAGCTGCGGAACGGTGCGGCCGGCGAGTTCGAATTTTGTTCCAGCAATTTCTCCCCAGGTGTGAATCACGGTGCGGCCTTCGCCCTGCTGTTCGAACTCAACCCACTGAATAATCGTGACGCCCAGGCCGCTATCGATCCAGCCGATCTGCTTCATCGGCGTGCAGGTGATGATCACATGCTCGATCACGGTTTCCACGGGGCGCAGGAGTTCGATGAACAGACGGCTGCCGACTTGCCAGGGCCTGCCTTCGTGCCAGCGAAGGTTGCCATAGACGTTGGCGAAGGAGGGCCAGCGCGTCCAATCGGAGAAGATGCTCCAGGCGACTTCCGGGCTGGCCTTGGTAATCACCGTGTACTGAAATAAATGCGAATCGCTGAGCAACTTCACGAACCAATCCCTCCTTGACCTTCCTTTCCGCTGATTGCGAAACAGGTAAGAATCTGGGGCCATTACTTATACAACGTTTGTTTAACGATGTCAAATGTATTATACTTCCGTGAAAAGGCACCGTTCAGCAGCCAAGGGG
>DATNKB010000265.1:0-2042 GCA_035603595.1 Candidatus Dormiibacterota bacterium
AGCGAATGCGGAGATCGAAAATTAGCAGCAAAAGGGCCCAAATATGAAAAAGACGTGCTCAATTGGACTTCTGGTACTAATACTCGTGCTGGCCGGAACCGCAGTGGCCAAAGCCGATACCGTGACTGACACGAAACTGAATGTCACCTATACCGCAACCTCAACCTTCGTCCCAGGCCCCGGCAACACTTTTGACGTATTTCTCACCGTTGATCCCACGGGTTTTAACGCCGGTACCGGCTTTTTGACCGCTCTGTCCCTGCAATTTAAGACGGGATCTGACGTTTCGACCTCAGTACTCCTACTCGAGGCCCCAGGTGGACCTGGCGATTGGAATCTGGCAAAGGTAGGAGGGCTCGACTCGAAAGGTTGCAACGGGAAGGGCGGTGCCTCCGGCGATGTTTGCTTCCAGGAGAGCGCCTCCGGTTCGATTACGCCAGTACCAGGAGGGCCGTATACGTTTGAGTTCGAGGTCACCATGCCGGGCACTGATGCACTCACCGCTGCCTCGGATATCAAGGCCGCATACAACGCCTCTCAGGATAATACCGGAAAGAACTTGGGTCTCACGTCCATGGGCATCGACATTCAGACACCGTCAGTTCCAGTTCCGGAGCCTTCTTCGCTGCTCCTTCTAGGCAGCGGTCTCCTTGGCTTGGTGGGAATTGCGCGCCGGCGCCTTCTGAACTCGTAACGACCAATAATCACGAAATACCTAACCCGCATCGAGATTCGGTGCGGGTTTTTTCTTGGAGTTCCATTTTCCACGTTCTCCCGCCGCTCGCGGCGCTTATGTACCCGCAGGCGTCCCGCTGGCTCTTTTGACTCCGCCCTTGCCCTTGTACCGCTGGCTTGTCCTGAGGGCACGAAGGGCCTCCCGCCTGTCCTGACGAAGGAAGGGAGCGTAGCGCGGTTTATGCGCCCCGCATTCTGTGGCGGGGCGAGGGACCTGCAGTTTGCCTTCCCCATCTCAAACAGCAACGCAGCTGCACTCTAAGATTCGCCGGCAGCCGAAGCATTCGTCAAAAGTTGTTTCATCTGATCGATTTTGTCTCTCGCCTCGACCAACAGGCGCGTTGCGACTTCATGCTGTTCGTGCTCCTGAGCCTCAATCGACCGAACCACAATCTCTCTCACGCGATCGAGTAGCTCCACAACATTTGCGTTATCCATAGCTAGTGGGCGCGTTGCGCGTCAGCCCTTCAACACCCTTACGATGATCAGTATTCCCGCCCCAATACCGAGCAATCCAAGAAACCCTGACATCATTCTTCCCGGCCATAACAATGACGCTCTTGTTTTTCTCTCCCCGTCATCAGTCTCGCGAAACTCTGTACATGTCATCGCTTTGTACAAGAAAATAACCCCGACGGCACAACAGGCCGCTCCCGCTATGCAAATAAAGAGTAGATTGCCTCCGCCGGTGGGGTGCGTCACAGGCATTAACTACGATTTACGAGCGTTAGGCCTGGAAGGAAATACCGTTATAGTCTGATTGATGCTCAGAATGGACTTTAGCTCTCACCTGCCCCTCACGCCGCCGAAACCAGAATCCGCGCTTCCTTGCGCGACCGCGGCTTTGGCCGGATCGTGATCTCCACATCGCGATCGAGCGCCGTCAGAAAATGCATCAACCGCTCGACGGAGAATCCTTCGAGCCGATAGTTCGCAAGCGCGGAAATCTTCGGCTGATTGATTTTAAGCCGCCGCGCTGCGGCCGCCTGCGATAGATTGTGGCCGCCTAGAATCCTGTTGATCGCCACCGCCAACCGGACCTTGGTCTGTTTCTCATCTGCGTTCGATAAGCGCAGATCAGCAAACACATTTCCCGAGCTTGGAACAATCGACCGGTTAGCTCTTCGTCCCGCCATATCTCACCTCGTGGTCCTCTCTAGCCATTCGCAGCCGTTTGGCGATCAGCTCAGAATCCGTTCGCGCCGTAGCGATGCCACTTGGCGATTTTTTCTGGAATGCGTGAAGCACGTAAACTGCATTCTCGAACTTCACCGTGTAAACCGCCCGGTACGTGTCTCCGCGATGGT
>DATNKB010000266.1:0-2116 GCA_035603595.1 Candidatus Dormiibacterota bacterium
CGGTTGAGCGCGGGCTTGAGGTATGCGTCTGCGGCGCTGTGGCGGCTCCCGTTCTTCTGAGTGACTTGGTAGAGGCCTGCGCCATCCTGGAGGTCGCCGTTGAAATCAGGATTGGATGGGATGCCGAGGGCGGCGGCTGCTTCGAGGAAAGCTCGCGTGAGGGGATTCACGCAGCGGAGGTCGCTGATATGGAGGGGGCCGCTCGTGCCGTGGAATTCCGATTCACCTCGTGCTTGCATCTGCGATTTCTTGAAGTAGGGTAGGGCGTCGTTGAAACTCCAGCCGTGATTTCCTAGGCTGGCCCAGTGATCGAAGTCGAGGTGATTTCCGCGGATGTAAATCATGGCGTTCATCGAACTCGAGCCGCCCAGCATTTTTCCACGAGGCCAGTACAGACGGCGGTTGTGAAGGCAGGGTTCGGGCTCGGTGGAGTAGTTCCAGTCGACGGCTGTCTTGTAGAGCTTGGAGAACGCTGCGGGGATGTGGATTTCTTTTGCTTTGTCGGGTCCGCCCGCTTCGAGGAGCAGAACGCGCGAGTGGGGGTCTTCGGTTAAGCGCGCTGCTAGAACGCAGCCTGCCGACCCAGCGCCGACGATGATGTAGTCGTACTCGTTCTGTTTAGCGGGCATTGGAGTCGGAAGGGAATTAGAAGACAGCGGCTGGGCGGTCGGCAATCAAATTATTGGCTATGGGCGGGAGTTTGGGAGCGCGTACGGACAGATGCGCCGAGGGTGGCAATCGTCGCTAAGCGGCCTTGCGCTCATTTTGTGACGCGCCGGTTAGGCGGCGCAGCGGAGCGGTGGCCCAATACGCGAGGAAGCCACCGACGATCAGAAGCGCTCCAAAAGCCAAGCCGCTCATGCCGAGGATTCGTTCACCTTCGCTGTGAACCATTGCGAAGCCTAGAAGCAGAATCGGGAAGACGCCTACGAGTACGGCGCCGGCTGTGCCGCCCGGGACGCGAAATGGGCGGCGGAGATTTGGTTCCTTGATGCGCAATGCGACGAGGGCGAGGAATTCGAGCGAGAGGCTCAAGCCGTAGAGCATGATGTCGAGCGTGACGAGGCGTTCGAAGCCCAGGCCGAGGCACATCGCCCAGGCGGTGGCGAGAACGATGATTGAAACCCAGGGGGCGCGCGTTTTTGGCTGCAGCTTGCCGAACACCTTTGGCAGCATTCCGTCTTGGGCCATCGCGAGGGGCAGGCGCGAGTAGCTCATCACGAGAGCGTTGAACATTCCGAAGGCGCTCATCATGCCGCCGAGGACCAGCGCGGCTCGAAAAATGCGGCCTGCTAGAGGACCGGCTACGAGAGCTCCCATCATGCCGGCGAGGTCGGCCCAGGAGCCGGTTTCGAAAGCTGACGCGGAAATGCCGGTGAGCCACATCGCCGCGAAGGGCAGGATGTACGTGGCTGCGACTACCAGCACGGCGATGAGCATTGCCTTGGGATAAGTTTTTTGCGGACGGCGGACTTCGGTGGCGATTGTGGAGGCGTTGTCCCAGCCCATGTAATTCCACATGCAGATCAGGAGGCCGCCGATCAGGCCCACACTTGAGGTGGTGGGAGCCGTTACCGCGCCTTTCAGCGCGCCAATTTCCATCGGCGCAATCAGCACGATGAGTGCGAAAGGCAGCGAGAGCAAAAAGAAAAGCCAGAGCGATGAGATCGCGACAACGCGGATGCCTGCGATGTTCATCAGCGCGCAGACGGTGACTACTGCGAGGCCGACCATCACTCCGCGGTGTCCTACGGCGAACCACGGGAAGAGCCGCGTGAGATACGCTACGAAGAGCGTGGGATAGATCGCCATATCGAAGATGCTGGCGACGAGAGACAGCCACGCTTCCTGGAATCCCCAGAAATTTCCGAGGGCACGACGCACCCACGCGTAGTAACCACCTTCTGACGGCAGGGCGCTCGAAAGCTCGCCAATCATGTATGTGGTGGGAAGGCTCCAAACGAGGGGCGTAAGAAGCAGAAGCAAAATTCCGAGGCCGTAACCGGCGCCGTGGATGATGTCTTCGGTGCCGTATGTGCCGCCCGACACCATGAAAAATGTGGCCGCTACCAAGGGCCAGACGGTGAGCTTCGCTACTTTCTTCTTAGTGGAAGAA
>DATNKB010000267.1:0-3069 GCA_035603595.1 Candidatus Dormiibacterota bacterium
ATCGTCCCGACTAATACGGAACCCATGGGAGCTTAAACATCCTGTAGAAATGAGACGCCCGCGTGATGGTGACATTCGAGGAGCGCCGAAAGGAGCCTCGGGTTATATTCGAGCAGCCGCTTGATGTCCGAGTGATGACGATCGACGGGACGTGGTCCGGTGAGGGCCTCTTGATGGAGATGACTGACGCCGGTGCTCGGCTCAAGATGACAGGTCATGCGAGCGAATTGACCGAATTTTTTCTCATACTGAATCGCTTCGGCCCTCCAGCATTCCGTATCTGCAAGAGAATATGGGTCGTGGGCGAGCAGACAGGCGTAAGTCTCAACAAAACCAACATCGGAATTAGATCGCTTGAAGAAGTTCGGCGTGAGGCGGAATTGGTGTGATGCGTCCTAACGTGGGTCCATGATCACTTTATCTCTAACCACACATGCGCTGTAAAAGGACATCATACCATGACGCTCCATCAACAAATTCTGCCTCTGTCGAGGGCGCAGGGCAACACATGATCCATTTTCCCGACAGTTTCGCGAGCGTGCAAACGATCATCGATGCAGTGCCCAATCCGATTTTCGCAAAGGATCGTTCACACCAGATAGTATTGCTGAACACGAGTGCCTGCGCGTTCTTCGGACATACTCGCGAGACATTGCTCAACCGCTCTGATTTTGAGCTTTTCCCGGCGGAGCAAGTCCGAATCTTTCATGCGGCTGACGACCGTGTGTTTGAAACCGACGAGGAAAGTGAAAACGAAGAGCAGGTGACCGACGGTACCGGACGCATTCGTCACGTCCTCACACGAAAGCGGATGGCACGGCTGGAGGGAACCGAATATCTCGTCGCTTCTGTGACTGATATATCGGCCTCCCGCGAGGCCGAGGCAGAGAACCGCCATCTGGCCTTCCATGACCCGTTGACGGGTTTACCCAATCGCCGCCTTTTTGAAGAAAGGCTTGACGAAAGTCTTCGTGATGTTGCCGCGGGAAGGCGGTTGGCCATTCTTGTGCTCGATCTCGATGGATTCAAGAACGTAAATGATACCCATGGTCATGCGGTAGGAGATAGAGCACTCAGAGCGTTTGCCAGCAGAATTTCCGCCGTTCTCCGATCGGGCGACTTGATGGCCAGAATCGGTGGGGATGAATTCGCGATCATCATGCCCGGAATCGATTCTCCAGATGATCCGACCAGTTTAGCACGCCGCATCGTCGCTGCAGTCAAGGAACCCTTTGTAATTAAGGAGGCGATTGTCGGATTCGGCGTAGGAATTGGTATTGCCTTGGCACCCGACGATGGATGCCAACCTGACGATTTGCTGAGACGTGCTGATCGCGCGCTTTACCGTGCGAAAGCCGTCGGCCGATCATCCGTTCGTTTCTTTGAAGCTGATATGGAGTTGGTTATCGAGCGACGCATTCAGATAGAGCGAGAACTTCGAAGCGCGATCACTTCCGAAATTATCGTTTCTTATTACCAGCCACTCGTCTCGTTAGATGGCAACCGGATCATCGGATTCGAGGCGTTAGCGCGTTGGGAAAGTAAGAGCTTGGGACACATACCCCCCGATGTATTCATTCCGATTGCTGAAGAAGCCGGCTTGATCAGTTTATTAAGTACCGGGCTTTTTTGTCGCGCATGCAGGGATGCCAACGAATGGCCTGAGGAATTTGTCCTCGCCTTCAACGTTTCGCCAGTTTCGTTGCGCGATCCAACGTTGGGGCTGCGCATTCTCTCAATGCTTGCGCAATCGGGCTTTAGTCCGCACCGTTTGGAGCTTGAAATTACAGAGAGCGCACTCGTTGAAAATATCGGTGTTGCCCAGACCACGATTGATCAACTGAGGCAAGCGGGCGTACGTATAGCACTTGATGACTTCGGAACAGGGTATGCTACGTTGAGTCAGCTGCTCTCATTCCACCTCGACAAGATCAAGATCGACCGCAGTTTCGTATCACGTCTCAACGAAAGTGAAGAAGGTAAAGTGATCGTGCGCGCGATCCTCGGCCTTGCACAAGGATTTGGATTAACGACTACAGCCGAAGGCGTCGAAAACGCCGCACAGCTTGCATATCTCAAGGATAATGGTTGTACTGAAGGGCAAGGATATCTGTTTAGCAAAGCTATTCCGGCGGCCGACATTCCGGCTTTGCTCAATTTGCTGCCTTATGCTGCCGCTGCAAACCGGAAGACAACACGAGCCTGGTGAAGAAAATCCGCTCCAGTTCGGCTTGAGTCTTTCGACGGTATCGACACGTTATGATGATCGCACACAGGCGAATAGCCAGGTCGATTGCTGCGCCAGCGTTGAGCGCCATCCTCAATATCAGGCGTCCTATTAAGTTATGAGCACGCTCCGTTCTTCGAAGCATTTGCAGCAACTCTATTCACTAATTTGGAAGGCGTGCAGGCCGCCGCATGCGATGCTATGAAAGCGTTAGTCGCAATTCGAGGATTTATTAGGTCTGGCGGACGAAGTAATCGAATAAAGCGGCGTCATGTCTGTTGTTGGCACTTTTCGGACATGCCGGAGTGACCTGACGAAGTCTGTTCTTTGGGCTAGAGCGGACTCTGCGGTTACGTGAGTGCACTTCCGAGTCTGACCCAGGCTGTGTGAAAACGTGCACGCGCAGAGAACGCGCAGAATTGTTTTCTCTCTTTTCTTCTTCCGACGGTGACTGGCAGATCGCTTCTTTTCTTATTCAACGCAATCGAGACAAACTTTCTACGCGCAAGTTCGACGTCGGAGTTTTTACACAGCTGGGCACTTTTCCGACATGCCGAAGCGGTCTGACTATGTCCGTTCATAGGCGCAGACCGGAAGTGGCCGAACCACGGTCGACGCGATTGACCCTTACCGGAAATCGGCGGGAGCGGCTCCTGGTCGCGCTCTCTAGCGCGCGATGAGATGAGGTTAGATTGAGCTAGGACGCAGCGGAAACTTTTACCTCTCCCATAGGGAGAGGTCGGCGCGTCGCGCCGGGTGAGGGGTTACGGTCTATCGTTGGTGCAGCACCCCCTCACCCGATTTGCGGAGTTTATCATCGGGCGGCGCTTCGCGCCGACCCG
>DATNKB010000268.1:0-42280 GCA_035603595.1 Candidatus Dormiibacterota bacterium
CCAAAGAGTATCTTCAGGAACCGCTTCGTTTGTTGTAGGGACTTTAAGAGCATCTCTGTCGCTTCATCCCTGGCCGAAACTGTCATCTGCTACGTTAGATGCAGAGGCCAGACAAACGAATCAGTGAGCACGTTGATTTCCATCGCAAAAGTGCCTTGTTTTCAACTTTCTTCCGGTCGAAAAGCGCTTGGATGTGTGATTGCGGGCGAAATCAACCTCTAAATCGTGGCGCTTTGATTCATTTTCGGGAGGTTTCATGCCGGGGGAATGCAACAATTGGGAAGAGAAATCTCCCGAAGGGACGAAACGACTTCTGGCCGTTCCTATTTGGTGTCGAACAGAACTGATTTGGAAAGACACGAATGAAAAACGAAGAATCAGGCTGGGGTCGGCGTCTAGAACTTGAACACAAATCCCGTTGAGATCTTGGGGCTGAACTGGTAAGTGGAAAAATAGTGCGATCCAATCATATCGCCGCTCACCCGTATCGCCCACCTCTTGTAGTGGCCGCCGATGTCCACTCCGCCACCAACTTCATAAGCAAACGCTTCCTGCGGCCCAAATGCAGTTTGCGGCGTGAAATGTGTTCTTCCGAAAAGCGCGTGGCCCCAGAGTTCCAGTCCGCGAGGGCCAGACCAACGAAAACGCGGACCGCCTCCCCCAAAAAGGAACCAGGAATCCTGGCCGTTTTGCGTTCCGTAAGTCGCAGACATCTCACCATCGATTCCCAACCACTCCTTCCAATAGTAAACGATCGACCAGTTTGCTCCGTTTTGGTTCTCGTTGCGTGTCGGATGCGATGTCTCGTAAAACCTGAAAAACGTATAACCCGCGTAGGCCTGCCACCGGTAGGTTCGGAAGACCCCTTGCACCTGCTGCGGACTCGGGTCTAACTCCACCACTGAAGTGGTTGGCAGACTCGGCATGTTTGTCCCGCGCAGGATTCCGCCTGAGGTGGGGAGCGGCGCGCCAAGGCTTGCTGAAAAGGGTAGCGCTGCCAGCTGCGCAATCGCGTCGTTCGATCCATCTGACGTTGTGAACGGGCTGGTAAAGGGCATTGCCAGCAGCAAAGAGCTATTTGGCACACCTTGCGCGGCCGCATTTAGGCCAGCAATACACACGATCCCGATCAGCACTAGCAGGTGTCGCATCGCGCCCCTCTCCCGGACATTGCGTCCACTCGATTCATACTCATTAATTTGACCTGATGTGGCGTTCGGCTGTCCACTGAAATTGATTGCTGAGGGCACCGTTATTCGGTGGTGTTGCTCGTCCCTTCTCTGCCTGTCGTTTGTAATTTCGCTGCCAGCGAATGTTAAATCAGGCCCGCCCGATTGATTGCAGCGCAAGCCTTGACTCCGGCTTGGCGTCTGCTATCATCAATTCGCTGGCTTACCACCAGCGCTTATCCAGAGTGGCTGAGGGTACAGGCCCTTTGAAGCCACAGCAACCTGGTCCACGTGCCAAGGTGCTAATTCCTGCCTAGTGGGGAGAGATAAGATCCTCAGTCGACCGGAACCCCGGTCGTTGAAGATTCAACTCCCAAACTGCAGTTAACGACGGCGGAGGCATTCGCATTTGCGAGTGCCGTTGCACGCGCTCAATTCGACGTGCGACGTAGCGTCCGTCGCGCCGCCTTCTCAGGCTTGGGGTGGCTGCATTTTGCGCAGCGCCCCGCTCAACAGGCGGCGCGCGGAACGAATCCATTCCGATCGCAAAGGGAGACCTGTATGTCAGACAGCCTATCGGCTGATTGTACGATCGCTGTTATAAAAATTGGCGGCTCCATCTTCAAGAACACGCGTGCATATCGGCGTGCCGCCCGCTATGTTCGCAATCGGCACGCTGCCTCGCCCGACGAGCGATTAGTCGTTGTTGTTTCGGCCCAGGAAGGTGTCACCGATTGGCTTGCGGCCACCGCTTGCCAGGTGGTAGCCCAGCCAAACCCATCTGCGCTGGATTTGTTGTGGTCCACCGGGGAGCTGCGGTCGGTTGCCCTGCTCGCTCTTCACTTACAAGCTTTGGGAGTCTCCGCTGCTCCGTTGAACATTCACGAGGCGGGTCTGGGCACAGCTGATACCACGCGCATCGCTGCTACCACTGCGCACGCTGTTCGCGTGAATTCATACCGCCTCCGATCTGTGTTGAGCCAGCATTCAGTCGCAGTCGTGCCTGGCTTTTTTGCCACCGACGCCACGGGGGCGGTTCGTTCGCTTGGTCGCGGCGGGTCAGACCTGACCGCCGTCCTCCTCGCCAGAGGACTAAATGCGTCCCGCTGCGAGCTGCTTAAAGACGTGCCCGGCTATTTCAGCAGCGACCCGCACGTTAATCCGAACGCACGCCATTTGCCGCATCTCACTTTCGAGGAAGCACTGACCCTCGCCGACCACGGCTGCGATTTACTCCAGCGGCAAGCCATCGAGCTGGCCGCGCAATGCAATCTGCCCCTCGTCGTTCGCAGTCTTGACGAGTCCGCACCCTTTAGCCGCGTCACGGCTAAGCAGGAAGTTACCTCTCCTAGCGCCGCCTTCTCGCCGGAAGCGGTGGCTGCCACTTAAAGGAGTGACTATGGCGAAAGATAATTTTTCAGGGCCGAAATCGATTTCCACGAATTCAACAGATTCCGTAATCGAAAGGAGCAAGAAAATGAAATTTGCAACCAAGACGATTCACGCCGCGCAACCCTCCGAACCCGAAACCGGCTCGCTGATCGCGCCGATTTTTCAAACCTCGACCTACGAGCAGGAATCGCCCGGTCAAGACAAGGGCTTCAACTATTCCCGCACAAACAATCCATCGCGTCAGCGCCTCGAATCCGTGCTTGCTGAACTCGAGGGCGTCCAGTATGCCGCTGTCTTTGCCTCCGGTCTCGCTGCCGAAAATGCAGTCTTTCAAGCCTATCTGCGACCTGGTGACGAAATCGTGCTGCCAACGGACGTCTACGGCGGCACCTATCGCATTCTCAACAAAGTTTTCCAGCCGATCGGGATCGTCGTCCGCCAAATCGACTTCTCTGATGCATCTGCCCTCGATGCCGCCATCACTTCGCGAACCAAGCTGGTCTGGATCGAATCGCCCACCAATCCCCGGCTTCTCGTCTACGACATCGCAGCTATTAGCCGGCTGGCGCATACTCGCGGCGCGTTCGTAGTCGTCGACAACACCTTTGCTACGCCATGTTTTCAGCAGCCGTTCGAACTTGGCGTCGACATCGTCGTTCATAGCGTCACGAAATATCTTGCAGGCCACTCGGACCTGATTCAGGGTGCGGCCCTCGCCAAGGATCCTGCCGTCTTTGAGCCAATCAAGTTTTTGCAAAATGCCACTGGCGCAGTCCCTGCCCCCTTCGACTGTTGGCTTACTCTCCGCGGACTCAAAACACTCGAACTCAGAATGCAGCGCCACGAAGAGAACGCTGCCGCTATCGCCAAAGCGCTTGAGCACCATCCGCTCGTGAGCCGCGTCTATTTTCCGGGCCTTGCTTCCCACCCAGGCCACGATATTGCACGAAAACAAATGACCGGCTTCGGTGGAATGGTTTCATTCGAGTTGAACGGGTCGCTCGAAGAGGTGGTCGCGTTTGCATCTTCGCGCCGCTTCTTCACGCTTGGCGAGAGCCTCGGAGGCGTCAAGGCCCTCCTGTGCCATCCAGCAACAATGACGCACGCCTCGATTCCTCCCGAAGCACGTGCGGAATTGGGGCTGTCCGACAAGCTGATTCGGCTCTCGCCCGGTTGTGAAAATGCCGATGATCTGGTCGAGGATCTTCTTGAGGGCTTTTCGAAGCTGGAACGTGCCCGCGAAGCCCGAGAGGAAGGCCGGAAGGTTGTTACTGCGAGGGCCTAGCACGTCCAGAAAACTCGTCTGTGGACGGATCAGCAGAGGTTGACGTTGCCGTCCGAACACTGACGCATTGAACAACCTCGCTCAATCCGAGGGCTGCGCGTGCCATTTCGTGCGATAGCATGGATTATCCAGCCGCTAGTTTTGCGAGGAGTGGGAATGCGCGTCTTCGATCAGGTCGATCCCCAGCGAGTCGAACGCCGGGAACTCCAGTTGACGATGTTGTCGCTCTCCGTCAACGTGATTCTGGCAGCCGGGGCCGCGCTTCTGATGTATCCCACGATCTCGGCTCATCCGGTCATCTTTGGCGCCACCACGTCCCGCGCCATGTTCGTCGGTTTCTGCGCTCTGTGCGTTCTTCTCGTTGGCTATCTGTTCGATCGGCAAATAGTGGTTCGCCGCCTTCGCAATGAAATCGTCCAGCAGCATCTGAGATACACCCAGCTTCGCCTTCAGGCCGGCCGCGATCTGCTGAGCAGCCTTTCCGGCTTGAATCACTTTCAAGACCGTCTGGTAATGGAATTTAAGCGCGAAGTCCAATCTGGCGCTGCGCTTTCGGTGCTAGTCATCCGGCTCACTCCGGCCGATTCGGTCGAGGATTCGAACGAGGTAACCGTCGCCTACGGCGACGCGGCGAAGGCGATGATGCGGAAATTGCGCCGCGAGGATTCGCTGTACTACTTCTCGGCGGGATCTTTCGGAATCCTGCTGCCTGGCGCTCGCGTTTTGGACGCGCGAGAATTGTCAGCTCGCATCGCGGAAGGCCTGAGCGATGCTGCGGGCGTAATCGGACGCTTTACCTCGGACATCAAGACTTTCAACTACCCGGAACACGTCGAAACCGCCCACGAACTCGAACTCGCCGTCCGCTCTTTGCTTCCGCGCAATATTGTCAGCGAACCTGCCGTAGCAGATGCATTCGCCCTCGCCGACCGTACCTAAATTTGATAGCTGGCAAATGCCTTCAGTTGGTGTTGCTTTCCATCTCTGTCCACTACCGGAGGGATTGCTGCTTATGAAGCTTCCGAAAGTCAGTTTTGGCGGTTCCATCGCCGCCTTTCTGCGGGGCCAATCTTTGACGCGCATCCTCCACAAAACCCAGGAAGCGATGGGCGAGTTCTTGAATTCGGTCCACTTCCCGCCGCTCGATTGCGTCAGGGGGGATCAACTCAGTGCCAACGCCAATCGCCGCAGCCCCCGCCAGGATGAAACTGCCCGCATTCTGTTGATTCACGCCCCCTGCCGCGATCAATGGAATCTGTGGTAGAGCTGTCTTCAACGCCTTGATGTACTTATCACCGCCGACTTGGGCGCAAGGGAACACTTTGACAAAGTCCGCACCAGCGTTCCAGGCTGCGACGACCTCCGTTGGAGTTAGAGCGCCCGGAAGCACTGCCACTTCATCCTTCGCGGCATATTCCACAATAGCCTGATTGAATCCCGGGGCCGTCAGGAAACTTGCACCGGCGTCAACGCAGCGCCGCGCGGTTTCCGTGTCGAGGACAGTGCCAGCCCCGACGATCATTTTTTGATGGTGACGAACAAGGTGGGAAATCAGTTCAACCGCCTCCGGCACGGTCATCGTGATTTCCACGATGGGTATGCCGCCTTTTGCGACCGAATCGGCAGCAAAATGAGCATCTTCGGCAGAACAAACACGAATGGCTGGTACGATCCCGAGTTCCTTGATGCGCTCGCAAACTTCAGTTTTCTTCATGTTGGATTCTCTCAATTTGTTCAAAGGCGATGTTGCCGGTCCACACTCGTTCCATGGATTCTATACCGCGTCGCTAGAATCTGCCGCTGGAAGATGATCGTCTTCGCGCGCAAACCAGCTATACAGGGTGGGCAGAAGAAAAATACCGATCATGAGATTGGAGAGGAGGCCCCCAACAATCACGATGGCAAAAGGGCGCTGCGAATCCGAGCCGATTCCACGCGACAGCGCGGCGGGGAGCAGACCGAGGGTCGCGACCAGCATTGTCATCATGATCGGGCGAAGCCGGAGAACGGCACCTTCCGCGGCAGACTGTTCAATCGTGTATCCACGAGCCCGGAGTTGATTGATGTATTCCACCATGATCACTCCGGTTTGTACCGAGACGCCGAAGAGCGCCAGGAAGCCGACGCCCGAGGAAACGCTGAGGTTCGTGTGCGTGACGAGCAGCGCCAGCAGGCCTCCGAGTGGCGCCATCGCCACGTTCGTCAAAATGAGGAGCGACCATTTCACGGAAGTAAACATCGCGTACAAAATGACGAAGATCGCCACAATCGTGATCGGCAGCACGATCATCAATCGGCGCTGCGATCGCTTTTGGCTCTCATATTCCCCCGCCCAATCAATCGTATAACCTTGTGGCAATTTAACGTTGGCATTCACTCTGCGAATCGCTTCTTCCACAGTGCTGCCCAAGTCTCTTCCACGCACGCTGAATTTCACGGCAACATATCGCGAATTTGCCTCGCGGTATATTTCCGAGCCGCCATCCGTTACGCTGCTCTTCGTCAACTGTGCCAGCGAGACGCGCTCGCCTGTAGGTGACAAGAGACGGATTCGCTCAATTGCGTCTCGCGTATCCCGGTATTGCGGCAAATAGCGCAGCACCAGATCATATCGCTGTTCCCCGACTAACACTTGAGTGAGCGCGCCGCCGCCGACGGCCGTTTGAATTGCGTCTTGAACGTCGGAGACATTGATGCCAAAACGGGCGGCCTGTTCGCGATCTACTTCAAAATTCAGGTTCGGCTGGCCGAGGATGCGAAACATTCCGAGATCCTCTACGCCGCGAACACCTCGCATTGCGTTGACGATCTCATCGCCCTTGGCCTCGAGGGTCTTGAGATCGTCGCCGTAAATCTTTACCGCGAGCGCGCCTTTCACGCCGCTCACAGCCTCTTCCAGGTTGTCTGAAATCGGCTGAGAGAACCCCCAAAATACTCCCGGTATCTTCTCCAACTCGCGATCCATCGCTTCGATCAGCAGTTCTTTGTTTTGATGAAAAACAGGCCGCCATTTTTCCTTGGGCAGAAGGTCAACGAAGAATTCCATGTCGAAGAATCCCGTTGTATCTGTTCCGTCATCGGGACGCCCGATCTGGTTGACCACTTGAGGAACTTCGGGAAAGGAAGCCAGCACTTGACGCGCTCTCTCCGCCACACGCGCGCTCTCCGTGGGCCCGGTGCTGGGTGCCAGCGTCCCTCGAACCCAAATCGCTCCCTCATCCAAATGGGGCAGGAACTCGGACCCAATCACTCCGCTGAATGCCAGGAACATAGCAAACGCGAACAAAAGGGCCGCGGCACCCACGGTTAGAGCCCTTTTTCGGATAGCCCAAGTTACCGCCTTCCTGTAACGATCGGTGAGGTAACCCATCAGCGGGTTCTTCCATTCTTTAACGCCCGATTGAAAGAAAAGGCTCGCCAGAGCGGGTGCCACCAGCATCGAAAATATCAACGCACCCAATAAGGCGAAGGCTACCGTCCATGCCATTGGCTTGAACAATTTCCCTTCGACGCGTTGCAGAGTGAAAATTGGCAGGTATGCAGTGATGATGATCGCAATCGCATAAAAGACGGGGCGCTGAATCTCGTGCGCCGCTTCCCGAATACGCTCCATAGGGGTACGCCGCTCCCTTTCGTGGCGATTCAGATGGCGAACAATGTTTTCGATCATCACCACGGCGCCATCGACAACCATGCCAAAGTCGAGAGCACCCAAGGAAAGCAGGTTGGCTGAAATGTGGCGCAGGTCGAGACAAATAGAGGCAAATAAGAGGGCAAACGGTATGGTAAACGAGACGATAAGTGCGGCACGAGCGTTCCCCAGAAAAATGAAGAGAACGATCACTACAAGGATCATTCCCTCGCCGAGATTGTGCAGCACGGTGTGCGTCGTGTAATGGACCAGGTCGTCGCGGTCCAAGTAAGGGACGATCTTCACTCCAGGCGGTAGTATTTGGTCGTTGAGTTTTTTCACCGCCGCGTGAATCCCGTCCATCGTTGCGGCTGTGTCTGCGCCCTTGCGCATGAACACAATGCCTTCGACCACGTCGTTATCGTCAACCACGACGCCGTCGCTACGATGAATCGCTCTTCCAATCTGTCCCAGTCGAATCCTGGGCCCCTGGGTGACAACGGCAACGTCCTTGATGCGTATCGGTGTGCCCTTCTGCGTTTTCAGTACAGTCTCTTCAATATCTTGGACATTCCTCACCAATCCCACCGCGCGAACGTTGATCTGCTGGGCGCCTTCTTCAATAAAGCTGCCACCGGCGTTTGCGTTACTGTTGGTTAACTGCTGCTCAATCTGAGCCAGACTTAAGCCGTAAGCGACCAGCTTGTCGGGATCCACGCGGACTTGATATTCGCGAGTCAGACCGCCAAATGAGGAATCGTCCACCACGTCCGGCGCGGCCTTGATGTACTTATTGATCGTCCAATCCTGAAGTGATTTGAGTTCCATGAGGTCATATCGGGGATTTGTGCTCGTCAACGTGTACCAATAGACGGAGCCGATCGGACTAAAATCAGGCCCGATCTGTGCCGTCACGCCGGGGGGCAAAGTCACACTCGAAAGCCTCTCCAGGACTTTCTGGCGGTCCCAGTCGTTGTTGGAATCGTCGTCAAAGATGAGATTCACGACCGACAAGCCAGCCAACGAAGCAGAACGCACATGTTGGAGATGAGGAGCGCCGTTCATCTGAATTTCAATCGGTATCGTGATTTGCTGTTCCACTTCCTCCGCCGCCCGCCCGGGCCACTGCGTGATCACTTGAACCCACGTATTGGCCACATCCGGATAGGCTTCAACAGGCAATCTCTTGAAAGCGACGATGCCCCACACGAAAAGAACCGCTGCCACACTTAGGACAATGAAGCGGTTGTTGAGGGCATAGTCGACAATCGAAGCGATCATTACTGTTCCGCCGTATTCTGGAATTCAAGCGCATTCGCTATCACTTGCTGGCCCGGCGCAATCCCTGACCTGATCTCCTGCATGTCGCCTGGAAGCATTTCTCCAGCCTTCACCTCCACTCGCCGAAAATTGTTGCCGCCGGCAGGCACGTACACCCAATCGCGATCGTGCAAGTGTAAGACCGCGTTAGTCGGTACAGCCGCGAGCTTTTCTTTCTTCTGGCCGTGAAAGGTGGCAGTTCCAAACATTCCTGGGCGCATGATGCCCGGATTGCGCACTTCGATCCGGACTTTTGCAGTGCGGAGATTCGGGTCCAGGATGGGGCTGACATTGCTGATGGTTCCGGTGAAAGTCTTATCGGGATACGCGTTCAGGCGAACGTCCGCCTTTTCTCCCACGCGCACGGATGCAAGATCGTTTTCGTACACATCGCAAAGAATCCAGACGTAAGTGAGGTCGGAAATTGTGAACGGATTGGGCGAACTCAGGCCTGCGACACCTCCTGCGTTGGTAACTTGCTGGTCGGTGATCACCCCCGTTATGGGCGCATGAATATCCACAACCCCAGAGGGTTGATCAAGATTGGCATTGCCCAGAACACGAAGTTTCTCGGCGGTGGTCTTTATATCTACTTGAGCCTTGGCTTCTGAGTCTTGCGCAATCTGAAGATCGTTCAGGGAGATCGCACCTTTGTCATACAGCAGCTGTGCTCGCTCCGACTGCGTGCGCGCCAGTTGTTCATCCGCCACCGCTTTTTGATAGTCGGAATAGGCTCCGGCAATATCAGCGCTTTGCACTCGCAAAAGCACCTGGCCCTTCTTAACCATGTCGCCCAAGCGGGCTTTAATTTCCACCACGCGGCCAGTAGCCAGTGAGATAACCGGCACCGTTCGGGAAATGTCGGGGTTGACCGTCGCAGTCGCCGTCAGTTGCGATGTCGTGACACGCTCGGCCGCAGTGGTTAACGGAAATTTGTCCGGATGGTCCACTTGAAAGACATTCCGATCTTCCGCGCGCTCGACCTTCAGGGGCGGCGGTGCTCCTGCATTGGGGTCACTTTTCCCATTGCCGCAGCTGCAGAGAAACAGAATGGCGACAGACGAGAGCACCAGCATTTGAGTGGATGGCCGTCTCATTGGATGACCTCACGTCCCACGGCAAGATTCAATTGATTCGCTGCGTCCAGATAAGCGGCAACCAGATTCAAATAGTTGACTTGTACGCTCCGGTAATCCGCTTGGGCATTGAGAAAATCAAGAAGAGAAGCAGCGCCATGCTCGTAAGAAAACGCGATCGTATCGCGGATCCTCGATGCCTGTTGCAGATAACGGTCTTTGTAAGGTTGCAGAAGCACTACTGTGCTGGTGACTGTGGCGTACGCGGAGTCCACGTCGCTGAAAACTTGCGCACGCGCGGCTTCCATCAATTTCTCGCTTCGGTCGATGTCCAGTTGGGTGCGAAGTTTTTCACCCTGATTGCGATCGAAGATGCGCAAGGGGATGCTCACACTGAAGCCAAAGTATTGGTCAATGGGCGGGTTGCGTCCCACATCGAAGCCGAACGTCGGGTCCGTCGATCCATTGGCCACGGCCAGCCGGTGATCAGTTTTGGCTTTGTCGACGGACTCCAATGCTGCCCTCAAGTCGGGACGTGTGTCTAAGGCTCTTTGACGGACATCATCCAACGGCGTGATTTGATGCGAAAAAGCGAAAGGCCCCGTCACGTCGAATTGCTCGACAGGCGTCCGATCGTTCAAAAGGGCCAATAACTGAATCTTTGCAGTACGCAGGTTTACTTCCGCTGTTTGCAGATCTGACTCGTACTGTACGCGCTGCAGTTCAAGGCGATCCAAATCCACTTGAGCAATCGCTCCTACTTTGTACCGGTCGCGATTTACATCGAGCACGTGGTCGTAGTACGTGAGGTTTTCTTTGGCCAGATCGAGAACGGCTTTTTCTTGGAGCGTTTGGATGAAAGCCATCCTCAAATCGAAAATAAGTGTTCTCTCAAGATCCGCCTGCCCGGAGACCGCGATTCCAGTTGCTTTCTGCGCGCTCTCCAGGCGAAGTTCTCGTTTGTGCTGTCGCTCATGCAGGTAGCTGACGGCTGCCACCGACAGTAGGAATCCAAACGTGCTGTGGTGCGGACCACCGGGGAATGGGTCTATCTGATCAGCGAGGATCGAGAAGTTCGGGTTCGGACGCAAATAGGCCGTAGTCTCATTGGCTCGGGACTCATCTATCCCGATCTGTCCCGCCCGGAGAGATGGATTGGCAGCCTCAAATCGGGCTCGAATCTCCTGCCATGTCAGGGCTTGCTGAGCGAAAGTGTTTCCAGCGAGAATTGCGCCGCAAAACATTCCGCAGCACAGACGCCGGATGAACCGCTGCATGCACCCTCCTCGCCTCATTTGCTCGGCTCATTGAACCGAGGAGCAAACGCAAATCAAAAAACTGTATCGATATGAGTGATTTCTTTGCCTCGTTAAGAATTATTGGAACTCCATATCACCACGGCGCCTTTCGTTACACGAGGCAAAGTCCTTGCGCTGCGAAAAGCGGCCATTATTTGGCGGTGACATTACAGAGAGGTTACAACTCCCGCCAGGTCGAATTCCTTTTCAGGCTGCACCGAGCGAGGGCTCAGGGCAGAAGACGCTTGTCCTGTGCCACTCGCTCGCGGCAGCGATCCAGGAGCTCGCTGCCAGCCGGAGGTTTTGTTTTTCGAGTATGTTTTGCATATAATTAAAGCGTCGCAAGGCCGTACCGTACCGGCCTAGGGCTTGATACCATACCCCTACTAGGTAGTCAACGAAAAATGTCGCATATGTCTCGGGAAAAGTTGGATCTCGTCAACCGTACGAAGAAGGTAATCGGGCAACTGGAAGCAATTCTGCGCGCCCTAAACGACGACGAACAGTGCGCCGATGTCCTTCAAAGACTCGCCGCAGCAAGGGGATCCATCAACAGCCTCATGGGCGAACTCATGGAAGACCACATTCGCAACCACATGCCGAGGAACAGCAAGTCGTCGGAAGAGGCGGTGGACGATCTTATCGGAATCGTGCGCACTTATCTGAAATAGTGGCGCCTTATCTGGCTGTCAGAGGAATAGCCTGTCAGAGGAATAGCCTGTCAGAGGAATAATAGGGTGTCCCTTCGAAATGCGGCGTCTGGCGGCACCCGACCCTGAGGAAATATGGCGGAGAGGGTGGGATTCGAACCCACGGTTGAGTTTCCCCAACACTCGCTTTCGAGGCGAGCTCTTTCGACCGCTCAGACACCTCTCCTCGACAAGTCTAACAAACGCGCGATTCCCTCACAACCCAGCGGCAGAGGAGTCCCTCGGCGTCACTCCATTTCAAACGTAACGTAGGTCAATTTCTCATCGCGCTCCACTTGCAACACTCCTGCGCCGCCTGGCGGGATCGCGTTTAGAGCTGCGCGCAAGCCGTCCAGCGTCGCCACCCTCGAACCATTCACAGCGTGGATCACGTCTCCAGCCTGCAAATCCGTTTCAATCCCCGAAAGGTCCGCCGAAAGCGCCGCGACAACGATTCCCGATGGGATGCGCAAATCCTCTACGTCGTCGCCCAGTTTCGCGTCCACTTGCACTCCGAAGATTCCCAGTTTCGCGATAAGTGATTTTGCGGGATCGACGAGATCAGCCAGCCGATCGACTTTCTCTTTCTGCTCCGCCACCGGAATGTCGAGGGGGATCTTCTGCGTTCCGCGCAAGACTTCGAGGTGAACGCTCGCGCCCACGGGTTTCGTTGAAACAATCGTCTCGGCGATTGGCAGCGCGCCAATCGGTCTCTCGTCCAGCATGACGATTACGTCGCCAATTTTCAGCCCTGCTTTTGCAGCGGGGCCTTCGGGAAGAATGTCCGAAACGATCACGCCTTCCTGTCGAGGAAGCGAAAGTCCCGCGGCAAGATCGGGAGTGATTTCCTGCAGGCTCGCGCCGATAATGCTGCGATGCACGCGTCCGTATTTGCGAAGCTCCCCATAAACAAATTCCACTAAGCTGCTAGGAATCGCGAATCCCAGCCCCTGGCTGCCGCCCGTTTCTGAAAGTATGAATGTATTGATTCCTACCAAGCGGCCTTCCGTATCCACGAGCGGGCCGCCGCTGTTACCCGGATTGATCGGTGCATCGGTTTGGATGTAGACCGTCGGCGTGCTGGGATCGGCCTGCCGCGCTACCGCGCTTACGATTCCCATGGTCACTGAATTTTCGAGTCCTTCGGGATTCCCGAACGCCAGCACGATTTGTCCCTTCTTCAGATTTCGGTAGTCAGCAAAGGGAAGCGTCGGAAGATTCTTTGCCTCCACTTTCAGCAGCGCCAAATCGATCGACGAGGCTATGCCCACGATTTTCGCTTCGAGCGGTGCAGGACGTTTCCCAACTCCAAGGCTGCTCCGAACTTGCGATTCAGCCTCGCTTGCGGGCGTTAGGAACACGCGGACTCGCTGAGCTCCTTTCACCACGTGCGCGTTCGTGATGATGTAACCATCGGGATCGACAATCACACCCGACGCAAGGCTGCGCTGCCGGCCGATCAGGCCCGTCTCATCTCGATCCTTATCCTCTACAGCCCGATAGCCGGTTACGCGCACTTGCACGACGGCGGGCGAGACTCGTGCGGTCAGTTCGTCCATCGAATCGCTGAATTGGTTCAGGAGGGTTTGATGTGGATCGGGGGCGGCGGTCTGTCCGTGCAGAGAGGTGGCCGCGACGATACACAAGGCGGCAGCGTTGAACCAACTCCATACAATTTTTCTTCCACATCTTGAACCCAGATTGCCCATGAGGAGAATCTCCTGATTGCGCGAACGCTATGTGAGAATCAGAAAAGTGTAATCAAATCCTTGGCCGCAAGCGAGTGGAGTTCGCTGGCGCGCTCGCATTTTTGCAACGGTGGCAAAGCGGGGAACTGCAAGGCTATTCGCGTTAAGATAGCGGTGAGCCGAGGGGCGAATTTCGTGAAGCGTTCTAAGTCGATCACTTATGATGCTGTCCGCCGCGTCGCGCTGACGTTTCCGAATGTCGAAGAAAGCACTTCGTATGGAACACCTGCGTTGAAGGTCAAAGGAAAGCTCTTCGTACGTTGGCGTAATGAGGAAGATCCCGATACGATCGTTCTCAAGATGCCGCTCGATCAGCGAGAGGAGTTGATGGCCGCCGAGCCGGAAACGTATTTCATTACCGACCACTACCGCAACTATCCCTGGGTGCTCGTCAGGCTTTCAAAGGTTCACCCTGACGCTCTGCATGAACTTTTGCACATCGGCTATAGCAATGCGTTGCCAGCAAGACGACTCCGAAAGCTCTCATCTCGCTAATCAACGCGCACCTTTCGGGTCATCGTCTCACTTCAAAAAATGCACGCAGCAACTCGGCGGACTGCTCGGCCCGGACGCCGGATGTCACGTCCACGCGATGATTCAGCTTTTCATGCTCGAGAATTGAAAAACAAGATCGCACGGCCCCCGCCTTGGCATCGTCTGCGCCATAAACCAGCCTCGAGATGCGCGCCTGAATCATCGCACCCGCGCACATTGCGCACGGTTCGATCGTTACGTACAGTGTAGTTCCTAGCAGGCGGTGATTTCCTATCTTGTGCGCGGCATCGCGTAGCGCGATCACTTCCGCATGCGCTGTCGGGTCGCAATCGCCAATCGTTCGGTTACCTGCGCGCGAAATGATAACGGCATCCAGGACGACTACTGCCCCGATAGGAACCTCGCCACGGTTTCCGGCCGCGCGCGCCTCATCCAGCGCCGCCTTCATAAATTCTAGATCGTTTGAGTTTTCGTTCATAGGATAGGAAGACGTTGAGGATAGCACGTGCACTCAACGAATTATTCTTGTCAGAATGGCCGCTCTAGCGAATCGATCGCCTCTGCCGAGTTGCGGTATCACCGTTTGTCGACGAACGCCCTCGCGTGAGGAAGCGCCCGCCTTGCGGCCTTTTCGTGTGTCCCTTGCATCCACTGATCACTACAGTAAGTTACGCTCCAAAGTGAAGGTATTTCGGCGATGCATCGCTGGCTCCTTTCGAGCATTGGTAGGATACTGATAGAAGCACGACGGTGCCCCGCACTGATTGCGCGACACTGAAGATTCACACCTTCGTTTCACATCCAAGGAGGAATTCAATGGCAGCGCCGAAGCCCGCTTTAACCGAAATTGAGATTTCCCGTGAGCGCCTTGCAGAGCTCTTAAATGAAGATCTTTCCCGCGAATATCAGGCCATCATTTCCTATGTTGTCTACTCGCAGGTTCTAAAGGGCGCCGAGTATATGGACATCGCCAACCAGCTTGAAATTCACGCGAAGCAAGAGCTCGATCATGCGCTCACCCTCTCTCGCCAGATTGATTATCTTGGCAAAATGCCCGTCGTCACACCAAAGCCCGTTCGCACATCGGCAAAAGCGAAGGACATGCTGCGGTTTGACCTCGAAAATGAGAATGAAACCGTGCGGAATTATCGTGATCGCGTTCGCCAGTGCGAAGCGCTGGGCGAGTTTGCGATGGCCGAACAGATTCGTCAGATTCTAATGCAGGAGCAGGACCACCAAATCGATTTGGCAACTGCGCTTGGTGAGGAAGTTCCAAACGTCAATAGCAGCCCCCAGAGGCGAAGCCAGGGAAAGCGTCGCTAGCGCCATCGGCCCACGTTCCTACGAAAAGATTTGGCCGTCCCATTCTCCGGGCGAGAGGCGGGGATGGGGCCGCTAAGCGCTACGCGGCTGCTTTCGTCAGAAGCGCCTCGATCTTTGCGTCCAAATCCCGCGCCACTCTTAGCGCTTCATCATCTCCATACGGAGCGAGAAAGCTCACCATTCGGTCATAGGAGAGCCTTACTCCGTCCGGCCGCTCGTCTACTAGAACGGTTACCGGTGCATATGATCCCGCATCCGGTGAGCGCTCGAGCATCTGTTTCATGATCAACGGATTGCCAATCAAATAGCGCAGGCTTTGTGCAGCATCATCCCCACGTTCTTTACGGACGATCTCGCCCAGATCGAATTTCATGAATTGCATCAGCCCTGTAGCGCCAGTCACGGCGTTTATGACCTTCTCAAGGTCCGTAAAGGATTTCGTCGACGCAACATCATTCATAAATGTATTCATATTCGGGTGACCCACGGATGCTTCAAGCACCTTCACGACATCACTAAACGGCTTCGCAGAGGTGATGCTAAAACGTTCCACGCTGATTTGCTTCGGTGCCATAAAATATCTCCGGTACTACTGAAATCCTGCCAACTTGTTACGAAACCCGTTTCCGGGGTGAATACCGCTTTGCAGTTCGAACCTTTTCCTCCAGATATTCGTTCAGAAAAGTTCGCGCATCCGCGAGCACTCCGTCGTTTGCGTCAATCCGGCTGATCATGAGCGCTCCCTCCAGGGAGCCAATGATCAGCTGCGAAAGCTTTTGCGGATCCGTCCGGGCATCAATTTCTTGTTTAGCCTTGCCTTCTTTCACCAGTGCAGAGATTCGTTCACTCCACGTCCGCAGCGCCTTTCTTGCACGGCCCCGAAGCAGCGCATTGCCGTCGTCGGACTCAATTGCTGTATTCAGCAGGGGACAGCCCCCTTCCACCAGCCCCGAACGCTTCTCGACAAAATTCGCGATCATTTTTTCGATGCGGTCGACGCTGTTGGAAACGTCAGAAACTCCATCAAGCCGTCCGCTCACCGCTTTCCCCCACGCATAATCGAACGCCTCAGCCGCCAGCTCTTCCTTGCTCGCAAAGTGGCGGTAGATTCCGCCCTTCTGCAACCCCGTAGCGGTCATCAAGTCCGAAAGGGAAGTGCCCTCGTACCCCTTGGTGTTGAATATCGGTGCCGCATTCCGCACAATTTCCTGTTTCGTTCGCTCTCCCTTCGTCATTTCTGCCTCCTCGTCGGATCCTGCCTCAGCAGGGCACGGCATGCCGTGCCCGCTCGACTCTTGGCGACGCTTACATCCTTCAGTCGAGCAGTTCACTGTTGCGACCGGCTGGTCTTTTCGGTCCAGTCAAGTATACCATATATGCGACCGAACGGTCTCTTAAACATCCAATCCACCGATGAGCGAGTCCCTCGCAGCCCCGGCACCTTTCGTAATCCCCGCCCAGCGGGAAGGCATCAACCCGTGGTTCATCGCGATCACCGTCACCCTTGCCACCTTCATGGAGTTGCTCGATACGGCGATCGCCAATGTGGCCCTGCCGCACATTGCCGGTGGACTCGCTGTCAGCTATGACGAAAGCACTTGGGTGCTGACGAGCTACCTTGTGGCCAATGCTGTCGTCCTGCCATTATCGGCCTGGCTGAGCCGCGTCTTCGGACGCAAACGCTACTACATGGCGTGCGTTGTGCTTTTTACCATCAGTTCGTTTCTGTGCGGGATCGCTCCGAGCCTCGGCCTGCTGATTTTCTTCCGTATCCTCCAGGGAGTTGGAGGTGGTGGACTCGCACCAGTTGAGCAGGCGATCCTCGTTGACACGTTCCCAGCTTCGAAACGTGCCGCCGCCTTCGCCCTCTATAGCATGGCGATTGTCACTGCTCCGGTAGTCGGTCCTCCGCTCGGCGGCTGGATCACAGATAATTGGAGCTGGCGCTGGGTTTTCTTCATCAACATCCCCATCGGAATCATTTCACTGATTCTCACCAGCCGGCTTGTGTCTGACCCGCCGGAGTTTACTCGCGAGGTCGAAGCAGCGCGTCGAGGCGGCAAGCTGAAAATTGACGGCCTGGGAATCGTACTCATCGCGCTTGGATTTGCGTGTCTCGAGGTCGTCCTCGATCGCGGCCAAATCGACGACTGGTTCGAAAGTGAATTTATCTTGATTTTCTTCCTCATCGCTATCACTGCGCTGATAGTTGCGGTGGTATGGGAGTGGCGCCATCCTGACCCAGTGGTCGAAATCCGTCTACTCCGCGACCGGAATTTTGCCCTGGCGAGCGTGTTCTATTTTCTCTTCGGTTTTGCGCTGTTCGGTTCGACGGTCTTGATTCCGCAGATGCTCCAACAGCTTTACGGTTACACCGCGACGGACGCAGGTCTCGTTCTCGGCCCGGGCGCTCTGGTAATTGTGGTGCTGGCGCCCGTGGTGGTTTCGCTGCTGCCAAAATTTGGCGTGCGCCCATTAATCGGCGTTGGTTATTGCATCTTCGCAATCGCGATGTGGCACTTCGCGAGCTTCGATCTGGGCGCCGACTATCGCCATTTCGCAATGGCTCGCGCGCTCCAGGGGCTGGGAATTGCGCCGTTATTCGTCCCGGTAAGCCAGGTGGCCTACTCCTTCCTCCCCAAAAACAAGAACAACAAAGCCTCGAGCCTCACGAATCTTTTCCGAAATCAAGGCGCCAGCTTTGGCATCGCTTTCGTCACTACGATGCTGGCGCGGCGGACGCAACACCACCAATCCGTCCTCGTCGCCCACATTACGAACGGCGACCCGAACTACCGCAACACGCTCCATTCGTTCACCAGCTATTTCGCCATCCACGGCTTCTCGCCCGCTGACGCTGCTCTCCACGCCCAGGCCAAACTTGGACAACTCGTCCAACTGCAAGCGTCATTTCAAGGCTCTCTCGATTGCTTCACAGCTCTTGGCTGGATTGTCCTGATCGGCGCCCCACTCGCCCTGCTCATCCGTAAATTCGATCTCGGCAAGCCCTCAGCGGGGCACTAATGGGCCTCACTGCCGCTCACTTTGCGACCTGCTATGAGTCAAAGTTAATCTACGGTGACGCGATTAGGGATTTTCCTAAGTGCTTAAAATTATGATGGATAGCAATTTGTAATCGGCGGGAAAATCGCGTTTTGGGAGCTTTTGACCGCGCGAATCCGCGCCGAAAATTGCGGTTTGCGGTCCTGCGTGCTTTACTAAGCGCCCAAATTCTACTAGAGCCAGATTGCAGCGATTGCTAAAGAGGATGCGAATGCCCAAAACTGCTTTGCTCCCGCTCGGAGTTGTGATGTTCTTCTCAGTGCTGGCCAGCAATCGTCCACCAGCGGATCAATCCTGGATCGCCATCAGCAACGGCTATGCAAATCAGCTCTTCGCCGTTTCGATGAAACATCATCCCGATCGCGGTACACGAGAAGGATTGAGCCAATACGATCCCCTGATTTCTCAGCCCACCCGAGCCGATGAAGACCTGGAGCGCCAGGAAACCGCAGAAGTGCTCGCAAAGTTGAAAGCTGCCGCAGCGCAGCAACAGCAAAAGGAAGTCGCGGAAGACTCGCAGATCATGATCCGCGCGGTCGAACTGCAATTCCGCGTCGAGGATTTCGCGCGCGCCCACGAAGTGCCGTTTATCAATGCCAGTGGCTATGTATTCGCCGGCCTGCAGATCTTGCTTGATGAACAGACTGCCGCTGACCGACGTCCCGCTGCTGTTGTGCGTCTGCGCAAATATGCCGGAATCGAGCCCGGCTATCCGCCGATCGTGGAGATTCTAAAGCAGCGTGCCATCGAGCAAATGGCCAAGCCTGGGATTATTTATCCGGCCCGCGTTGAAATCGAAACCGAACTCTCGCGTAATTCAAACTACCTCGATGGAATCGCAGCGCTCTTGACGAAGTATAAGCTCGAAGGTGGGCAGGAGCCGTTCGGCAAGCTCAAAGTACAGCTCGCCGATTATGACGCGTGGATTCGAGCAAACATATTACCCAAGGCGCGATCAGATTTCCGCCTGCCGCCGGAAGAATACGCGCTGAATCTGGAGCAATTTGGCATCGATATTCCGCCTGCGAAGATAGCCGCAATGGCGCATGAAGCATTTGCCGAAATTCAGGGCGAAATGCAGCCCATCGCCGCGCGTATCGCGAAAGAGCGCAATCTTCCGTCAAGCGATTACCGCGACGTGATTCACGAGCTCAAAAAACAGCAGCTTGTAGGCGACGCGATCCTTCCGTTCTATGAGAATCGGCTGAAGCAGATCGAGCAAATTATCGTCGCGCAGAAGATCGTGACGCTGCCAGATCGCCCAGCTCGCATTCGCATTGCGACAGCCGCGGAGACTGCTCAGCAACCCGCTCCGCACATGGTCGCGCCGCCGTTTCTTCACAACACCGGGCAGAAAGGTGAATTCGTTCTTCCTTTGAATATTCCCGGCCCCGCGGGCGAAAGCACCAGCGATAAGTATGACGACTTCGCTTACGATGCAGCCGCATGGACTCTCACCGCTCATGAAGCGCGTCCAGGACACGAGCTGCAGTTCGATTCCATGCTCGAGCATGGCGTTTCGCTGGCCCGCGCAAAATTCGCTTTTAATAGCACCAATGTGGAGGGATGGGGCCTTTATGCCGAGTATATTATCGAGCCGTCTATGCCGCCGGAGGGGCAGCTGATTTCGCTCGATTTACGTCTACTGCGCGCCGCTCGTGCATTCCTGGATCCCGAGTTGCAATCGGGCAAGATTCAGCCGGATGACGCCTACCGCGTGCTGGAAAAGGATGTTGTTCTGTCGCACGCTTTCGCCAAGGAGGAAGTGGAGCGCTTCACCTACCGCGCGCCAGGTCAGGCCAACAGCTACTTCTATGGGTACACAAAGCTGTTATCGATCCGCAAGGAGACTGAATCCGCGCTTGGCGCCAAATTCAACCAAAAGGACTTCCACGATTTCATCTTGGCGCAGGGCTTACTGCCTCCTGATTTGATGCGCCAGGCGGTGCTTGGCGAATTTGTCGCGACGGCGAACGGGCAGGCGGGGCATTGATATTCACTTGCGCGTCTCTGCCTTGACAATCTTTTCGCTGGCGGTCAGACTACGAATCGATGAAAGACCTCCTGCGCCGCTTCTTCCTTGTGGATCTGCTCAAGGGGATGTGGCTGACGTTTCGTTATCAGGCGCCCAAGAATATTTACACCGAGCAGTATCCGCTCGAGCGTCCCATGGTCGCCGAACGTTACCGAGGCGCGCCGCGCTTGAATATGAATCCAGAGACTGGCGAATCGCTGTGCATCGCCTGCAACCTCTGCGCTCTCGCGTGCCCCGAAAACCTGATCGTTGTCGGCTGGCTTCGCGACGATGCCACTCGCCGCAAAGTTCTCACCACATTCACTTACGACACTTCGCGCTGTATGTTTTGTGGCCTGTGCGAGGACGCTTGCCCAACGGATTGTCTCGAATTGACCCAGGACTTCGAGATGGCCAATTACACCCGCGAAGGCGCTATCTGGGATAGGCACCGTCTCGAAGTCGGACCGACACCCACGCACTACACGCGCTAGTCGCGGGCTTCTCCTTCGGTTCCGCACCGCAATTTTATTTGCCTTGCTGCTTACTTCCTTTTGCCCGCAAGCGGTGGGCGTTATAAGATGGCCGCCGCACTTCTCATACCAAAAAATGGAACTTCGTAAAGATCCAATTACCCGAAGTTGGGTTGTGGTCGGTCATCCGGAACGCGAGAAACCACGGCCCGATCCGTGTCCTCTGTGTTCAGAAAACCGCCTGGAGACCAAGGTCCTCCTCGACCTTCCGCCACAAGGCCCCTGGCAGGTTCGCACCTATCCACACTTCCGGCCGCTCTATCACATCGAAGGCGACACGTCGCGCACGGCGGAAGGAATCTACGATCGCATGGACGCGACCGGCGCTCACGAGATCATCGTAGAGACGCCCGATCATGCGCGATACCTCTCGCAAATGACGGACGAGCAGATCGAACGAGTGCTCGAAGCCTACGCCTCGCGCATCGCGGACCTTAAGCGCGACGCCCGCTTCAAATATGTAGCCGTATTCAAGAATCAGGGTCTTCAATCGGGAGAAGAGTGGTCACACTCTCATTCCCAAGTGACCGCAACTACGTTTGTTCCTCGCCGCATCCTCTACGAGCTGCGCGCCGCGCGCGAATGGTTTCGCGACCGCGAACGCTGCGTGTTTTGCGACATCCTCCGCCAGGAAGTGCGGCAGAAGAAACGCATCGTGGACACCATCGGCGACTATTTCGCCTTCTGCCCGTATGCATCCCGCGTGCCGTACGAAATCTGGCTGATGCCGCGGACGCACAACCACCAGTTCGAAGCGCCGTCGCCCGGGGAGAATCGGAGGCATCTCGCAAGCCTGCTTGGCCGCACGTTGCGCCGCTTGCAAAAGATTTCTGAGAACTACCACCTGGTGGTTCACACCGCGCCCAATACGCTACAGACAAAGGGTGAGCTCAGCGACTACTGGCGGACGATCGCGGGCGATTACCATTGGCACATCGAAATACTTCCGATCGTAGAAACGCGAAGCAAGTCCTACAGCATCAAGGAGGTTTATTTTAACGGGCTGCTTCCCGAGGACGCGGCCGAGCGCCTGCGTGAGCTCGACCCTGCGAAATGAAAACGAGCGAGGCCACATTCAAGTCGTCATTCCGCTCCGACCGAGGCGGAATCTTCTTTCGCCTGCTGTTTCTGATCTTCCTGGTGATATTCGCGTTTGTACTCTATCTGGCGCGCTACCCGATCCTTCGCGTGGCCGGTAATTTCTGGGTTGTTGACGATTCGCCGCAGACGTCAGACGCTATCGTCATACTGAGTGACGACGATTACGAAGCTGTGCGGGCTTCGCGTGCGGCCGATCTGTACCGGGCGAGCTGGGCTCCGCGGATTGTCGCAAGCGGCCGTACTTTGCGTCCCTACACCTCGATTGCCGAATTAATGCAACGGGATCTCACCGATCGGGGCGTCCCCGCGACGGCCGTGGTTCGCGTCCCAAACCGGGCGCGCAACACGCTTGATGAAGCCGGCGCCATATCGGAATTCCTGTCTGCTCACGGGTGGAAGAAAATCATCGTCGTTACTTCGAATTACCATACCCGGCGCGCGCGATTCATTTACGAACACGCATTGGCGCCCGGCACTGAGCTCCGCGTGGTTGCCGCTCCGGACCCTGCGTATGATCCCAATAGCTGGTGGCGTACTCGGGAGGGGCTAAAAACGTTTTTCTACGAGTTCGTTGGCTACATCGTGGCTCGCTGGGAGCTTCGGAATAGCGACGTCCGCACCGTCTCAGCGGCCTTGGTCTCAACCCATAAGCCCCGTGCTCAGTTGAGAAAAGGGGTTGCAGTCTCGATTTACAGCTAGCCAGCCCTGTACTATAGTTCGAGCACGTTTTGGATACGCCTGCCGCCCGGCCAGCGTTCCTGGCGATTGTGCTCGGGGAGGAATTGTTCATGTGGCGTAAGCCCGCAGATGCGAAACCGTCGTCGCAAGCTCTAGATTCACCACCGGCTGTTCCGGCAAAAGTCGAAACCACTCCTGCGGCCGCGCCGCCTGCGGCTTCTCCCGAGATTGTGCCGGCTGCCCTTGCTAATTCAGCTCCACTGGCAGCTCCGACAGCACAGCCTGTTGCACCTGCCGTGGCACCCGCCGCCGCGCCCTCTCCGGCAGTCCGCGGGATTTCGCGAATATCGTCCGGAATCCGAATTAACGGCGAGATCTCGGGTGATGACGACCTTTACATCGACGGCCAGGCCGAGGGGCAATTTCACTTCCCGCAGTCGAAGGTAACCGTTGGGCCGAACGGAAAAGTGAAGGCCAATATCGAAGCGCGTGAGATCGTCGTCGAGGGCACTGTGACGGGCGACTTGAAAGCGTCTGCCGGAGTCCAACTCGGCGGATCGAGCCGCGTGCAAGGCAGCCTCATCACTCCGCGCATCGCCATCGACGATGGCGCGAAGTTGCGCGGCAAAGTGGAGATGACGCGCGCGGGCGACGCCAAACAGGTGCAAGATCTCGCTCCGATTTCGAAGGCTACGACAGTGAAAACGAACGATGCGCCGCGGGCGATCGCGCACGCGTCTGGGGAGTAGGCTTAGATGAATTGGACGGCTAAAACTCGCGCAAGCAATGCCGGTACGGCGGTTCAGTCCAAGCCGGGCGCTGGATCAACCGGCTCTGCCGCCTCTCCATCCGCGAATTTCCGTATCTCAAACGGCTTGAAGGAGTTCCTCCAGCACCTCGAAGATGAAAAAACTCCCCGTATCCTCGATCTCGGGCAAGTGTCGCAAGCCACGCTAAATTTTTTCATCGAAAAGGGCTATCGCGTCACCACCGAAGATTCGTTGCGCTCGTGGAAAGAGTTTCTAAGCGCGGAAGAGGAAGGTCTGCGGCTTGCGCCCGTGGGCAACGGCCAGCAGAAAATTTCGCAGGCTTATCTGGCCGAAAAATTTCTCGAAACTGGTTTACGCTATGCGGAAGAAAGCTTTCACGGTGTTCTTGCCTGGGACCTGCTGGATTATTTTGACGCAGAGTTATTGCCGCGCGCAATGGAAAGACTGTATTCGCTGCTGCAACCGTCGGGCATCATTTTAGCCATGTTTCATAGCAGGCCAGCCGAACGGTTTCACCGATATCGAATCGTTGATACGCAAACGATCGAAATGCTTCCTGCGCCGACCCTCGCCGTCCACGCCCACGTGTTTCAGAACCGCGAAATTCTGGATCTGTTCGGGAAATTCAGGTCATCGAAGACATTCGTGGGACGCGACCAGCTCCGCGAAGCTCTCTTCCTAAAGTAAACTCAAATTGAAGTTCAGAGCCAAGCTCCGAACAGCGCACCAGCCGTGGCCCCCTCCCGTCCAATAAGCAGGGAACATCGGGGACGGCTATGCTTCTCTTTATAAACCCGTTTACGAGCGTTCCCTATAAATCTGTCCAGGTCAGTGCAATTTCGTCATACCCACCGCGAAGCGGATTTTCTCCGTATATCCCGTTATTTTGCGGCGGCGATTTATTTCATAAAATCATATACAGCCTCAAAGGAGGTAATTCTCATGCGCAAATCTTATCTTGGGTTCTTACTCCTGTTAATGTTCGGCTCGCTGCTGATGCCGGTTTCGGCGCCAGCGCACGTGGGCATAGGCGTTTCGATCACGGTGGCGCCGCCGGCGATCCCGGTTTACACGCAACCTATTTGTCCGGGGCCCAACTACATCTGGACACCGGGTTACTGGGCGTGGGGACCAGACGGTTACTACTGGGTGCCCGGCACGTGGGTGATTGCCCCAGCGGTCGGAGTGCTGTGGACTCCGGGCTACTGGGGTTGGGGTGATGGCGTCTACATCTGGCACGCAGGGTACTGGGGACCGCACGTAGGTTTCTACGGCGGCATCAATTACGGCTTCGGCTATTTCGGAGTCGGATATGAGGGCGGCTACTGGCGTGGTCGAGACTTTTACTACAATAGGTCAGTGACCCGCGTGAACACGACCATCATTCGTAACGTGTATGAGCGGCAGGTCGTGGAGCGATCCGTGAGCCGCGTGAGCTACAACGGAGGACGTGGCGGAATCAATGCGCGTCCGACAGCGCGTGAAGAGACGTCAATGCGAGAGCGGCGCTTCGGCGCAACTTCGGTGCAAACGCGTCAAGAATCCCTGGCGCGTAGCGATCGGCGTCAGTGGGCATCAGAGAATCATGGACGTCCTGGCGTAACGGCTTCACAGCGCGCTGGGGAGTTTGGCGGCCGGTCGGCAGAGGCTCGCAACACGAGAACGGCTACCGAGAACCGGAACCATGCTGCAGAAACGAGAGCTTCGGAAGCGCGTAGATCGCAGGCAAACAGGTCGGCAGAGGTAAACCGATCGGCGGAAGCTCGCAGGTCGGCTAGAGCGAACAGAACTGCCGAGACGCGCAGGTCTGAAGAGACCAGGTCTGCAGAGCAGCGCAACCGGGCAACTGAAACGCACGCTGATCGGACGGCGCGAGCCCCGGAAACAAATCATCACGCTGGGAACAATGCACCGCGAGAATCAGCTCGCACAACACACCCCAACACTGCTCCGCGGACGAATTCAGCAACGCGTAACAACGAGCATCATAATGTGAACGCGCCGAGCACAAATCACGCGCAGACGCCGCATACGGCGGTGCGCACGGAGCCGTCACGCACACATACCAACACGAATGCTGCTCGTCAGTCGAATCACTCTGAGGTTCGTTCACCTTCGACGCACAACGCTGCGCCGCGACAGAACGTGAGACAGGAGCATAGCGCTCCAGCTCATGCGCCCGCACAACATCAGGCGCCGCAGTCGCACTCTACGCAGCACCCTTCGGGGGGCGGCGGTGAGCGGTCGGGTAATGGCGGACACGGAAATTCGCCTCGCGGCGAAAAGTAAGACGTGGCAATGAGTTGCAGATCGATTCGCAGATCCCTCGGGGCGCGCAAAGATTTCGCTTGCGCGCTCCGCTGTACGGGAGTAAAAGCGAAGTTGTAGTAGCTAGTGCACGGAAAGGAGAAAGGATGACTCCACCGGGCCTAGAATTTTGACAGCCGTTTACACACCGCTTTTGCGGTGCGCGCCCGCGTCAATGTCTTCGACATAGACGCCGGCATACGGAAAAAGAAAAAACGGGGAGCTGCCAGGCTCCCCGTTTTTTTTGAGTCGGACTCTGCGGTGGAGGGCTGTTACCTACGTGAAGTGAAAGCTGGCTGCTTATTCTTCTTCGGTTTTCGCGCGCGTGGGCGAAATCACCTGTGCCTGTGACCGCGCCTTCCAGGCCGAATATGCAGCTGGCAGAAGTGACGCGACAACCACCGCGGCGATTACGATGTGGATCCGCTTGTCAATATTGGGGACGCTGCGGCCCAGCGTGTAGCCTAAGAGCGTCATGCTCCAGACCCAGAGGAAGCCTCCAAAGATGTCGTAGATTAGGTAGCGGGAGTAACTCATTTTGGCCGCGCCAGCCACGGGCGGACAAAAAGTGCGGATGATGGGAACGAACCGTGCAAGGATAACCGTCTTCCCGCCATACTTTTCGTAGAATTCATGCGCCCGTTCGAGATGGCGCTTTCTAAAGAAATGCGAGTCTTCGCGTTTGTAAAGACTTTGCCCCGCCATCCGCCCGATGAAGTATCCGAGTTGGTCCCCCGCAATTGCGCATAGCGTTACGAAAATCAGCAGTGCGGCGATGCTCGTGTGGCCGGCGCCGGCAAACACACCTGCGGTGACCAGCAGGGAATCGCCGGGGAGAAAAAAGCCGACGAACATCCCGGTCTCGATAAACACGATTGCGCATACAAGAACGGGGCCGCCCCATTCGATGAGGCCTTTCACGTCGTAGAGATGCGTCAATAGCTGCTTGAGCGATTCGATCATTGCGTTGTTTCGCCAGTTCCGCGGCGGGTGTTCCCTCAGAATGAACTAAAACAATAGCAGAAAAAGGCTAACGCTGGCCCGCGACGAGGCGTTCCGTTTCGCTTTCTGCACATTTCGGCCGTAAAGCGAGCTGTCAGCGAGCATTCTACCGTAAGAAGCATTGAATCAGTTACTTATGGGGTAGTACTACCCTCCTATCAAACATAGCCCCCTGTACCATTGGCCAGTCCGGAGCCCTACCTCAAACTTTAAATCGCACCAAGCAATCCCTGAGGAGGGGCGAATGAAAGGCGGCTACGCAGTCTGGATGGGGCAACCGGTGGTGCTTCGAGTCGTAGCAGGGAATCTACGGGTTCCACTACGCGGCCGGATGTTGTCGGAAACCGATGACATCGTCAGGCTCCGAATCGCTGATAGCTGGGACATCGATATTTTCAAATCCATGGTTGTGTGTGTTGAGCATGACAATCCGGTTTACATGGTCAACTAGGACGGCGACCGCATGAGTGCTTTGGCAGGCAACCGTTGGGACGTAAGGCGTGAGGCGATCGGCAGCGCAGCGCCACTCTCGAAGGACTCAGCATCGCCTCTGCAGAACCGGATGAACGCCGTGCGCGACACGCTCTTAGTATTAGGGTTGCAATTAGTCTTTCGAGTGACGTTGATCCTGCGGCGCTGGAACTATTAGGCGCACCGACAGGCACACCGAGCGCGAGTTTCAAGTAAATAAAAAGCTTACCGGCCCAAGCCCCTCTCAACCCCCCGAACCCGAGTCCGTCACCCCCAACGGACTCGGGTTTCTTTTATTTATGTCCCCTCTGGGCGTCCAGTTGCCGTAATATAGATAGGCCACCCTTGAAAGAGAATTTTCGTAAATCGTCATGCGCTAATTGCCCTTCTCGATGTAATATCCCCCGAGCCATTACGCATCCCTAGGAGCCTGACGAATGAGAATTGCTAGCGTTGCAAGTGCGTTTCCAGAGCATTACTACAAGCAAGAGCTGTTAGTGGAAGCGCTCAAGAACGACTGGCGAAATCGGTTGCCAAATCCCGCGATTCTAGATCGCCTCGATGAGAGCATGCAGGTCGAGGGAAGGTACACGGTCCGCCCGATCGATTTCTACTTAAATTTAGAGACGTTTGGCCAGGCGAATAACGTGTGGATCGAGTGCGCGCTGGATTTGGGCGAGAAGGCGCTATGCCGCGCGCTCGCACGGGCAGGAATCGAGCCCGATGAGTTGAGCGCGATTTTCGTCACTTCGGTAACGGGAATTGCCGCCCCGTCGATCGACGCGCGTCTCGTAAATCGCATGGGCCTTTCGCCGAACATCAAGCGTGTTCCGATCTTCGGTCTGGGCTGCGTCGCCGGCGCCGCAGGAATTTCGCGCGCGGCGGATTACGTGCATGGCTATCCGGATCAGGCAGCAGCGCTGGTTTCTATCGAACTCTGCTCGCTCACGCTTCAGCGCAATGATTTATCGATGGCGCATCTGATATCGGCTTTGCTCTTTGGAGATGGTGCGGCCGCGACGATCGTTGTCGGTTCGGAGCGCGAATCGAAGGGGCCAGAAATTTTGGCGACCAAGTCGATCCTTTACCCGAACACCGAACGCGTGATGGGCTGGGACATTTCTGAAAAAGGTTTCCATATCGTGCTCTCTCCGGAAGTGCCCGATACCGTCGTGAAGCATCTCGGCGAAGACGTCGACACATTCCTCGGCGAGCAGGGACTGAAGCGCAGCGATATCAAGAGTTGGGTGATGCACACTGGGGGGCCCAAGGTTCTCGAAGCCACGGCACAAGCACTCGGCATCACAGCGAAAGACCTCGCCGCATCGTGGGAATGTTTGCGGAAGGTGGGCAACATTTCTTCCACTTCCGTGCTCTTAGTATTAGAGGATGTATACACGCACCGGCGCCCACCCGCCGGCAGTTACAGCATCCTCGCAGCAATGGGACCGGGGTTCTGCGCGGAACTGGTGCTGCTGAGATGGTAACGGGAGCGAGGGCCGGCAATAATGAAGTCGGACGTTTTGGTTGTAGGTGCGGGCCCGGCCGGACTCGCGACAGCGATTGCGGCGGCGGCGAACGGCCTCCGAGTTACAATAGCAGATGCCCGGCGCCCTCCGATCAACAAGCCTTGCGGCGAAGGACTGCTTCCCGAAGCCGTTGAGGCGCTGCGCAGTATTGGAATTGAACTAAATTCCTCCCTTGGTTTTCCGCTCAAAGGTTTTCGCTTCTCAGATGATTCGTATTCCGTTAGCGCTCCGATCGAGCGCGGAAGCGCGTTCGGGCTGCGCCGTACGATGCTTCACAATCTGCTGGTAGCTAAGGCCGCAGAAGTGGGCGTGATTTTTCGCTGGGGCGCTCGCGTCTCCGAGTTTGAAGCCACGGGCGCCAGGATCAATGGTGAATTCGTTGATTATCGGTGGCTGGTCGGCGCTGACGGATTGAATTCCTCCGTTCGCCAGTGGGCCAAATTCAACTGGCCGCGTATTAGTTGCCGTACGCGGTTTGGATTCCGGCGTCACTTCGCGGTTCGACCCTGGTCCAAATTCGTCGAAGTTTATTGGGGCAAGAAGTTTCAGATGGTCGTAACGCCCACCCACGCGGAAGATGTGTGCGTAAGTTTTTTTTCGCGTGACCCGGCATTGCGAATTGCTGATGGCCTGTCTGAATTTCCTGAAGTCGCCGAGCATCTGAAAAGCGCTCACAGAGTAACACCGGAGCAGGGAAGCCTTGTCGGGTTGACGAGTACCTGGCGAGTCGCGTCAGCACACGTCGCCCTCGTCGGCGACGCGTCGTGTTCGGTCGACGGGATTGCCGGCCACGGATTGAGTCTGGGATTGCAGCAGGCACGCGCGCTTGCCGATGCGCTTTCACGCGGAGATTTGCGTTCTTATCGCTCGGCACACCGCAGAATCGTAAGCATGCCCTTACGCATGACTCGATTGTTGTTGCTTATGGACGCCAGTACCTGGGTCCGCCGCAAGACTCTGCGGCTCTTCGAAAACCAGCCCGAATTGTTCGCCAAAATCATTTCCGCTCACACAAGCAGACCGCAAGATGAGGCTTTCGACGCCAAAGAAATGTTCAATCTCTCGTGGCGCGTTCTCTGGGCGTAAGAATGAACTTTGTCTTGTGGTTTCTTCGTATCAAGATTCCACGCGCCTTTTTCGCTGCCATCTTTACCGTAACGCTTTGTTCCGCGCCTTACACGTGCGCGCAGGAATCCGTATTTACGCTGGATCCCTCGAAGAGCACCGTCGAGTTCACCCTCGGAGCGTCGCTTCATACCGTGCACGGCACATTTAAGTTGAAGAGCGGCGAGATTCATTTCGATCCAGCCAAAGGTACTGCCAGCGGAGCCATCGTAGTAGACGCCCTGAGCGGCGACAGCGGCAATGAAGGCCGCGACAAAAAGATGCACCAGGAAATTCTGGAAACCCCCAAATTTTCGGAGATCGTTTTCGTACCGAGCAGAATCCAGGGAACAATCGCGCCACAGGGAACGTCTCAGGTTGCTGTCGCAGGCGTCATGAAACTTCACGGCAAAGACCACGAGATGACTCTAAACTTCGCAGTCCAGCCCGGAACACAAGGGCAGGCCGCCCTAGCGACTGCCACGTTTTCGGTTCCTTATGTAAAGTGGGGTTTGAAAAATCCGAGCACCTTCTTTCTGCGAGTCACCGACAGCGTCGATGTTGACGTCCATGCCAGCGGACACCTCACAGCATCCCCTGCAAGCCACTAACAGCGTTCGCAGTTCTTCTAATCACAAAAAGTCTAAGGAACTTTCTGGCGCCCTGAATGGAATCCCAGATGTGAGCTTTCGACGTTTAATTGGGGGTTTGAAGATGACAGCGCGAGGAGCGAAATGATTCGAAATCGGACGGCAGGAAAATTATCGAAACGCGGGAACGCAAGGCTGGCCTGGTCGGTGCTGGCGATACTGGGAGCGGCGCTCCTGTTTTCATTTGCGAGAGCCGCAGCGAAGGAAGTTTCAGCGCTCACTGCCTTGCAGGAGGCCACCGCTAGTACGCCGAAGCTGGCTGGTCACTGGCAATTGAACAAAGGTCAAAGCGACGACGTGCGCCAGAAGATGCAAGCGGCGCGCGGTGACTCGAGCGAGGGCGGCGGCCGCGGACAAGGTGGTCGGAATGGCGAGGGCCGCGCTCAGCGCGCCGGCATGATGGATGAATTCCAAACACTGGCTATCGAGCAGACCGGCTCGAACGTAAAGGTCACGGGAAAATCCGGCCGCGCCCTCGCGCAGTATCCCTCGAGCGATTCGACCGCCGAAAAAAACGCGGGACCGGAAGGCGAGAGCCAGAGAACAACCACGTCTCAATGGCAAAATGGCCAGCTAACCGTTGTGACGCAAAGCCCGCGCGGGAAATCCACCCGCGCTTATAGCCTATCCCCGGATGGCAAGCAGCTGTACGTAACCACGAAAATGGAAAACGAGCGATTCAAGGAGCCGCTGACATATCGCTTGGTCTACGACCAAGTAGGCGGCGGTTCCGATTGATATCGGTCGAGTCGTCTTCGACCGTGTAGTGGGACTATGGTCCGGTTCGTGCTATACCGGCGAGATAGCAGTGAAACTCCCCACTCGCTGCTTGTGGCACGGACCGGGCCGCCAATTTTGAGCTGGTCGTGCAGCGGCAACCGTCTTCGACTGATTTGCGCATCGAGTAGCAAAAGTAACTCTGTCCGGCTACACGGCGTCAAAAGGATACTCGGGTGGTGGTTTATATTATTTCAGCTCATAGGTAGGTGCGGCTGTCAACGGTTGCGGCAAGCTGGCATCTTCTCGCTTCTGCTCGCTATGATTCCGAGTGGGGCGTCTGCACAGCAAGCAGAAGATCGAGCACAATCCCAATCCGCAGCTCAATCGAAAGCGCAATTATCTCCTGAACCACCGGCCGCGCCGCAGGTGTCCGGTCCCGCCGTAACAGGCATCATTCGAAACCCCGAAGCAAACCCAATTCCCAGCGCGATCGTTCGAATCACGAATACCGACACAAAAAAAAGTTGGGTGAGCTGGACCGACGAATCCGGAAGATTTGAATTTCCCGCGCTTCCACCAGGGCGATACCACCTCGACGCGAGTCAACTCGGTTTTGCTTCCTCGTCGCTCGATATCGAGCTTCCTGTGGTCCCCCCTGGCCCTATTCCGATGGTGTTGCAGGTGGCGACTCTCGCGCAGCTCACTGCGCCGATGCCCGTTCCAGCTACTCCGAAACAGGGGGCGGGGAATGCTGCGAAGGCAGGTAATCCATCGAGCGGGAATCCAAGGGCGCCCGCCGACGCAGGCGGAAGCGCGGATGGGAAGCCGAGCAACGAAAATCGCGCCGGAGGAAATGGCGGAAGACAGCCGCTCCCACCCGGAGTCTCGAATGCCCTGAATCAAGGAATGGCTACAGCGGCCGGTCGCGGCGGATTTCAGCAAACGGATCTCACGGGTGAAGGTACGCCGCAGCCCGGCGACACCACCACGCCACAGAACAACAACAATGCCGCACCACAACTCTCGGCGGCGCTGACGACCGGTGGCGGTGGCGCTGCGTCTGCCGATTCATTCTTGCTGCAGGGAACGGTTGGTCAAGGATCAGCCTTCAGCGGCCCCGCTGGGCTTGCGGGCCTCAATGTGGGCGGGTCCGACGGTCCTGATGGCCCAGGCGGAGGTCGAGGCCAACGTGGTCCCGGCGGCGGTGGAGGGAGACAAGGATTTGGCGGACCCGGTGGAGGCGGCGGAGCAATCTTTGGCGGAGGGGGTGGCGGGGCCGGCGGCGGTTCAGGAGGCGGCGCGGGCGGTGGAGGCCCATTTGGCGGCGGGGGCGGCGGACGTTTTCTTCGCCAGCAAGTAAATCGAATCCGCTTCGGATTTTATGACCGCTACGAAAATTCTGCATTCGATGCCCGGCCATATTCGATTACCGGTGTCGAATCGCCGAAGGTCAGTCACTACGACAATCGCTTCGGCGCAAATATCGGTGGCCCGCTGAAAATTCCTCACATCTACAACGGCAGCGACAAGACCTACTTCTTCGTGAACTATCAGCACGAAAACGAACAGACCGCCGTGAACACATTTTCGACAGTACCCACGCTCGACGAGCGCAACGGCCTATTCTGCCTGGCGAACGCAAGTGTGCCGACGCTCTTCGTTCCATTCAGCGCGGCGAATACTCCATTCCCGACCGTCACCGACACGCGCTGCGCCAGCGGCGCGGCCCAGCAGATCGGTCCCATCAATAGCGCCGCACAAGGCCTGCTCAATTTCATTCCGACGCCCAACATCGCAGGCGCCGGCCCGAACCAGGCCCAGAATTACCTGCTGCAAGCCACCACGCCGTTGTCGACCAATATCCTGAACGTGCACGTCCTGCACACCATCAATGCGAAATTCAACGTACAAGTTGGTTACAACTACAACGGCTCAGGTTCCAATACCCTTGGCAGTTTTGCGCAGGTCGGAGGCACGCAGGCAACACGCAATCAGAATCTCGACCTCGGCCTCACGCAGAACTGGTCGCCCAGCTTCGTAAATGACTCGCACGTGAACTACAGTCGCAGCCGCATCCAGATTCTGAGCGACAACTCCTTCGTCAACGACATCGCATCGCAAGTGGGAATCGTGGGCGGCAGCCCGGACGCGATCGACTTCGGCTTTCCCGGGCTGAATTTCACCAGCTTCTCCGGATTTGGCGATCCGGTTCCGTCGCTCACACGCAATCAGACACTGCGTTTCCTCGATACCCTCACGCTCGTGCACAAAAAGCACACCATGAAATTCGGCGGCGAGATTCGGCGCATCCAACTAAACACCGACACCAATCCCGATCCCCGCGGCCAATTCTCATTCACCGGCTTGCTTACCAGCGAGCTCGCCAACGGCGCACCCGTCGCCGGCACTGGAAACGACCTGGCCGATTTCCTTCTCGGCGATCCGTATTCCACGTCCGGCCGCTTCGGAATCACAAACGATTATTTTCGCAGCTGGGATTTCATCGCCTTCGCGCAGGACGACTGGCGCGTGAATTCGCATTTCACTTTGCTGTATGGACTCCGCTACGAAGCCGTGACGCCTCCCATCGAAATCTCGAACCACGTCTCCAACGTCGATCTCGATCCGAACATCATCAATACTGCCCCTCCTTGTCCCACGTGCGCCGCGCAAGTGCTTCCCGGCGGCACAGGTCCCTTCAGCGGACAATACCCTCAGGCGCTCGTTCATGGCGACTACGGAAACTGGGCGCCGCGCATCGGCGTGGCATGGCAGCCACCGATGATCAAACCAAAAACGGTCGTGCGCGCGGGCTACTCGATTTTCTACAACGAGGCAGCCTACAACACGCTCGCGACAAACTACCTCGCCTATCAACCCCCGTTCGCAACTTCCTCGACGCAGCTCACAACGCCCACTGAGCCGCTCGTGCTACAGACAGCTCTGCTGCAAATTCAAAATGGCAACGCCGGACGCATTCTCAACACCACCGCCGTGAATCCTTTCTATCGCGACGGCCGCGCCCAGATTTGGACGCTCGGCACCGAAACCACGTTCAGCAGAAATTGGCTGCTCGATCTCACCTACACAGGAACCAAGGGCGGCAATCTCGATATTCTCCGCGCTCCAAACCGTGCGCCTCCCGGCACGAATCCGCTCGACACCCAGGCCGAGCTGAAGGTTCCCGAAGCTGTGAGCTTCCTCTACGATCAGTCGGGCGCGCATTCCATTTACAACGCGCTGCAAGTACGCGTGATTCATCGCTTCACCCACGGCTTCAGCTTCCAGGGAATTTATACATTTTCGAAATCACTCGACAATTCGAGTTCGATTGGAGGCACCGCCCCAACGGTTGTTCAGCAGGATGGCAACGTCGCCGCTGAATACGGGCTCTCGCCGTTCGATATCCGTCATCAGCTGCGATTTTTCTCGGTGTACGAATTGCCTTTCGGCGAGCGTCATCGCTACGCGACTCATGGCTGGGAGGAACATCTTCTCGGAAACTGGCGCCTCAACAATGTGATCACATGGCAGACGGGGATTCCCTTCACTGTGTTGCTGGGGGGGAATGCCGCGAATAATTCCGGAACGGGCTCCAATTTTTCCGAACGTGCCGACCTTTGCCGTCTCGATGGTGATTGCGAGGGCCTATCAGGCAATCCCAACTTGGGCATTTGCGGTGGCTCGTCGCTCAGTTTCTTTAATACAGGCGCGTTCACGGTGCCGGCGTCCGGAACTTTCGGAAACGAACGGCGCGGTTCGGTCGAGGGGCCGTGTAGCTTCAGCTGGAACTTCTCGCTGGCGAAAGGGGTCTTATTTGGCGGGACTCGCGAGCGGCAGCATCGTGTTGAAATACGCTGGGAAGTTCAGAACCTCACCAACACGCCGAAATTTACCGGTCTCGGAACTACATTCGGTTCGACGCTGTTCGGCCGTGTGACCACTGCCGCTTCGATGCGCACGATGGACGTGATGCTAAGATTTAATTTCTGAGATGAGAAGAACGCTCAAAGCGAGTTCGATCACGATGCTCCTCCTGGCGGGGTTTGCGATCGTTTGCGTTTCGTCCCGCGCGCAATCGTCGCAGCAGTCAACCCCAAGCCCTGCAACGCCCCCGCCGGCTCCTGCCTCGCAAGAACTCGCGCCGAATCAGACTCCCGCCATCCGCGCATCGTCAGATCTCGTCCGCATCGATGTCGAGGTCACGGATAAATCCGGCAAACCCGTCAAGGGTCTCACTCCCGAGCAGTTCACTATCGCCGAGAACGGCAAACAGCAGAAAATCTCGGTCTTCACTTTTCAGGACATCGAGAAGATGGAGACGGTGAAGTCCGACGACACAAAGCCCATCGTGGTTGCAATTGATAGCCCCAATGATCCTGCCGCCACGGAAGCAATAAGCGACCAGGTTCGCGATCGCCGCATGCTCGTACTGTTCTTCGATTTGACCTCGATGCAGACCGACGATATCGCGCGCGCTCACGATGCCGCGCTAAAGTTCGTCCAAAAGCAGATGACGAGCGCCGACCTGGTATCCATCGTCGTGTATGCCGCTCGCCTCACCGTGTGGGCCGATTTCACGAATGATCGCTCGAAGCTCGAGAAGGCAGTGACGCGTCTCACGCCGGATGTCGCCTCGCAGCTCGCCGATCTTTCCTACGCCGCGGCGCAAAATGGCGAGTACGACGTGCAGCAGTACACCGGCGCGGCGTACACAGCGGACGAAACCGAGTTCAACGCATTCAACACCGATCAGAAGCTCCTCGCCGTGCAGGGCCTCGTCAATGTTCTTGCCGCAATTCCCGGACGAAAAGCCGTGATCGAATTTACAGGCGGAATCACGCAGACCGGCGAAGAGAATCGAACCGAGCTGCGGGCAGCAACCGACGCAGCGAATCGTGCCAATGTCTCGATCTATTCGATCGACGCTCGAGGCCTCTTTGCGGAAGCTCCTGGCGGCGATGCCACCACAAACGCCGCCACCGGCACCTCCATGTTCACGGGCGCATCCGTGTTTCACCAGACGGAAGCGAGGCAGGATTCGCGCGACACCCTTGCGACCCTTTCCTCCGACACTGGCGGCCGCGCATTCTTCGATCTGGGAGATTTGAGCGAAGCCTTTCCAAAAATCCAGCAGGAGAATAGCGGCTACTATCTGCTCGGTTACTATCTCGGCGCCAATGTGAAACGCGACGGAAGCTGGCGAAGCATCCGCGTGAAGGTCAACGCGCCCGGAGTCCACGTTCACTATCGCAACGGCTACTATGCCCCGCGTGATTTCCAGCACTTGCAGAAAGAAGACCGCCAGCAGCAACTCGTCGAAGCGATGGGTTCTGAGAACCCGGTGGTCGAGTTGCCGATTGCGGTCGAAACCTCGATGTTTCGCTTGAGCAATGGGCAAACCTACGTTCCGATTGCAGCAAAGATTTCATCCACCGCTCTCGATTGGGCCGAAAAACACGGACGGAAAGAAGCGGCCTTCGACTTTGCAGCGCAAGTCCGTGCGTATCCCAATGGTAGGTCAGTTGCCGAATTGCAGGACACAATTCAGGTGCATCTCGACCCGGCGCGATTCCAGCAAATCAATCAAAGCAGCTTGGTGTATCAAGGCGGGGTCGTATTATCGCCTGGCAAATATCATCTGAAGTTTTTGGCGCGCGAGAATGAGTCAGGCCGGATGGGCACCTTCGAACAGGAACTCCTCATCCCGCAAGCGCCCACGGATCGCATCATGCTCAGCTCCGTGCTGCTCTCGAGCCAGCTTGTGCCAGTCGACAAATCATCTGAGGTGGAGACGAAAGCGAAGGGCGTCCGCGCCAAGCTCGCCGAATCGCCGCTCGAAATGTCCGGCGAGAAAATCGTCCCGAGCGTCACCCGCTATTTCACACAAGGCCAGACGCTCTACGTTTTCTTCCAGGCCTACTATCCGGAAAAATCCGATAAGGCCGATAGGTTCGACCCCGACACACTGCGCGCCGCTCTAATTTTCTTCAGGAATGGAATTCAGGTAAACGCAACGCCACTGCTCACGCCCGTGCAGGTAGATCCAAAATCGCGCACAGCCTCATTTCGGATCAGCCTGCCTCTCGCAAAGCTTCCAGCGGGACGTTACACGGCGCAAGCGCTGGTAGTCGGCGCTGGTACGCAACACTCGGCATTCGGCCGCGCCTACCTTGCGATCGAGCGCCCGCCGGTCGTTCCCTCCGCCGGGCCAGCGACATCTACGCCAGATACGACGGCTCAACCGAAACCGCCCTCGCCGTAGGACAGATAGCCAGCCATTCACACGAAGATCGCGATGAGCTACTTCGACTTCGGCGGCTCCCGCTTTTCGTCCTTCTTTGCTGGTTGTTCCTTCCGCGACTCTTCCTTCTTCGGCGGTTCGGATGCCCTGCTGTTATTCAGCGGAGGATGCACATCATACTTGTCGTCCGACGCCCTCGCCGGCGGTGCAAACTTCACCGCGGGATGTTGCTCGTACTGATGCTGGTTTTGTTCGCCTTGCGAATTCGTGTTCGCGCGCGCAGCAGGCTGATCAGTATTGTTCGTCCGCACCTCACCGCGGTTGTTGTTCTCTTGCGCATTTGGATTCGACTCGCTGTTGTTTCGCTGCGTTCTCACATTAACTTCCGCCGATCGCTCGGGCTTTGCCGAATCTACGATGCGAGGCTCGTGTCCGCCAGACGCGGGAATTGGCGGCGGAAGCTTGGCGACCACTTTGCGGTCGTTGAACGACGTAGCTGGGCGCTTCGAAGCGGGCACAGGCTTTGCTGTGGATGCCACATAGCTATTGCGAGTGGGAGCCAGCGGCGCATTTTCCACCACGCGAGCCTTTTCGAACTGCTCAGGCGTCACTCGAATCGTCGCGTTCGACACCGGCCGCGCGTTGACAAACGTCTCGCGGTCCACCACCGTCACGGCGCTCACATTTCTCGCGTACGTGTATTCATTCACGTTCACAGTTCGATTCACGGTGTAGTTGTTATAGACGTTTGTCACCTGCGTCACAGTAACCACGCGCGTGTTCGTCACGTTCACGTTCTGCACGTACCGCGGGCTGCAGCGATAACCCGGCACCCACACGTCGCGCGGACCCAAGGGAAACCAGGCAACTCCCGTCAAGCCGCCGCCGAATCCCACCGTCACACCGAATGCGCTGCCGCCCACAAACCCGACAAGCGCGGGCGCATAGACCGGCCGCACAACGAGCGGTCCGGGCACCCAACCCCAGTAGCCGCCTACGAACGCCCAGCGGCCGTAATGAAAGGGCGCAAACCCCCAGGGTTCATCGCCAATCCACGTCCAGCCCCACGGCGCGATCCATACCCAATGACCGAAATGATAAGGCGCCCATCCTGCTGCAACACCTCGCGGAACCCAAACGCGTCCGTACTCTGGAACTACCTGCCAATCGCCGTAATCATCCAGGTCATAGTAACCGTCAATATCGCGGGACACATACTGCGCAGATGCCGAGCGATTTTCGCGCTGGTCGCGTTGCTGGCACCAGCTCTCGAAATCATCAAAGCCAGGCGCCGGCTGAGCATCGTAGGAAAGTTGATCAGTTCCGCCAAACGTGTACTGCTGGCCGGGGCCGAGATCGTAGGATTCGCCGCCGCCGGTCACCTGCCCTCCGCCTTCCCTCACGATGATCAGCGTCGAATCGCCGTTCGGATCGGTTTCGATTCGATACTCACCGGCGTTGGTTAGTGTGAAAGCTAGATTGGGCGTATCGATTTCGACTGCATTACCGGGCTCGTAGCGGCGGAGATGCACTTCAATCGTGCCCTGCGCAAGCTGAATCTGTACCGTGCGGTCGTCGAGATTCAAAAACGAGATGCCCGTCTCGCTCGCCATGCGAATCGCGAGGCTCCCGACGTGAACTTCGCCGAGAGAGTCTTTATCGACCCAAAGATTGTCACCGGTGGTGAGCGGCCGGCTCGGGTTTGCATCCACCCATTCCTGCGTTCCAGAGGCCTCAAACGACACCGACCCTTGCATGAAATTGAGCCGCGCTACTCGGCTGGGAGGGTCGTCCTGCGCGGCTGTCTTTTTGGGGGCCGTGAGGAAAGCACCTGCGACGAAGAGGAACATGAGAAAGAGCGATAGCGCTTTTCGCATCGAGTGAGTTCCTTTTAGAAAGCGTTGTGCCGATAGCATAGCGAGATTCCTCAGCCAGCTGCTAAAAACAAACCATGTGAACCACAAAATGATACGAGCGTCGGTCATTTCCTTCTCTCCTGTTCATTAAACACTCCGGCAGTCGAGAAGTTTCTGAAACAGCGTGTGCGAAAGATTTTTTTCGAGGTGCATTTTTGTGCCGTGCAAATTCATTTCTAAAAAAAAACGACCCAGGGTCTCGCTTACTCGAGTACGCGAAACCCTGGGGTATGAGAATTATGAATCCTCGTTATTTTTATTAATGCTTGTGACTTCCACCGCCACCGCCGCCGTGCGAACCACCACCACCGCCGCGATTTCCCCCTCCCGAACCGCCGCGCGAGCCGCCGCCAGAGCTCCCGCCATTTCGCGGAGTGACAATCGGCTGCCGCATACTGAGCGGAGGCCGGCTGCCGCCTCCCGGATAACCTCCGCGCGATGCGGAATTGGGCGACTGATACTGCCGGGACCCTCCGTTCGGAGCTCCGAAACCGCCACGATTTCCTGGATTGTTCGTTGTTGGACCGCGCATGTTCGGTTGCGAATTAGGTGGCTGGTACGTCCGAGTCGTCGTATTCGGTGCCCCGTAGCCGCCACGATTTCCTGGATTACTCGTTGTTGGACCGCGCATGTTCGGTTGCGAATTGGGCGGCTGATATGGCCGAGACGTGGAATTCGGGGCTCCGAAACCGCCACGATTTCCTGGATTGCTCGTTGTTGGGCCGCGCGTGTTCGGTTGCGAATTGGGCGGCTGGTACGTCCGAGTCGTTGTATTCGGTGCCCCGTAGCCGCTGCGATTGCCAGGATTAACCGTCGCTCCACGATTATTCGACGGTGCGTTTGGTGTCGTGCGATTTGCTCCTGGCGAGGACGGAGGCGTGAACGTGCGGAAGCCTGGACGCGCGGTGGAGTTTGATGTTCCGCTGCGATTTCCTGCGTTTATGTTCGGTTGAGCCGAGCGCGTGCTATTCGAGTAGCCGCCATTGTTGCGCTGATTCGACGTCCCGCCATATCCGCGTGACGGCTGCGCTGACCCGCCAGAATTATTATTTCGCGATGCAGAATAGAAACGCTGCGAACTCGATGTCGAGTTGCGGATCGTCGCGGGGCTGGCCACGCGATTGGTTGCGCTGTAGCTACCGCGTCCCGGATTCACCGGCATTTTGCCCGAAACCATGCTCGCGTTCCGGAATTCTCCGGCACTAAGTCCGGTCTGGTGCGCCGGCACGGTGCCGCGACCGAAACTCCGGCTGTCCATGGAGCTCATTCCTGAGCGAACGTGATCGTTTCGGAAAGCTGCATTGACGTTTGAGAATCCACGCCCACCACCATGAAGCGGCGCCCATCCGTCATGAAAATTGTTGCCACGGTTGAAGCTCACAGCGCGGTAGCTGCCGCCATAGCGTCCGTACCACGGGTGATACCAGTCTCCGGGACCGCAAGGCAGCCAGCCGACATGACCGAAACCAAATCCGAATCCAAAGCCGACTCCGAAGCCAACGCCGCCTCCGAATCCGAAGAACGAAACGTACGCCGGCGCCCAGACCGGATAGTAAGCGGGATACGCCGCCACCGGTCCCGGCCACCACGCCCAACCCGCGCCATAGGGCAGCCAGCGACCATAGTGATAGGGAGCCCAGCCCCACGGCTCATAAGAAACCCACGTCCAACCGAAATAGGGCTGCCACACCCAGCGACCCGCGCGATAAGGCGCCCATCCCGCAGCCACGTTAGGAACCCACACTTGCCCGTAATCGGGAACCGTTGTCCAACGGCCATAGGGATCAAGGTCCTCCGAGCCCGTGTAATAGCGGTTGGTTCTGCGCGGGCCCTCGGAGTTCGCAAAGGTTCTGCTGCGATCGCTATTCCAGTTGTCCCAATCGTCGCGGGAAGGAGCTTGTGCAACTTTGTACTGCGGATTGTCCGTGCCGGCGATGGTGATCATCTGTCCGGCGTCCACGCGAGTGGAGCCTTGGGGAGTAGAAATATCCGCCGAGCCGCGGCGAACAACCACCTGTGTCTCGGCATCGGAATTCACGAGGATGCGGAATTCCCCTTCGCCAAACGGCCGGATCGACGCATTGGGCGTATCAATCTCTGAGGACGCTTCCGCGCCGCGGTTCACTGTGTACGTCGCAAGCCCCTCGCCAATCTGAAGCAGAATTTGGGACCGCGTGAGGGTGGCGATTTTTACCGTGACGCGGTCGGAAATGCGCAGCGTGTCTGCATAGTCAATCTGCAGTTCGGCGCGAGAACTGTCGCCGGTTGAAATGCGGTCGCCCTGAGAAATCGGAGTGTTCACGATCGCGGCCACCCATTCGCCGTTGTCGCCGCGCTGTGTCGAAACATCGCCGCGAATCCAGCTGACGCGCGCAACGCCAGGTTGCGCCACAGCCTGTTGCTGCTGCTCCTGCTGACTTGCCTGCTCCGACTGCTGGTTTGCAGCCTCGTCTTGAATTTGAATCTGGTCGGCCTGACCCTGATCGGGCGGAGGCGGCGCGTCGTCATCTTGCGCCTGCTGCTGCGCTTGCCGGTCGTCCTGCGGCGGCGGAGAATCCTGCGCCCGCACAGCGCCCGCTGCGCCGAGAAGAAAGATTGTTGCGAAGATTGCGAGATACCGTTTCATGGTCACCTTCCGGCAGTCAACTGCCGGGAACAGCAGACGCCGCGAATGTAAATGCAGGCTTGGTGCCAAAGGCAACGAATCGCGATCGCCCGTAAGCCTTGTTAGGTCAGCTAGTTACACGGAATC
>DATNKB010000269.1:0-4165 GCA_035603595.1 Candidatus Dormiibacterota bacterium
AGGGCTGTCGCTCTTCGTTTTCTGCATCGCAGCGCTTGAAATGTTTACCGCCGCGGCACCGACGCTCAAAGCTAAAGTAGCGGGACTAGAAGCTCTATTTCCCGGCGGCGTGCAGCAGGAAGCTCAATCGCAGAAAGGCGAAGCAACTTCGGACTCTCAAGACGAGGTGGAGAACGAAGATTTAGCGCCAGCCGCGGTGGAGATCGACGTGTCGGGCGATTCGCCGCTGATCCGGGCCCTCTACCAGGCGACTCGTGAGACGAAAGAGAACGACATCCTCGCAAGGCTTGATCAAGCCAAAAAGCTTCTGGGCGACGGCGCTGACGTGAAGGCGACCGATTCGCAGGGACGGACGGCACTGCATTGGGCCGTCTTCGGCTCCAGTTACAACACGAAAACAAAAATCATCGTCGCGTATGAAGAACTTGCCGACACGTTGATCCAGCGGGGCGTCGAGATCAATCGCGAGGATCATTATCAGGATACGGCGCTGGATTATTTGATCTATTCGCCGAATTTCGAAATGCAGACGCTCTTGATAGAAAACGGTGCAACCAGCGGTTTTCTTGTTGCCGTGAATAATTTCTATGACGATGCGGGGGGACCGCCGTCGTCAAAGCCAACCGGCGCAACCGCGCGTGCCCCTCAAACGACTCGGAAAGCCGATCTCGCAGCCGGTCAGACGTTGAGCGTGCGGCTGGATTCGCCGGTGTACAGCGACCGCTCGCGTACGGGAGATCCAATCGAGGCGACCGTCACCTATCCGCTCTGCAAGAACGGCGAACAGGTGGCTTGCAAAGAGGGCGAACTAATCGTTCCTCCTGGCGTTAAGCTGAACGGGACGATCTTGTTCGCGCAGAAAGCTCCCAACAAATATTCGAGGCCGCGGCTCGTACTCGATTTCTCGAACATCGTGCATAAGAACGGCGAGCGATCTCCGGTTTACGCGCGAGTGCTCGATGTAGACAACGCGCGCGAGACGATTCAGAACAATGAAATCCTGGGCATCGTGCAGCCACACGCGTCAAACAAAGGAGCGATCGCAATGGCGGCCGTGAGTTTCGCCAATCCGATTGCCGGCTACACGATCAAAGGCGCGCAGGCGGTATATGGGTTGTCGATACGGCGCGAAATTCTGTTCCCGGCCGGGACGGACGTTCAATTGCAAATTGTTCGGCCTACGATCGTGAAACAGAAGGAACCATGGGCTGGATGGAAACAATTGCCCGTGGACAAGCCATTGGAAAAGCTGGCCGCCGAAGCGCCTCTGCGCACGCACAACAAGGGCGAAACGATGTCGGACCCGACGAACTTGCTGTTCCTCGGGACACAAAGACAGGTGGAAGCCGCATTTGGCGAGGCAGGGTGGTTCAAGCCCGAGAATTTGGGTATGAAATCGGCGCTGAAGGCAGCGCAGGCGACCGTGCGGCAGAGCGGATACAGCAACGCGCCTGTGTCTCTCCTGCTTCTCGAAGGGCGTCCGCCGGATCTGGTGTTTCAAAAGTCGCTCGACACCTTTGCGAAACGTCATCACTTACGAATCTGGAAACTCGAGAAGACCTATGACGGTCAAGAGGTATGGATTGGAGCGGCAACCCATGATGTGGAAACGACGAAAAGCCGCGCAGGCACAAAATGGGCCCATCGTATCGATCCGCATGTCGACAGAGAGCGCGATTGGGTGACAACCGACCTACTCTTCATCGGGACTGGACTCGCATATGCCGATGTGGACAGACCGAAAGCACCTCGAAAGCTGAACAATGCGACCGGGGACGAGATTGTGACGGACGGCAAGATCTCGGTGGTGCAGCTGGCAAAGGCAAAAGACGCGACGGACGATGGCGAGGTGCCCACGCCTGGCAAGCGCCCACAAGAACACAAGTAAGCTAGCCCTGGAACGTTGATTTGAAAATCCGGAGAAGAAGGCGTACACCCGAAGTCCTTGCGTCGTCCCGCGCGGGAGTGCTATAAAACGAGTTCCTACTGAGGCTTCTGATTGTTGCCGTTTTTGGCGACCACCTGCTGACTTGCCGCTCTTCAGCAGGGAGGAGGCTTACTTCTATGGACTCTTCCGTGATTCCGTCTTTCGATATTTTCAGGGGACGTTTTGGCGACAAAGATGTCGTCTGGATTGAAGCGGCGGAGGGACTAGCTACGGCACGGGAGCGGATGGAGCATTTCGCATCGCAAGCGCCCGGCCCTTACTTTGTCTTCAGCTCGTTTAACCACGTTGTGCTCGCGGCGATCGACACCACGAATTTGAAGCGCGTCTCCCAACGGTCAAAAACGGCGGGCGCAGCTTAGCAGGCGGACGACTTCATCGTTCGGCGGTTTTCTTAGCGCGCCATCCACAGACTCGAATCCGCACTTCGTTTTTTCGAGGCCTGCCGCCCATTTAACCGTCCTATGATGGAGCCATGAAGGCAAGCGACGCCATTTGCCACGTGGGCGCAAAATGAGGAACTGTACTCTGGCTGCTAGTCCGGCAGTCGAAACACGAAACTGATATCGTCATGGACCGGAACGCGACGGCCTTCGAAGAGCGTCGGGCCGTAACGCCACTCGCGAACAGCAGTTACCGCCGCTCCGACAAGAGGTTCCGGGCCACTCACCGGTTGGACGCTCTGGATGTTGCCGTCAGCGCCAATCACAGCGTGTACTCGTACTGTGCCTTCAATCCCTTGTTGTTTGGCTTGGACCGGGTAAGAAGGCGACACCTTTCGGAGTAGCCGCCCAACCACCAAGTCCTTTGGGGGCGGATTTTGTGAGCCGACACTATGAGGCATCGCGATTGAACGCCGAGAGCTGATAGCGACAGTCGAGGAGGCGCTAACCGCTTCCTCTGGCAAGCTTATCGCGGGACTTGGAGCTGCTACGGGGCGCGAAGCGCTGGCTGGCGCCTCAGTCCGTGGCGCGGGACGCCGAGTCTCGTTCACCGGAGGTGTCCTCCGAGCCTCTAAAGGAGGCGCGGCCGACCGTTGGGGCGGATTTGCGCGTTGAGGCGCACCGCTGGGAGTATTAGCTGCGACCGCCGGGGGCGGCAAGCTCTTGGGTGGAGGTGGTGGCGGGGTATTTTGCTTGATTCTCTCGATGTTTGCCGCCGATACCTGCTCCGGTGTGGCCTCCACAATATTCTGAACGCGAATCGTGCCCGTAAGACCGTCAAAAGCTCCGGTGATCAACACGTTTTTCCCAACGAAACTGGCCGCTTTTTGCTGGTCATCTATGTGGTACCAGGTATCGTTTTCATAATCCTTTAACACGAAACGCACTTGGTTCTGGGAGACGACTCTCCCGCCAAACGTCTGCCACGTGGACTGCCCCTGCGTGACCTGTTGCGAGCTATTTGATGGCAGTGCGAGAGACGCGGGCAGGACAGCGCAAAGGAGAATCGATACGACCGCCAAGACCACAGCGGTTCTTTTCATTTGTAACCTCGGTTATCAAGCAGGAAAGAACAGCTGGTGGCCGCAATCTTCAGCCCCCATCAAAGCCGTCTTTCCTCTGATGAATGGCCGGGGACACAACGTTAGCGAAGAAATTTGCGAAAGTAAATGGGCGGCCCAGCGAAGGTCACAATCAAGGAACCCTTCCCTACCAGTTGGGGCGATCTTTGTGAAACCTCATGCGTATCGGCCGCAGCTTTTCCTGTTGCCAACCGTGCTCGGGGCACTCGAGCCTGCGCGGAAATTGCTTCGCGCCGGGTACAGGCTTGGCCACGAGTTCCGCACCGCACTTCCCGCATTTTTCGCAATTCACCGTAGCCGAATCCCTTTCGACAGGCTAACCTCAAGGGGGTGGCAAAGCAATTTATCCGGAAAGCCACGGTTCTCTCTGAAATGTCAGCAAACCCAAGGGTCGGCTCGCAGTGATTTAGGAGGGTCCATTGAGTAGAAACATTTTAGTCGGTTTCGCGCTCGCGGTGACGCTGGCCTTGTCGTTGGCCGCCTGCCAGGATACGAAAGCCCGTCAGGAGAACGAACAACTAAAAGCTCAGGTATTGCAATTGCAGAAGGATGCCGGTGACTTGGGAAATCGCATTGATGTCCTGACGAAGGAAAATACTGAGTTGAAAGCCGAAAACGAACGCCTTAAAACGAAACACCCTGCGAAAAAGTCTACGAAGTCGAAACGTCGTCGAAGTAAATCGAAGGCGGCGACG
>DATNKB010000270.1:0-8923 GCA_035603595.1 Candidatus Dormiibacterota bacterium
TCGCGTATGTAAGTCCACGCCTATAATCTGCATCTCGGCCTCCTCGGTTCCGAGCTTTGCCGGGTGATCACCGCAAAGTTTACTCGAACCGCTCGGAGGCCGACTTCGTTATGCCATCAGGGATTGTCACCACCTATCTCAAAACGAGATAGGCGGTGAGAAGCGAATTTCTCAACATCTATCCGGAACCAACCTGTCAGCCATGTGCCTTCTTGCTTTAGTCTGCTGAAAGGAGGAGCGTTATCTTCCGGCCTTCGTTTCGTAATCAAGAATCGCTGTCAAGATATTCACAATTGCCAACATCTTGACGGACGTGCGGATTCATCCGGGCGAGGTGCCCCGTCCCATGCGCAAGAAAGCCATAAGCTTCGCATTTGCAGTAGATTAGGGTGCTGGATGAATTTCGTGGGAGAATTCTCTGGTGGATGTCGATTTTGCGGTCGCGGTTCGACTAGAAGTGAGGCCGGGAATTGAGGTTCGCCGACCGCTGAGATCATTCAGGAGAAATGACGATGAAATTCATGCTGATTCTAAAAGCGACCAAAGAGTCCGAAGCCGGCAAGATGCCGAGCGAGGAATCGATCGCCGCGATGGTGAAGTACAACCAAGAGCAGGCCAAAGCGGGAATTCTGCTCGATGCGGCAGGTCTGTACCCCAGTTCAAGGGGCGCGCGAGTCCGATTCTCGGCCGGCGGAAAGAAAACGGTGATCGACGGACCATTCGCCGAAACGAAGGAACTGGTCGGTGGATACTGGCTTATCCAGGTGAAGTCGCTCGCAGAAGCGATCGAGTGGGCGAAGCGATCTCCGTTTTCGCCGAACGGCCCGGACCAGGAGACCGAAATCGAAGTGCGGGAGTATATTGAGTTCGAATGACTTTCCCCCGAGTAATAAGGCGTAAACCTTTAGAGGCGGGGCTTGCTTCGCCCGGTCGCTAAATGTTCGACAAGTGTGGGCTTTATCGCGAAGTAGAAAACGAAAAAACAGGAGGGGTCGATGCGAAAGTTCCTCGTCGCCATGTTTCTTCTTGCTGCTTCCAGCGCCAATGCTCAACAGGTTGCACCGGCCTCGAAGTTCATCCGCGAAAACGCTCCCGTGATTGCTGTGACCCACGTCCAATTGATTGACGGGAGCGGCGCCCCAGCGCAGGCGGACCAGACGATTGTGATGGACCACGGCAAAATCGCCGCGGTCGGCCCCACAGCCGGCACGACCGTGCCTGCGGGCGCGAAAGTGATCGACGGGAAAGGCAAGACGCTGATTCCCGGCATCGTCGGAATGCACGAGCATCTTTTTTATCCGGCCGCGAATGACGGCGAGCCGATTTTCATCGAGCAGCCGTTCTCTTTTCCGCAGCTCTATCTCGCGAGCGGCGTGACCACCGCTCGCACCACCGGCTCGATTGAGCCTTACACCGACCTGCAAGTGAAGGCGCGCGTGGATAGCGGCCGATTGCCGGGTCCGGATCTTTATCTCACCACGCCTTACCTCGAAGGCGGGCCCTCAGCCTTCCTGCAATTGCATCCGCTCAAGGATGCAGCGGAGGCCCGCACCTTCGTCGATTACTGGCACTCCGTCGGCTTTACTTCGGTGAAAGCCTACGTGTCTGTGAAGCCCGATGAATTGCGCGCGGGAATCGAAGAGGCGCACAAACTTGGAATGAAGGTCACCGGCCATCTCTGCTCGGTAGGTTACATCGAAGCGGCAGAGATGGGCATTGATGATCTGGAGCACGGTCCCTACGGCGCGCCCGACGGAGAACTTTATTCGAAAAAGAAGCCGGGCGTGTGCCTGGATGATTTCTCCGGCTTCTTCGGCATGCTCGCGGAAATCATCAAAAATACCGACCCGGACGGGCCCGAGCTGCGCAAAACCATCGATACGCTTGTCGCCCATCACGTGGCCGTCACGTCCACGCTGGCCGTATTCGAAGGCGGCTCCCGCCCGCCGATGAATTCGGGGATCATGAAGAGGTCGCACGAGTTGATGAGCCCGCTGGCGTGGTCAAAAGTGATGACCTTGCGAGCCAATATGCTCGATCTCGATCCCTTGTTTCGGGAGTGGATTCAGAAGGAGACGAAATTCGAGCGCAACTTTGTCGCGGCTGGAGGAATGCTGCTGGCCGGCTGCGATCCCACAGGCTTCGGGCAAACGCTGGCCGGCGTGGGCGATCAGCGAGAGGTGGAACTTCTCGTCGAAGGGGGTTTTACGCCGGTCGAAGCGATTCACATCGCCACGCAAAATGGCGCCGCGTTTCTCGGCGCCGCGGACCGAATTGGGAGCGTGGCGGCAGGCAAGCAGGCGGATCTGGTGCTTCTCGATGGCGACCTCGCGAAAGACATCACCGTAATCGAAAACCCGGAGATCGTTTTCAAGAGCGGCGTGGGCTACGACTCAAACGCGATTTACGAAAGCCTCCACGGGCAGGTTGGACTGCAGTAACGGACTAGGAGGCGTGTGTAAGAGTCGGCTTGACGCCGAAATGTTTGCGGCCCCAAGAGCGGAGGCCCTCCACCTCAGGATAATTGTCAGCCGCTAGAGCATTGGTCTGATTTATCTGTAGGTTCCGGCAAACGGGCTTCCCAGATATTTGCGACCGGTGTGAATCGTAAAGGCGTCGAAGACATCTTCATCATCACGGCCACCGGTGATTAACACTGTCCCGTCGTTCAGCAAGGTCGCAGTGCATCCCCAACGACCTCCCGTTATCATGTTCCCTCTCGTCGAGTGCGGTCATGGTGCAAGCGGCGCTTGCTACCATTTGCCTCTTTTCCGCTCTTGAATCGCTACGCGTTCCGACCGGGTTAACCCTTCGGTAGGCAAGGTCTTCCCAGCTTCGTGCGAGCGCCTCATTGAGCCCGGAGCAGCGCATGGTCGAGTACCCAGTTCCCCACTTGTATTCCGGTCGCTTGACCGTCGTCGCACGCGGATCGGAAGTGAATACCCGCAAAGACCCGTGCGTTCTTCACTTCGTCCAGCGCCTGCGAAAAGCTCGAGAAGGAGCGGCTAACGCCGATCATGAGATCGTTGTCCACAGTGAAATGGCTCTTTTCGCCAAAAAAGTTAGCAAGCACCACTGCTGCCGCGGCGCTGACCGTCGAATGGCCCGAGGGGTATTCCGGAAAGTTTGGCGTCGCGAAGAGCGGCATCCACAATGGATCCGGAATTGTGGCCGGGTTGCCGTCGGTGTCGGCGAGAGGGATCGCGGTGACTGGCCGCCAAAAAACATAATGGTATTTCGCTTCCCAGCACGCGATGCCGGCGTCCGCCATAGCGAGATCGAGCAGGGCCAGAAGCCGCGCGTTCTCCAACAGCGAATTGTGACGCTGCCCCCCCGAGTGGCCGAAATCGTCGCCCTCGTCGCGCTCGCCCTGCTCGATGAGCACGTCCGCAAGGTGGTTCCATAGGTAGCTCACAGTGCTGGCATTCCAAAACCAAGAATAAATGGTCTGATCTGGGGTCCTTGTCGGGCTAGAGATGCTGCCCATCATCTTGGTTTCGTTGAAATCCATCGTATAGCGGGCACTCGTCAAAGCCGGAGGACCATCGGGCCGGAACTGCGACGGTGAAATAATCGACCAGGGCGTCATGTCCGCGAACTGGGGAACGGCGCCCGGCAAAAATGCGGGTGGGGTGGGACGCCATTCTCCAACTCCCGGCCCACCAATGAATGGAGCCGGCGGTGGCGTGAAGCCGTCAGTGGCGCGCCAGGACAGAATGCCATTCGCGGCAGTCTGGCCCCAGGCGATTCCGCTGGCTATGCCCGCACTGGTTTCACGGGGGTCGAGCGCAATGGCGGTCAATGACACGGCGAGCCGCGCGTCGAATGTGCCTTTTTGAGTGGGATACAGTGCCAGCAACGCCGTATATGCCGCTTCTACGATCGCAGCACGGCGCGAAGCACCGGCAGCAGCGCCGGCCGGTACGTGTACCGGCGTGTACTTACGGTCGATGCCGTTGACGGCGTCGAACACAGAGGCCTGGACGATCGCGGCGACGCGGGTCATCACTATCGGCGGGGTGCCTGCAACCGTCCCAGCGCGCAACATGTGTTGATTCCAGTCAGTGACGTCATCGGCTCGCGCGATTGACGACGCTATGAAAAACATCGCTAAACCGGATACGATTAAACGAAAGGCCTTCAGTAGTCGCATTTCTTGTCTCCTGTCTCAATAAGGGGTCGAACTTCGCCGACATTGGCGCGAAGTGGCTTGAGCCGCAATGGTGAGCGTATGGTCTGTGCCTGTTTTTGTTGTGACCGTGTAGATCTCTGAGTTCAGGTGAGTTGCGAGGAACTCGGGACATATTCCTTAGGTGCTACGTAGTTGGTGGTAGACTACCTGCACTCTCGGAAGCCCGCTATGGAAGCTGCTGACCGAACCCGCAGGACGCGCTTCGGCGCCTTCGACGTGGATCTGCGTTCAGGCGAGGTTTACAAGTATGGCATTCGCCTGAAACTTCAGGACCAACCCTTCCAGGTGCTTTCGCTTTTGCTGGAGCATGAAGGTGACGTGGTTACCCGCGAAGAACTGCGTCAGAAACTCTGGCCTGGCGATACTTTTGTTGACTTCGATAACGGTCTGAACAGCGCCATCAAAAAACTGCGTCTCGTACTGGGCGATTCAGCCGAGCACCCGCGCTTTATTGAGACTCTTCCGCGCCGCGGATATCGATGGCTCGCACCGGTCGAATGCGACCGAGACATCAGCGCGAGCGTACAGGTTGCTATCCCTGTAAACGAGGCAGTTCCTGTTGCTAAAGTCCGGGTGCGATATGCCGCTGCAACATGGGGGATTGCATTTCTCTGCGTGCTGGCTCTAACTCTTTTCGCACTTGACGTAGGTAAGCTTAGAACTCGGCTGCTGAACAGAGCTGTTCCGGTGCACATCCAGTCCGTGGCTGTTCTCCCTTTGGAGAATCTCTCCCGTGAACCAGAACAGGAGTATTTCGCGGACGGCATGACTGAAGAGTTGATCAAGAGTTTAGGTAAAATCGGATCACTCCGCGTCACCTCGCGCACATCGACCATGCGCTACAAGAGGACCGACAAGTCGTTGCCACAGGTCGCGCGTGAGTTAAACGTGGATGGAATCGTCGAAGGGACAGTGCAACGCTCAGGTGATCGTGTGCGCATCACAGCGCAGTTGATTTATGCCCCTACAGACCGCCACTTGTGGGCCGAAAGCTACGACCGCGAATTGAAGGATGTGCTGACATTGCAGGATGATGTGGCGCGAGCGATTGCCAACGAAATCAACGTTACATTGACCCCGCAAGAGCAAAAGAGCTTGTCGGCTGTCCGTTCCGTTAATCCCGAAGCGTATGAGGCTTATCTCAAAGGCCGTTATTATTGGAACAAGCGAACGGCAGAGGGAATTAAGAAAGCTTTAGATTATTTTCAGCAGGCCATAAATCAACAGCCCGACTATGGGCTTGCCTACTCGGGCCTGGCCGACTGTAGTAGCGGACTGACCTGGCACGGCTTTGCATCGCCGACGGAAGCACTCCCCAGAGCGAAAGCAGCAGCACTCAAGGCGGTTGAGATCGACCCTACATCCGGCGAGGCTCATGCCTCCCTGGCCCTGGTGCTTTCACATCAAAGGAACTGGGCGGCGGCAGAAAACGAGTTTAAGCGGGCGCTGCAATTGAGCCCCAGGTATGCGAATGCACACCATTGGTATGGGGACTACTTATCGGTTGTGGGTCGGCATGAAGAAGCGCTCGTAGAAGCAAAGCAGGCATTCGAACTCGACCCCCTCTCGCCGATCATCAACACCTGGCTGGGGCTTCGCTACTACCATGCTCGCCGATACGACGAAGCGATTGAACAGGGCCGCAAAATACTGGAGTTCGATCCAAGCTTCGCGCCCGCTCATCTCTTACTTGGCCAGGCATACGTGCAGAAAGGGCTCTACGCTGAGGCAATCTCGGAATTGCAGAGCGCAACGAGCCTTTCTGGGGACAGTCCTCTATACATGGCCCAGGTCGGTGTCGCTTATGCTGTGGCGGGGAAGAACGCCGAAGCTCTGAGCGTCATTGACCAACTGCAGAAGCTCGCCACGCAGAGATACGTTTCGTCGTATGGCTTAGCACAGATCTACGCTGCCTTGGGTGACAAACAGCCCGCAATGAAGTGGCTTCAATCTGCTTACGATGAGCATGCGGTTTGGATGCAATATCTCAAGGTGGATCCAATTCTAGACTCTCTGCGCTCCCAGGGGCGCTTCCAAGATCTCGTGCGTCAAATGGGCCTCTAGACGCCCCGCTCGAGTGACCAGGCAGTCAGAAGTCATCCGTTTGATGTCTGCGCGACGCTTATTTTCCCAGATAACTGTCGAGAACGGGATTATCACCACCTTCCTCAGGAAGCGGTTTTTCCAACACCTCTCATTTTTCTGAAGGAAATCCGAGCACAACTTCCGAGTAGCCGACAATACGTCAAGAACCTCATCTTTGCGCTTCACAGAAGCCCGTTTGCACAGGTATCGTAGGTCGCGTTGCGCTCCTCTTGAATGGAGGATGGGATGCGTTTTCAAAGACGCGAACTGCTTCGAACCCTGTCATTTGCTTTCGGGTCGAGCTTTATCTGGAATGGGAACCAAGTGGACATCGCTGCGCAGACGGCCATACAACCAAAGGGCTCCCCTCTCCCTGCGGGGGCCGCTGTTCGTGATGGGATCTCTGGAGGAACGGAAATGGAAAAAGTGAGTGGAATCGGAGGATTCTTCTTTCGAGCCAAAGATCCGAAAGCGCTGGCGCTTTGGTACCAGCAACACCTGGGGATTTTGACGACACCAACGAAGGAGGGAGAAACCTCGTGGCATCAGGAGGCAGGATCAACCGCTTTCACTCCCTTCAAGGAGACGAGCGACTATTTCGGCGACCCCCAGAAGGTTTGGATGCTGAACTTTCGAGTGCGAGATCTCGACAAAATGGCGGCCCAGCTACAAGCTGCGGGAATCGCCGTGAAAGTTGACCCGGAGTCTTATCCCTACGGAAGGTTCGCCCGCCTGCATGACCCTGAGGGAAATCCGATCGAATTGTGGCAACCTTAAAGGAAAAGCTAGCCGCCCCGCGGTAGTTTGCTAGAAAGTCCGGCACTGTTTCTAGATTTCTTGTGGGTTGCGGGCCACTCGGAAGTAACCCGCTTAATACTAGGCACTGAAGAACTCCGAGTCTACATACTCCCGCTCGCAGAGGCTAGGAGGGTTTTGGCTTGGGCTAGCTCGGGGCGATCGGAGCGGATGCCTTCGCAATTCTTCAGCAGTTGGGTGTAGTAGGTGCTCGCCTTCACTTTTTGCTGGACCTGCCCGGCGGCTTGCGCAGCGCCGTAGACACCGTTGAAGCGATTGGGGTCGGTGCGCAGGGAAATTTCGTATTCGGCCAGCGCTTCTTGAGGACGCTGCAGGTCGAGCAGCATATCGGCAAGCATTTCGCGGGCGGGCAGTTCGGTTTCGCCTTTGCCGACTTTGTCCTCGTCGTCGGCAACGGCGCGCAGCAATCGAACCGCATCATCGGAGTTGCCCGCAGCGTAAGCGGCCCAGGCTTGCACAACTTGGTGCTCGTCCTTCAGCCCGTCCGCGAGGTAGGGCCGAGGACCTTTGCGCGTAGCTTCCAGCAGTTCGTCGTAATGCTTCAGCGCATCTTGTGCGGCGGCTGCATCGTGAAGATGGCCGGCGGCAATGGCGCGTGCCCAGTACGTGACGAGCTGAACCTGGGACGGTGCTCCGGCGATGGGTTGTAGCGCTAGCGCTTCTTTCCACTGGCGGCGCTCGAGAGCGTACTTGGCGGGTCCCTCCGACTGGCGCGCCAGTAAATAATTCTCAAATTCGTGATCCATTTGTTCCACGCGAATCGCTGCGATCTGCTCCATGGTCGCTTTGGCGCTAGCGTCGTCGCCAATTTGCATGTACGCGTATTCGAGGAAGTCCATGGAATGCACTTTGTGGTGCATCACGTGATGATGCTCGGCCATACCATCGGCGACGCGAATCGCGGCAAGGTTGGACTTGATGTCGTCCTGCCAAAGACCCAGGCGCGCGAAGATGTGCGAAGGCATGTGCACGGCGTGAGGAGAAGCCGGCGCGATGCTGGCATATTTGCGCGCGGCCGAAAGCGCGAGACTGGCCATCGCAGGATTGTCACAGCCGTGGATGATGTAGTGAGCGATGCCCGGATGATTTCTTTGCTCGTCGTAGAGTTTGTTGAGGATGGCAACGGCGGCTTTGGCGTTGGTGAGATTGGGGTCGCGCTCAGGACCTGAGGCGAGAAGCGAAAGCGCGTAGAAAATGGCGGCTTCGTCGTCATTGGGATTACGTTCGTGGACGCCTTGCATCGCTTTGGCATAAGCGTCGGCACGCTGATTGTGGTCGAGTTTATCGGTCTCAGAGTAAAAGACGCTGAGTGCCAGGATGTAGTCGCGTTCGCGAGCGGTGGGCGGCTGGAGGGAGCGCGCTTTAGCAAGGAGCTCGGCGCCGTGGGCGAGGTCAGCTTTGCTGGGGCGACCCCAGAGTTCGTGGTACAAAGTCATCGCTTGTCCCCAGTAAGACATTGCGCAGCGCGGATCTTTTTTGGTCACCTCCTCGAATTGTGCGTCGGCTATTTCGTACTCGAAGGAATGCAGAAGTGCGACGCCACGCTCGAATTGTGACTGAACTTCGCGAGCGCAGGAAGTGGCAAATGAGACGCTGCCGACTTTTTCGTCCACGTCGTGATGGTGCTGCGGCTCCTGAGCGGAGAGCGAAAGTGGGGCGAGCGTCAGACTGGCAATGAAAGCGAGAAGAGCGAATTTTGCGGCTTTCATGATCACTCCAATGCGAAGATCCTAGCTTTCCCAGCGGTAACTTTCTGCATGGCCACCTCAACCGTTGTTGCGCAGCCGCCTCCGGTATGCAGCGACCTTGTGGCGGTTTCCACAAAGGAAC